>NZ_JAKRGI010000004.1:0-317077 GCF_022347625.1 Vibrio sp. Of14-4 | reverse complement strand
GCCGATGGAGAAAAGCTCACCACCACATACGCCTACAATGCCGACGGGCAGCGTATTAGTGAAAATAACGAAGGGCGCGTGACCACCTTGCGCTTTGACAGCCAAGGGCGAAAAGTCTGGACTGAGCAAGGCGGGGTGGCAAGCGCCTTTACTTATGACCTCAATGGGCAGGTTATCCAGCACATCGAAGGCGCATTGACCGAGGAGGGCGAGCTGCGCCAAGAGCGTGTGACCGAGTACGAGCGAGACGCCACGGGTGCGGTGTTAGAAAAGCGGGTGCGCTCTGGTGAAGACTGGACCGGCCGGGCGAGTAATCGCAGTGTGTCCTATCGCTACAACACAGCGGGCCAGATGATAGAAAAGCAGACGGGTCAGGGCGGTATTACACGTACCGTGTATGATGCTAAAGGTCGGGTTAAATTTGAAATTAATGCGCTAAATTATGTCACGGAGTATGAGTACGACAGGGCTAACCGCATTAAGAAGACGACTCGTTATGCACAGGCTGTATCAGGGCTGACAGAGTGGACAGTTGATAAGGTGAGACTGGCGTTGTCGGGGGATGGACGTACAACTGAACATCGCTATGACGAAGCTGGTCGTCTGGCGTTTGATATTGATGGCTTGGGGTATGCGACAGGCTACGAATACGATGCGGACAATAGAGTGATACGCACTACGCGTTACGCTAAACCAGTGACAGACATTGATTGGCTTATCACTTCGGCTGCCAATCGAGTCAGTGATTCCATTTATGACGCGAAAGGTCAATTGCGTTTTAGTATCAACGAAAAAGGTCATGTGAGTGAGCGAGTATACGACCTCATGGGCCGAGTCACTCACACAATTCGCTACGATAAATCGGTGACACTTCACGACCACAGTGAAGCATCGGTGGCGGCTTTACAATTTCAGTTGACACAAGAATTGGCCGCTGGTCGAGTGCGGCCTGAGTTGAGCGTGTTTGATGCTTTAGGTCGCTTGCGTTTCGAGCTAGATGGAGAAGGTTATTTGGTCGAATATCAATATACCCGCCACTCGGAGCAGGCAAGAAAGAAAGTGTATGTTGAAAATGATGCTTTGAAGCGTGAATTTGAACTGATAATGGCGAACCATATTGGTTACCAAGAAGAAAAAGCTTTCCTTGATCAGTATGTTCAAAATCAGGATGAAGATGATGTTCATACCACCTCCTATTTCTATGACCAGCGTGGTAATAAAGTTGCTGAAAGCTCGGCAAAAGTAGATTATCTAGACATGAGTATTTATGACAATGAATTACTCAAAACAGGACAAAACTTAATCACTGAGTTTCAATACGATAGCCTTGGAAATGTGACAGGTATAAAGCGCGCTTCTGGAACCAATATGGAGAGTGTAGAGAAATTTGTGTTTGATGTACAAGGTCATCAAGGACAGTCATTGGGTATGGGAGGAAGCCGCGTTTACTTCGACGAACAGGGACTGGCTATTGTCCATGTCAACCTGCAAGGTGGGCGCCGGGACAAAGTGTATGACTCGTTGGGACAATTAAGGTTTGATATTGATGAGCTTGGTTTCATCACTGAGCATCAATACAATGCGTTTGGCGACAAGTCCCTTCAGATCAGATATGAAAGTGCTCTTCCTAGTAGGACTATAGGTCAGCCTGTTTTGTTGGAAGAGATTGAAAGTTTTGTCAATCAAGCCGATGTGCAGGCGAAGAGTCGAACTATCGAGTATAAGTTTGACCAGGCAGGACGACAAAAGTCAGTTAAAAACTATGGTACAGCGACATCTGATCAACGTATTGACACAGTTCATTATAATGCCTTTGGAGACAAAGTTCAGTCTGATGTAAGCGACGGCGTTGATACCTTTATTAATAAAAAACAGTTGTTTAGTTATGATGGAGTACTAGTTGCTAGCAAAGACGCTGAAAATTATATCACATACTATGAATACAATGGATATGGTGAAATCAAGAGCAAGATTGAATTCGCAGATAAGTATTTAGGGGATTGGAATGAGGAAGATCTCACAACATGGATGTCGCAAGCCAGTAATGAACGCAGAGTTGAGTATGTTTATGATAAGAAAGGAAATAAGCATAAAACCATCCTAAAGAATTCGTTGCTCTATAAGGTTGACTCCGACGAGCTTCGTGAATACCGGACAGACGTAGTCTCAACTTCTTTCTTTGATTATGCAGGGCGCGTAATACTGAGTGCTGTAAGCAGCGGTTCTAAATCTGATGATGAAATTAAAGCATCCCAGTCGAGCCTAAAGTATCAATATGATGCGCTAGGACGTCTTATCTCTACTTGGTCTGGTGAAAAAGAAGTTTTCGATTTTAGACCTGAGACTCTAGGCAATGTGCCACAGTCAATTGAGAGATTACAAACTCAGTTTTTTTATGATGCTCGAGGTAACCAAGTCAAGGTGGTTGCGGGCGATCGAGAGAGCTACACCTATTACAACAAGCTTGGCTTACGAACCGGCATGAGAGACGCCGAAGGACATTTGACTTATGTGAATACGGATAATATGAACCGTGTTACGTCTGAAGGTCAGAATGCCTCTTCAATGGCCTCTCTCCAAGCGATGTCATACTATCACGATATAGTTAAAGAATATCGCTATGATGCGACTGGCCGTCAGGTTGCAACTAAGCAGAAAGCCTCGTCGGGAGATATTGACCAATCGGTTGAGTACAATGCTTATGGAGAAATCGTCAGCCGTAAACTAAATGGTATCGAGACTGAAAGTTATCAATACGATTCTTTGGGTAACCTTATCAAAGAGATTAAAAATGGAATACAAAAAACCTATAAATTTAATTTATACGGCAGAGTTTCAGGCGAAAGCACATATTATTACGACGACAAAAGTGAACGTTTATTACCTTCAACAACTCATAGAGACTACGATCTTCTAGGTAATCTCATCCGTGAGGAAAAACCCGAGGTTAGCCTGTATAACAATGTGTATGAGGACTTACAAAGAGGACAGAAACCGACTTATTCTTTAGTGAAACCCATCACAGAACAAGAGTTAGACCGATGGGGAAATGTTGTTAAGAAAACCGTGAATGGAGTGCAATACGAATTTGAGTATAACTCTAAAAATCAGATGGTTAAACAAATTGGCCCAAGAGTGACGGTGATCGAGGATGACGGCTCCATCAGCTATAGTCGCCCTGTCACGCTGTTCTACTATGATTTGCGCGGTAATCGTATTGCAGTACAAGATGCAAACGGCAACTGGCAAAAAACAACTTATGATAACTCTGGCACAAAGCTAGTCGATATCAACAGTAAAGGCCTTAAAACCTACTATTTACGCAATATTCATGGCGATATGTTGGGTCGTATCAGGCCAGGTGAACTGGGTGAAATGTATAACTATGACAAAAAAAGTCAGTTATTGTCGCGTGGGAAACTCACGCCTGGTTATAGAAATGTCGTCGTTTACGAAAGTTACACCTATGACGAAGCTGGTCGAAGAACTAGTGAAACACGTTATGGAAACTCAGGCTATCAGAGTTTTATTAAATATGATGAACTGAGCAATGTCATAGAGACACACGGTAAGGGAGTTCATCGCAAGTATGCGTATAACGACCGAGGGGAAAAAGTGTCTGAAGCTTGGCTGCGTAATGGTGTGGAAAAGTCTAAGAAGCAGTATAAATACAGCCTGCAAACTGGGAAAAAAATCGAAGATATTCTCGCAAATGGTTCAAAAGTCTCTTATTACTATGATCACGCAGGGTTCTTAATTGCCAAAAGTGGGGCTGGTATTGAGGTCGAATATAAGTATTACAATGATGGCAAGCTGCGTATGCGCCACAGCGCAGACAAAATTGAGACGTACTCTTACGACCTGCATGGACGAGAAGTCTGGAGGCAACTAAAGGGTAATGGAAACATTCACGGTTCTACGATCACTCGTACCGATTGGGACAGTTTAGGTCGGCTCAAGCGTTTAAACACCTATGAAGCTAAGTTATCAGGGCGCTCTCTGCATGGTGCGGAAATTTTGTATGAGTATGATGCTGTAGGCAACAGAAGAAAGGTCACTTCTAAACATCTCGGACTCACAAAGTATCAGTGGCATCACTATGACTCTGAAAATCGCAAAATCGCCTCTCATAAAAGTTCAAATGACATGAGCGTCGACGCCATTAAAATGTCTGGCCGGTCGGGTAGTAGAGTTATAGAATACGATCTCGCGGGTAGAAAAATTGTTGAAATAGAATGGGATTCTGTCAAAAAAGAGAGAAAGATTGGCTATGACGCAGAAAACGGTCACCTTTCTCATATTACAGAATACACAACCTATGGTAATGATGAAGTGGTCACTCGTGAGTTCAATCAAGCCAGCACTATTACTGGTCATGCATTGACTTTGTCAGACGTGCGCACTGAGTTTGCCTACCGTTCAGGGCAGCTCACCGAAACAAAAAGAACTGAATCCCTGACCCAGTCATCTTATGAGGATGGACTGCTCAAGCAACAGACTGTTTGGAAAGAAAGAGCTGTAAAAGATTATGAGACCACGTTCAACTATCACTATACAGGGCAAATAGCTTCCCAAGATATATTTATACATCGCCCTGGCGACAGTATGCTCGATAAGGTGGAGTATAAGTATTTCAAAAGCGATCCGTTCAAACGCTCTCGAATTAAGCATTCTAGAGTTATGGTTGACCAGTTTAATCCATTTAAGCCTAACGCAAATCGTTGGGTGACCGGAGAAACAAAATTTAGATACGATTCTGCGGGTGACCTGATCCTTGTGGAAAGTACAAAACAAGAAAGTCAACGATTTGTCCTGAGTGACTTCGATAGTCAAATAAAACTTCAGATAAAAGGTCGCTCGGATCTGACGGCGAATCTTGCAGCATCAGGTAATCAAGTCGGTCTTTTGTCTGCATATGAACTTGATGCGGATCTGCTGGATGACAGCGTTTCAAATACAGGCACTCAACCGGGGTCTTACACGGTAAAATCAGGCGATTCGCTCCAGAAAATCTCACATTCCCTGTTTGGAGATTCGCGTTACTGGTACTTGATTGCTGATGCGAATGGTTTATCACCCACAGAAAAGCCATTGACGGGTCAAGTACTACTGGTGCCGAATATCCATACCCAAACTTTCAATGGCGCAGACAGTTTTAAACCGTACAACGAAAGTGAAGTCTTGGGAGATATAAACCCAGAGCCAATGCCACCACCACCGCCAAAGAAAAGTTGTAACCCTATTGCTCAGATAATAATGGTTGCAGTAGCGGTTGTTGTAACAGTTTATACTGCAGGAGCTGCTGCAGTGGCCTTTAGTGGTGCTGCAGCCGCTGGAGGTGCCGCCGCAGCGGGAGCTGGTGCAGCGACAGCGGCCACCGTTGGTGGAACGGGCCTAGCTGTGCTTGGCGGTGCATCAGTTGCAGGTTCTGCCGCGCTAGGCATCGCTGCTGCCGCTGTAGGGGGAGCCCTAGGTGCTGCCGCTTCCCAGCTTGTTGGTATGGCAATGGGCGTAGTGGATAAATTTTCATGGGACCAGGTTGCACTGGGTGGTTTGGCAGCTGGAGCGACTGCTGGCTTTGGTGCGGCTCTGCAAGGAGGAACGGTTAACTTTGGATCATATGGCAACAACCTTGCGCGTAGCGCCGTAAACTATTCTACCAATTATTTGGGAAGCAAAACCCTTGGGATGGATACGTCATTCAGTTGGGAAACTTTAGCTGCTTCTGCTGTAGGTGGCTTAGTCAGCAGTAGTACCAACCAATATATTAATATGGGTAGTAACTTAGCCGGACAAGTCATTGGTGGAACGGTCTCTGGTTTTGCGGGATCCGCAGTAGCATCTCTGCTTCGAGGAGAATCCTTGAGAAGCCAATCAGGTCAGCTTTTAACGGATGCATTTGGTAATTCTCTGGCAAACGTAACAAAAGGAGAAATACTTGATGAGGAGGTTCGAGTTAAACGTCAGCTGATGTTTGAGAAAACAAGGAAAGCAGGGCTAAGGCCAGCAATTCCAGTAAGGGTGAAAAAAGACCCAACCGTGATTGTGACGCCGCTCAGCGAACAAGATAAGCCGCTCCAATGGGACGAAGAAAATCTGCATCTAGGCAATAAAGCTGCTTTAGTAAACCACTTTGGGAATTCGACTCACAAACAGGATGCCGGTACAAGTTGGGTTTGGTCGGGACAATGTACCGTTGACAGTCCTTATGGCTTGACTCAGGCGCAGGTTGAACAGATAGCTTGGGATTATGTTGGAGGGCATCCTCAGAGAGAACCGATGTCTAAGTCATTTGAGCCTTATTCAATGATTAAGACAGTCGGCGATTCGACCACTAAGGGAATAACAGCTTTGAGTATTGCGGATGCAGTGCCTGCTTTTTCTTTATACTCAGGCAAGGGCGGGGCTAGCTTTCTTTCAACGTTCACAAACTCTGGAACATCCACTGCTCATACATGGTCAATAGGTAAATATGCGCCGGGTTCACGAGGTGTGGCTGGGAGTTATTCTGGGTTACAATCCATATCGCCAGCACTAAAGACTGGGGCTAAAATAGCAGGCCCAGCAGGAACAGTTCTTTCTTATGGGCTTTCCGGTTATGATCTGCAACATGAGTATTCGACTACAGGAAATGTCAGTGCCGGCAATGCAATATATAATAGTTTGCAAATAGCTGGCACAACAGTTGCTGTTGGTGCTGCATTTGTGGTCTCTGCACCAGTTGCAGTAGGAGTAGGGTTAGTTTGGGGTGTTGGTAATTTATTTATTGATAGTGAAGCATCTAAAGCTGGCTGGCAGTCTATATATGATAATTGGTGATTAAGTGAACTTTAATTTTTTGTTAAGGCTTAGGGTTGCCTATTGGTATTTGTGTACTAATCAACTTAAGCAAGTTCCTAGTGTTGACTGGCATGTACATGCATCAATGTATGTAGGCATAATTGTATTTGCTTTTTTATATGGTTGCCGAAGTGTCATATCTCTCGTGGTTAACTTCAAGCCTTTATTAGAACCTTTTGCTTCAGTTATAGGTGTAGCTCTAGTGGCGGGCTTAATAGTCTATCTTTCTTGTATTCGTCAGCGCTATTATTTACAAGGGAAACTTTTTCTAGAGCAATCTAAGACTGTACAGAGAAAAATCATATGCATAAAAAATGGACTACTCTTAGTGTTTCTCAGTGTGTTGCCACAGATACTAGCTTTGTTATTTATGCTAACGCATTGAAACTGGGACAGCGTAATTTCTAACTATAGGAAAATAGTTAATCTCCTAGCAGCTCATAGATCATGAGCTGCTTTCTTACGTCTGGATTTTTATTTATCTGCTGTTCTTAGTGTATCCCGTCGTCTATGAGCCGGCTTTTAAGCACTTCTACAACAATTGTTCAAACCCGTAAGGAGCCACGGCGGTCAATCCATAACAAGAAGCTGGACGCTGGTCTTACGGCTAATATCGGCGTATCTGGTAACCAAATTCACTTATCATTAAACAGGTCATAAACTGATAGTGATTAGAAAAGCTTAACTGAACTTTTACTCGTGAATGAATGATTGTAGACCATGAGAATAAAATCTTTGGCCTGCTATGAACAATAAACTATTCATATATTAGAGTTGCTATTTTGTCGGAGTTCACTCTTAATTAATCGTAGAAATCACTATAAATACGATTAGAAAAATTAAGAAGATACATATTATTAACCATAATGTTTAATAAAAATACTAACAAGCAACCATATTAAAACCATGAAATAAGTTGATCTATTGCACAGGAAATATTCAAAAAATACAATTTAATAATATTTTTGTAATTATAATCGTACTAATTTTGTGATTTTATTTTCATATATTCATCTTGGTGGTTTTAAATATATGAAATATCTATTATAAAGCGGTCGTCACATACATTATTAATAATTATAACTCTACGCGAGGTAAGAGAGGTACTGATGCTTAACTTGAACTTGTTTTCTACTGAAGAGCTTTTAGCTCTAAGCGCGCAAGATCTCGAAAAAAATGAACTCGCTACGGGTTTAGAAAAACTAAAGTTTTTGCTTGACCAAGGTGTTGTTTCTGACGAACTAGATTCTATGCTGGGTAGTGTGTACGCCAAACTACAGTTATTCACTGAAGCCGCTGAGCGTTATTCGGCCTTATTAGATAGAGATCCCTCAAGGCTTCATGAAAGATTTCAATTAGGTATGGTCTATCGTGAGTTAGGAGAAACAAGTAAAGCCCTAGAAAACTGGGACCAAGTATTATCCACAGATTCTAATTACCCTCCAGTACTGTTCCATAAAGCTCTCGTTTTATTGGCGGAAAACGAGACAAAAGACGCCGAAGATTTATTAATGCAGTTAACATCCACCGCAGAAGCAGATAATTATTATGCTGAAAGAGCCGTGGAACTAATCAATGAGCTGGGTGCCATAGAACCAAACCCTGAAGGCGCAGAACTCGATAGTGTTCACTAGATACTATCCAGAATAACGTGAGGCATCACTATGACAGTAACAGAAAAGTTAAGACAGTATTTAATGGTTGATCCGACAAATAGTGAGTTGGCTTTGCAGTTGATAGAGTCACTTGCTGTTGAAGGCAAGACTCGTGATGCCTTAGAGTTTCTCCAGACATTCTATAATGCGGAGGAACACGACTTTCGTTTCCTGGCTTGGTCTGCCCATCTTCATTTAGCGCTATCTCAATTTGAGAATGCAATAGAAAACTATCAAACACTATTTGCAATGGGTCATATTCATCAAGCACACCAAATCAATTGTGCTTATGCTTACTATTACAACTCAAACTGTACAGCAGCACTTGATCTGCTTAATGAGTGCCATTCTTCAGAACCAGAGCATATTCTGCTTAAAGCTAGATGTATGAGTGATGCGGATGAACTGGCACCTGTGATTGAAATGCTCAATGAGACAGATTTTTCATCTTCAAACGACAAGATCGTCAGTGACAAAAAGGGTTTGCTTTCTCTACTGTATCTTGACAATGGTGACTATACTCAGGCGCAGAAATTTTCTGCTGAGACATTAGATAAAGATGAAGAAAACTTTGATGCTAGGCTTGTGAAAGCTAGTCTTTCATTGTTTAAGTTTGACATTGAAAATGCCGTTACCGATGTGAACCTTTTATATAATGTTTATCCATCGATTGGACGAGTAATCGTGCTTAAAGCACTCTTAGAAATGTCTCTTAAGAACTTTGTAGCAGCATTAGAACTTTACAAACAAGCTTGTACTTTGATGCCTGAGCATGTTGGTACTAGGGTTAACTTGGCTTGGTGTCACTTTTTGACCGGAAATATTGATCTAGCCGAAGTTACCTTCGAAGAAGCCATAAAAATCGACCGGACTTTTTCTGAGGGGCATGGTGGGCTCTCGTTAATTAAATCTAAGCAGGAAAAGTGGATAGAATCTAAAGAACTTGCAAGAACAGCATTAAAGTTGGATAAAAACTGTGCATCTGCATTATTTAGTCGAGCTTTGTATTTAAAAAATATTGGAAGAGATAATGAGGCTAATTTGATTATGAATGGGTTAGTCGGTTCCAAATCTGAGATGACAGGTAAAAGCCTTAAAAATATCATTCTTGAAAGTCTTAGAATTGGTTAATATATGAATAGTGATTCTGCAAGTTATTTACTATCAGAACTTATGAACGTGGCTTTTTTGGTCTGTAGTCCGGTGTTATTTGTAGCTTTAGGTGTTGGAGTCTTAATAAGTATTCTTCAGGTGGTAACTCAAATACAAGAAATGACATTGACTTTTGTGCCTAAAATGCTCGCCGTAGCAGGCACCATAATGCTATTGTCAAATTGGATGTTAAATTTATTAAAAGAATTTACTGAGTTTACATTTTACTACGCTGCTGGTCTATAATATTGGATTTAAAAGAAATTAACAGCTCAGGTTATATAGTTTTTTTTATATTAGTAGCCGCTAGAGTCACGCCACCTTTGTTGTTTAAAAGTATCAACCCTTTATATATGATGCCATCTTATATAAAGACAGTGGTTCTCATTTACGTAGCACTATTTATTAGCATAAATGTTTATGAAGAGAATACGATTGAAAATATACTCTCCTTGAGCAAGGCAGATATTGCATTTGCACTTTTTACTGAGTTTTCAATTGGCTTAGCTTTTTGGTTTTCTCTAGTATTAACTTATGGAGCATTAATGACCATGTTCCAACTTATAGACATGCAGGTAGGTTTCAATCCTTCGGGAATTTTTAACCCTTCGATGAATCAATCTGAACCAATATTAAGTAGAGCTCTTATAATATTTACATTTTTACTTTTTTTTGCTTTTGATGTTCACTATCTAATTATATATATGTTATCATCTATAATGAGTTATTATCCTATTTTAAGTGGCTTTGAGGTTGTCGATGTATATAAGCTGATGGCAGTATTTTCAAGTCAGATGATATTCTCAATGATATTGGTGTCACCAGTCATAATATCAGTTTTTTGGGTTGAAGTTATTTTAGGTTTATGTAGCCGGATGATGCCGCAGGTTAATATTTACTTTGTTGGTTTGCCCGCGAAAGTGCTTATGTCAATGGTCACCCTTGGACTTATTTCAACACATGCTGAAGCAACGATTGCAAAGATTTTTGATAAAAATTTTTCGTTTTGGGATTCACTTTACTAGTTAATGAGTACTGAAGAGAAAAGAGAAAAGGCGAGTCCCTACAAATTAGAGCAAGCCAGAAAAAAAGGGCAGATCGCAAAGAGTAATGATTTTAATTCATTAGGAGGAATTTTAGTCTTTTTACTTTCTTTATGCTTCTTGTTTGGATTTATTGGGGTGAATATTAAGTCTGTTATGCAAGAAATATTAGTTAGCGCTAATTTATTTAAGCATGAACACAACTTTTGGGTTATAAAAAGGGTTTTTTCGAGTTACTTGACCATAGTTATGCCTGTGATGCTCATAAGTTTGTTAGTTTCTGTTGTATTTAACTTGTTACAAACGCGGGGTCTCATCAGTTTTTATCCACTAAAGCCAGATATAAAAAAAATCGACCCAATAAAGGGGTTTAAAAAGCTTTTTTCAATGAAGGCGTTTTTTGAGTTAGTCAAGAACTCAATAAGAATAGGGGTATTAATTGCTCTTGCATACTACATGTATTTCTATGTTGTAAAAGAAGTCCATGTTAAAGGCATTTCAGATATTAATGGATTTCTAAAGTTCACCTATGATTTGATATTGTCAACTATATTTCTGTTCTTAATTGTTATGATGCCTTTTGTGATCATTGACTTTAGATTTCAGAATTGGTCTTTTTTGAAACAAATGAGAATGAGTAAAAAAGAGGTGAAAGATGAGTATAAGAATCAGGAAGGTGACCCAGAAATAAAACAAAAAAGGAAGAAGCGTCAAAGAGAGTTAAGTGAAAAGCTAGGTTCATTGTCAAATGTCTCTTCTGCAGATGTAATTGTAACTAACCCAATTCATATAGCAGTCGCATTAAAATTTAATAAAGACAAAATGTTAGCACCGAAAGTGGTTGCAAAAGGTAAAGGCAACATAGCAGAAAGAATAAAAGACATAGCTAAAGAAAATGAGATTGTCACAAAAGTAGATATACCTCTTGCAAGAAAAATATATAAAGAAGTAGGTATAAATTCTGAAATACCTCCTGATATTTATGATGAAGTGGCCACTATTTATAGATGGCTGTATAGTTTAGAAAAGTAAGGCTTATTTTGTTTAAAGATTATTTGATAAAAGACTGGACTAGCAACCTTTTTATCATTGGTGTGGTTTTGATACTAATGGTAGTGTTTTTGCCAGTTCCTCCAGGACTATTAGATTTTTTACAAATAGTAAACTTTAGTGTTGCCCTATTAATACTTCTACTAACCTTTTGTACAGATAAGCCCTTAAGCTTTTCCACGTTCCCATCTATTATTCTAATTGCTACGCTGTTTCGATTAGCGCTCAATATTTCAGCAACTCGTTTAATACTTGGTGATGGTGATGCAGGAGAAGTAATTGCTGCGATAGGGGAATTTGTCGTTTCAGGTAACTACATCATTGGTTTCATAGTTTTCATCATTCTTGTTGTCGTTCAGTATGTGGTTGTAACCAATGGCGCCCAAAGAGTCGCTGAAGTGGCGGCCAGATTTACACTCGACAGTATGCCTGGTAAACAAATGGCAATTGATGCCGATATGAACATGGGGCTTATCGATGAACATGAGGCAAAAGAGCGTCGTGCAACGATAGAGAAGGAAGCGAACTTCTATGGCGCAATGGACGGAGCGACTAAGTTTGTTAAGGGAGATGCCATTGCCGGAATCATTATCATATTAATCGATATTATTGGTGGCGTAGCAGTCGGTGTCACGCAAAACAATATGAGCTGGTCGGATGCACTGACACTATATTCATTGCTTACAGTCGGTGACGGTATAGTAACACAGATTCCGTCGCTCATTATTGCAGTTGCGACGGGCATTATTATTACGCGTGCAGCGACAGATTATGAACTCAGTCATGAAATCGGAAAACAGGTATCTTCTCATCCTAGGACTTTAATACTTGTAACCTTTGCACTCATTATTGCGCTTGCTTTAGGTGTGTTACCCACATTACCTTTGTTATTGGCAATTGGTATATTTGGCGCCTGTGTGTTTTGGGCAATCCGTGCGAATGAGAAAAGTAAACAACCTACACCTAAGCATGATACTGATAAAGAAAGTCTTAATGAAATTATAAAAGTTTATCCAATTGAAGTTGTTCTTGCTCCTACGCTAAAGGAAAAATGGCATAGTGTGGATTGGAATCTAGACTCGAAACTTGAGGCGCTAAAGGTTTCGATAGCGAAGGACTTTGGGTTTATATTTCCTGATGTACATGTACGTTCATGCCAAGATATAGAAACAGAAACATACGAGATCTATATCCATGGTGCTCGGTATGCTCGCGGAGCACTTAGACCGACTAAAACGCTAGCTATTGGCCAGCTTGAGCACCTAAAAAATATTCAAGGAGAGAAGACAAAAGAACCAGCCTACGGCTTGCCTGCATTATGGATTGATGATGACCAGAAAACCTTGGCACAAAGTCAATCTTGCACGCTTGTTGACGCTGGAGCCATTCTTTTTACCCACGTGTCTGAGACGCTCAAAACACAGATGCACGATATTATATCGAGAGCGGATGTGGAAAACCTGCTAAGCCATGTTCGAAGTGATAACTCATCTTTGGTTGATGAAGTTGTACCTCAAGTAATGTCTTTGTCTGATATCCATCAGGTATTACGTTTGTTGCTCGCAGAGAAAGTCAGTATTCGCCACATTGAGCTTATTCTGGAAGTTTGCTCTGAGAATAGCGAACTAGCAAAGACTCCAACAGCTATGGTTGAAAAAGTCAGAGAGAGACTAGCGTTAAGGATTTGCTCTAGATATCTAGATCCAAGTGATAGCCTGAATGTTATTACTATGTCACCAATAGCTGAAGCGCGCCTTAAGTTGACATTAGATGGAAATGTTGGTGAAGACTCTAATGGTCCACCTGATGTGGAAAATGTGATCTCCCAATTAGTAGCCGAAAGCGAGGGTTTGATATCAAAGGGGCTTGAACCTGTATTGCTTTGTTCAAGTGCATTGCGCTTACCACTTAGGCAGATAACAGAGCGGGTTATCCCTAAGCTAGCTGTGTTATCTGCCCTCGAAGTCAAGGGTGTCTCCTCGGTGAAAACAGTCGGACAAGTGAAATTGTGAGCGCTTTATGAATAAAATTCCCGAAATTGTACTGCAGTCGTTTAAGACCGACTTAGAAAGTATCGAACGTGTCAGCACTAACACAGCTAATGTCACAACACCAGGCTTTAAAGCATATTTGAACACATCATCTAGTGTCGATAATAGCCAAGGTGAGTTAAAGAAAACGTCACGTCCAATGGATATTGCCATAGATGGTAGTGGGTGGTTTGTTGCTCGTAACGGCAGCTCAATGATCCTGACTCGCAACGGACAATTTCACAGGAATGCTGAGGGCTTTTTATCCACAATGTCGGGCTATGTATTACAAGGGTATAGCGGTGATATTTTTGTAGGTGACGGAAAATTAAGTTTAGGCCAAGAAGGGCAAATCCTGATTGATGATACAGTTCTTGATAAGTTTCTAATTTCTACACCAACCAATTCGCAGCTTGAGAAATACAAAAATGGAGAGATTCAGTTAAATTTGAGCGAGAAGCTCAATATCTCTGAAAATAGTGTGCTTAGACAGAGTTATGTTGAACAGTCTAATGTTCAACCGTCAGATTCTGTTCTGCAAATGATGCTCCTAAATAAACATACTCAAACTATGCAAAAAACTTATCAAACATACAATCAGATAATACAAAAAACCATATCTGATCTAGGAAAATAATCGATGATTGAAGCACTAAGTAAAGCAGAAATGGCGCTGCGAACACATCAACAGCATATAGATATGATTTCAAATAACGTATCGAATATCAATACTCCCGGATACAAGGCATCAACTCCTGTATTTAATAATTTAGTTTCTCCACCAAGTAGCGACGAATCTAGCCAATTAGAGATCGGCCATGGTGTTGAAATTTCAGGTTCTGTCCATCGTTTTACCGATGGTGAATATAAGTTTACGGGTTCACCCTTTGATCTTGCGATTCAAGGTAATGGCTTGTTAGAAGTAGAGCTTGAGAATGGAGAAACAGCTTTTACGAGAGTTGCAGCACTTAAGAAGTTACATGATGGTTCTTTAGCTACCGTTCAAGGGCATAAACTTTCTGCCAATGTTACGGTTCCACCGGATGTTGAAGAGGTAAAAATCGATCGTAATGGTAAAGTCCTCGGTAGTATAAGAGGTGAATCGGAACTCCTATCTCTTGGTCAATTGGAACTTGTTCTTTTTGATGCGGCGGAAGCCCTTAAAATGGGTGACCAGGGGCTCTGGTATGAAACAGAATTGTCAGGGCAACGCCAGTTCTTGAATCCAGGAGAAGATGGAGCTGGCACCATTCTTCAAGGGTACACCGAAATGTCGAATGTTAATATGATTGAGGAAATGGTGACATTAATGGCAGCCCAAAGAGCTTACCAGCTTAATTCGAGAGTCATTCAAACCAGCGATCAAATTTTGGAAACAATTAATAACTTGATTCGATGAAAAATCATTATTTTTGGTCGGTTTTAATTTGTATTTCTTTTGTGTTTAGTCATTTTTCTCTAAGCAATGAATATGCTGCGGGCGCACATGAAAGGGTGATCGATCACCTCTCCAATCAAGGGTTTAATCACCTTACTGTTACTCAATTAAATCAGAACATGTGTGGAGATACAGTATTAAGCTTTGACCAAGTGAGCTGTAGATATGAGATTAACAGGTGTCGAGTGGTATATAAGGAAGCTCTGGCAGGTGAGTCGAAAAAATCATGCTCTTTCTGGTTTCGTATAGAAAGTTTTCATTTGGGATGGAAAGCAAGGATTGAATTAGAAAAAGGCCAGATAGTTGATCAATCCAATGTTGAGTGGGGAATGACCGATGTAGTGCCCTGTATAAGCAAACTAGCGATAGAACAAGAACAAGTATTTGGGAAATCTTTAAGACGTACTCTGAAACCAAATGATGCTTTGTGTTTGCATGACTTAGAGGAAAGTAAGGATGTTAAGAAAAATAATATGGTGAAATTGATATCACGAAGTGCAGGGTTCGATCTTGTTCTTTCCGCTAAATCCTTGCAGGAAGGTAATATTGGCGAGGTGATTAAAGTTCGTATTCCTGGTTCAGCGAATGTGTTGCTGGCGACTATTATCGGTAAACAACAAGTAGAGCTTATGCAATGACGATAAAAAAGTGTCTTTTGAACTTATTGGTGTCCTCAGCAATTTGTTTTAGCGAGGGTATTACCGCTATTGAGTATGACATTGAAAAATATTCCGCTACATGGGCAGATCAAAGAGCAACCTCAATAGGAGATGTCGTGACTATATTAATAGAGGAAACGGCTAAAGCGAGTTCTTCTGCTGGTTTAGACGCTGACAACAAGCACTCATTGGGACTGTCGCACCAAATTGACAGCCATTCATTTTCGATGGATGCAGGTCTTAATGGTTCGATGTCTGGCGAATCGAGTACGTCGAGAAATGGAAGCATTAGTGCCACTATCACCGCTAGAATTACTGAAATTGACCCACATGGATTGTTCAAGATTTTCGGCGAGCAATTTGTAACAGTTAATGGTGAAGAACAAAAGATAACCATAGCTGGTTTTGTTAGGCCTGAAGACCTTAGCTCTCAGAACTTGGTTATATCCTCTCGTATTGAATCAGCAAAGATAGAGCTTAGCGGTATTGGTGAGGTTAATGACAATCGCGATCCCAATGTCTTCCGTTTGCTATTTCGTTGGTTAGGTTTTTAATATGAAACGTTTTCTCATCTTAGTGTTCCTTTTCGCTAGTTTACCTATTAATTCTTATGCTCAAGAGAGCTATGTTAGGTTAAAAGATATCGCTAGATTGGAGGGTGAAAGAGATAATGCGCTTATAGGATATGGCGTGGTCGTTGGTTTAGCTGGTAGTGGAGATTCAAGAAAAAATAAATCCACGATAAGAAGTATTTCAAATACCTTGAAATCGTTCGGTGTACTAGTAAGTGACTCTGAAGTTAATAGTAGGAATGCTGCTGCTGTTATGGTTACCGCCAATATTGGAAGCTTCGCCGAAAAAGGCGATAAGCTTGATGTCTCAGTTTCAGCGATTGGTGATGCCAGAAGTTTAGTCGGAGGCACTCTACTACTTACACCTCTGGAAGCGATAAATGGCCAGACTTATGCTATAGCACAAGGTCAAATATCAGTCGGAGGATACAAGTTTGAACAGTTTGGAAATACAGAGCAAAAAAATCACCCGACTGTAGGGATTGTACCAAAAGGCGGTACGATTGAGCGTGATAATATTGCTAAGATGGTTAATGACAACGGCAAGGTTGGTATTGTTCTCAACAACTCAGATTTTGGGACTGCAATCAATGTAGCCGATGCTATTAAAGGCTTGGGGTATCAGGCGGAAGCAATACATTCAGGAAAAGTTGAGGTAGCCGTTCCGTATAAAAATAAAGGTGACTTAGTTCGGTCTATTGCTCAAATAGAATCTCTGAATGTTCTAACTGATGAAGAAGCTCTGATTATTGTTAATGAACGCACAGGAACAATCGTTTCTGGTGGTAATGTAAAAGTAAAGTCAATAACCGTTGCCCATGGAAACTTAGAACTTAGCATAAAGACAAAATATAATGTTAGCCAACCCAATAATAATATTATAGGAAGTTTTAACCAACCTTCAGGAAGTACCATTGTAACTCCAGATACAAAAATCAGTATAAATGAGAAAGTGGGTAAGGTTAAGCAAACAGAACATGAAACGACAGTATTTAACTTAGTAAAAGAGCTAAGGCAACTTGGGTTATCAACTAGAGATGTCATTGTCATTCTTCAAGCCGCAGATAAAGCGGGTGCTATCAACGGTAAGTTAATTATTCAGTAAGGTTCACAATGGAAAAAATCAATACGATATTAAATGAAATATCGATATCACTAGAAAAGATATCAATACAAAATAGAATTAATAACTACAACCTAATATCGAAAAGGCTTAATAAACCGCAGTATACAGCTTCTTTCAATGATATTTTAACGGGCAATAGTCAGAACACGAAAAGTATGAGAAATATAGTTTCACTTACTGAAACTGAACAAAGCCTAGAACAGATAATGATGCAGTCGATAGACCTTTCCAGTAAAAGTGGCCAGCTTGTTGATGTGCTTAATCGACGCCTGGAAATTGAGAGGCTTGTCATGAAGGGTATGCGTTAAGTGATTAACCTATCATCCATAGATTTGATGAAGCTTTCTTTATCATTAGAATCTAGAAGGCTAGAAGCAGCTTCGGAAAACCTTGCAAATATTAACAAGACTTATTCGAATAGCTCTGATGTGCCTGGAGAATTTTATCTGAAGGTGAATCAATTACCAAATATTACTGATGTAGTTATTGGCCATACTCAATCACCAGATTTTTTAATAGAGGTAGATAAAAGTAAAAAAAGAGCCGAATATCAATCTGGTAATATTGAATATAGAGTTGATATAAACCTAGAAGAAAAAGTCATAGACTTAAACGAAGCAAAAAATGCCTATGAAGCTAGCATTCGTCTTTTTAATAATTCCAAGGAGATATCAAGGAATATCATGAAAATAGGTGGTAAGTGACAATGAAAGTAGAAAAGATAGGGTTTGAAGAACTGCCTAAATTGGGGAGTGTAGATCTCAATTTACAACCTGGCAATGTTAGCTTTAGTGATAGATTAAATAGAATCGATGATACTATATCCGCATTAGCTAAAGGTGAGCAAGTTGATTTGCATACGCTCTTAATTGACATGGAGAAAGCTAAGTTAACTCTCGAGTATACAGTAGCGATGAGAGATAAACTGGTTGATGCCTATAAAGAAATAACAAGAATGCAAGTATAAAAAATGGAAATAAGTAAAAAAGGCAAATACCTCCTAGTTTTTGGTAGCTTAGCAATAATTATTCTTTCAATAATCACTTATATGTACTTTGTCGGTAAAGAAAAAGTGCTGCTTTTTTCTGATCAACCGCAAAAAACATTAGCGTTAATATCTAATAGTCTTAATGAATCAGGAATAGAGTTCAGCTATCCACCATCTGGAGTTAATGGTTTGATGATATCTGAAGGCGATATAGGAAAAGTTAAAGTACAACTAGCTAATGATAATGTCTTTGGGCCAAAGATCGTCGGCTTTGAGCTATTTAATGATTCCCAGCCTTCAATGTCAGAATTGTATCAAAAAGTCAATTATCAACGAGCTCTCCAAGGGGAGCTGGAGAAGTCGATTCTTCTCATTCAAGGCGTCGAGTCAGCACGAGTGCATTTGGCCATACCGAGAGAAAAAACATTTTCTCGAACTAAGACCAAAGTTAAGGCTGCCATTACTCTTGGTTTGGACACTGATGGAATGGCCAATATGGCAATGATTATGCGTTCTGTACGTGAGTTAGTATCTGGTTCGGTAAACAACCTCTCTCTTGATGATATCAGTATTCTTAATAACAAAGGGGAAGTTTTATCATCAAATGATGATGGAATGATAGAAGGGACTATTGGCTTAAAGTCTCAGCTAGAAAAACAGGTCGAGATGAAAATTGTTTCTTTACTTGGTTCTTACTTTAGTGCTCAGGATATCGGTGTATCTGCTTGGGTTACTTTAAACAATGATCAAGTTAGTGAAGTATCTCAAGGTGTCGATGAACGTTTTGATCCTGTTGTTAAGCAAAGGACGACAGAAGTTCAGCTTGGTAAGAACAAAAAGAGTAGTAAAGAAATAACAGATGAACAGTTTGTATATCGAGAAGTGACAAGAAATATCGATTACGCAAAAGGTAGCATCGAGAGATTGACCGTAAGTATAATTACTCCGGCAACGAAGTATCTGACCGAAGATAAGTTACGCCAACTTATAACTAGTGCACTCTCACTGGATTATTCACGCGGTGACTTACTCACTGTTGTTATTGCAGAGAGGCCTAACTTGGATGTATCTCCAGACCCAGTTAAAGTAGTAAGCCCAACTCCAGTCGATAATTTACAAAGCGTCCAGAAGACATCAAATGCTTCGTTTAGCATTTTTTCAGGTCCTTATCTGGTTATACTCATCACTATTCTCACGTTTATTAGCGCAGTTCTTCTTGTGCAAAATCGTAAACTTAAAGCGTTGGAAAAACTTACGCCAGGAGAAGAGAAAAAAGTGTTAGAAGGGTTAAATATGTGGCTAGAGGAGAAGCAAATTGAACAGCGGTGATAATGCTTGGCTCCTTTATCTGAAGTCTTCATCCTCCATCAGAAAAAAGGTGCTTTCAAATCTAGATGTTTCGATGAAGAAGCAATTGGAAGCTGAGTTAAATAATATACCAAAGCTCTCATTAAGTGTTATTAGAAAAGCTTTTGAGAACAGTAAAACAACTCATGATACAGAAGTAAGAGTATCTAACCCTGAACATCAAGAAATGACTAATGTGCTAAACTTTTTAGTTCAAAGTGAATCATTTTCAGCTGAATCTTTGCCTGAAGCATATGTAGTCCATAGTCGCTTGTCACCCTCAATGAAACGCGCACTACTGCATTATACAAATACACAAAGATAAACAGTTAAAGGTTCCAATATGTCAATGTTTAATTCAGCTTCAGTAAAGCAGCATATTGAAGAGGTATTCTCTGAAGAGCTTAAGTCTATTTATGAGGAACATAAAAAAAACGGTATACGAGATGGCCTATCTCACAGCCGTTCGTTAGTTGACGAGCAGTTGAAAGAAGCACAAAAAGAGCTTGAAACACTAAATATTTCAATAGATCAAAAAAGAAATACTTTATCACGATTAGAAGAACAGTGTACTGATGACCAGAGAAAGCAAAAGATATGGACGTGTTTTGAACAATCACTGGAGAAATTTAGTCAAACACTGATTAATGAAAAAAAGATACTTGATACACACTTAATACATAATACTGTAACAGCATTTGGCGGTTTATTTAGTCAAGAGGTTGTGAGTAAGGCACTATTTAGTTATGCATTAGATAAATTTGATGGCCAATTGATTTCAATAGAAATGTCCGAAGAGTTGTATGAATTGAATCGAGGTGTATGTACAAAAAATATAGCTGTAAAGGTAAGTAACGAACTGCAAGTTGATGAAATATTAGTATGCCTAAAACATCATGATGTGAGAGTGTCTGCACAAGATATTAAGCTACACATTAAAGAGAATTTACTGGAGTTAGTTCGTGCGCTCTGATTTCCTAGTTGAAAAAATTTTTTCAGGCGTTAATCCTGACAGCTTATTGGATAACTATGGAAAAGTAACGCAGGTCCATGGTTATTTTATCGAAGCAACAAATCAAAATGCTAAAGTCGGTGAAATCACTAAAGTAAAGAATAGAGGTGAGGATCTAGAGTGTGAAGTGGTTTCAATCTCCAATGATACAGTGCTCTTAGCTCCTCTAAAAATGCCATCGGGTATCGGTGTTGGGGATAAAGTTTGGTATTCAGGAGCACAAGCGAAAGTTAAACATCTTTCAGAGCCATTTGGTCGAATTCTCAATGGCTTGGGGGAGGATATCAGTACTAAAAAGTTGAACGAGAGCAATGAGCATATCATGTTGACTACAGAAACTCCGGCTTTGAGTCAACGATCTTCAGTAGATACTATAGCTTTAACTTCTATTAAGGTCATTGATCACCTACTTCCCATAGGAAAAGGGCAAAAATTAGGAGTGTTTTCTGGCTCAGGGGTGGGCAAATCAACATTACTTAATAACATGCATCACGCAATGCAGGCTGATG
Organism: Vibrio sp. Of14-4; assembly: GCF_022347625.1. Classification (NCBI taxonomy): domain Bacteria; kingdom Pseudomonadati; phylum Pseudomonadota; class Gammaproteobacteria; order Vibrionales; family Vibrionaceae; genus Vibrio; species Vibrio sp. Of14-4. Next base: position 295,656 of record NZ_JAKRGI010000004.1, on the reverse strand, counting down.
TGAAAATTATTGCTATGATCGGCGAGCGTAGCAGAGAAGTAATCGAGTTCTATGACAACTTTATCAATTTCAACCAAAGTAAAGATACATTCATTGTAGCTTCGACTTCTGATGAAAGCCCGATGATGAAGCATCGAGCGCTTAATGTAGCACTATCTTACGCAAAAGCGTTTTGCGACCAAGGTAAGCATGTATTGCTCACCGTGGATTCTATTACCAGACTAGCCCATGCTTTGAGAGAGGTGGGCATTTCTAGAGGTGAGTTGCCTATAGTCAGAGGATACCCACCGTCAGTATTCACTGAGTTGTCTAAAATTGTGGAAATGTGCGGTAACTTCGTTAATGGCGGAAGTATTACTGGTTTGATGTCTGTTCTCGTGGATGGTGATGATGAACACGAGCCAGTATCCGACTATATGCGAGGCATTCTAGATGGACATCTTTTCCTAGAACGAAAGCTTTCTGACATAGGATTATATCCTTCTATTGATATATTGAAAAGCAGGTCCCGAGTGTCAGAAAGAATATTCAGTAATGAAAGTAAAATTATTGCTAAACAAATAAAGTTTGCTTATAGCAGGTATGCTGATATAGAAGATGTTGTTAAAACTGGTATTTATACACGCGGCACTAATGCGGAAATTGACGCGACTATCAAGATCAAATCTAGGTTGGATAAAGAGCTCTACTCTTCTGGAAGAACGTTATCAAAAAGCCTTATCAGTGATATAAAAAACTATGCAAAAAGTTATTCGGATTAAGTATTTAGTAAATCAGCAAGAGTTTTATAAAAAATGTACAGATAAAAAAAACATCTCTCAAGAGATAGAGTGTATTAATAAGAAAAAGCAACAAATGAGCCGTGAGATTAACATGTGGTCGACAGAATCTTTACGGTTGGATACTGAAATTGTAAACCCAATTATACATAGTATGCTCCTTCATCAAGAATCCTATGAGTCACTTCTGAAGGATAAGGTTTCCCAGAAGTTAGAATTGGAAGAGGAATTGGCTGGATTAGAAGCAATACAAAAGTCTTTAAAGAAAAATTTTGATATGCTCGGCAATAGAAATAAAATTTCAGTTTTTAAAGACAATTTTAAAAAAAATTTAGACGACACATTATCTAGGCAAATTTATGCAGAAAGCGTCAGAAATACTTGGGACATCAACAATTTTTCAAGAAAGGCAAAAAAGTAGTAGTGATGTGCCTAATGCTGAATGTAATGATCAGTTTTCTTCGCTTCTAGATATAGAGAGAAAGTTAAAAAATCAAGATCAAAGCGAAAGTAAAAATACAGACTTGTATGAGCAAATAGTCTTGCGAAGAATTTCTGAAGGTAAAAAACTTAGTGTAAACAAGTCCAATACGGATGTTTACTATCACTCTCTTTTGGCATCAGGTAGATTTATAAATTCAAGCATTGATGTAAATAACGAAAACGTAAATCTAATCCATAGCTTCGAATGTAGTAGGGCTATCAATGAAAATATAAGTATTTTCAAACCTTTGAGTGTTGGTTTCAACTTTGATATAATCAACATTAATTATGATAGTGTAGTCAAAGGCCAAAAAAAACTTTTAAGGCTTTCGAGGTACTCTGATCTGAATAATGCTCGTTTCTCTGAGAAGACATCTCCACCATACTATGCTGTCGAGTACTCTAATATTTTTATTAAAATAATAAAAAGTAAAGAAAAGATCATAGTCTATATTCGCGATTATAAGGGTAAAATAGGCAATGAAAAAATTAGACAAATACCTAATAAATTCAGGGGTTATTTTTCTGGAAATATAGATATTAAGCACAATGGGATATTTCGGTGAATGAATGGCGATACAACCAATAAATGGCATTAGTCAGACGAATAACATATCTAATGTTAATTCAGCTTTAAGACAAGATGATTTTATTAAACTATTTATGTCTCAATTAAAAGCTCAAGATCCCTTAGAGCCGGTTAACAATCAAGATTTTCTTGCTCAGATGGCTCAATTTTCTTTGTTAGAGTCAAGCCGAATGTCTAACCAAGAACTTTCGGCTGTGCGACAGCTTGTTGAGTCTACCCAAGGAGTCAGCCTAATCGGGAAAACCGCTGAAACTATTTCTGGAGGCAACTCTGTAATGGGAGAAGTTATATCTGTTGGTTTTAACTCTTCAGGTACTGTTGTTTCTCTTAAATCCAAAGATGCTTCGGGCGAGGATTTGTATCTGAATGATGTGCCAGTAGGCAACTTGTCAAGAATATATAAGTAAGGGAGTGAAACATCGCTTATGTTCCAAGCATTTTACAATGGCTTATCAGGAATGAATTCCAGTAGTAAAGCACTAGATGTCGTTAGTGATAATGTGTCAAATATGCAGACGCCAGGATTTAAGGCTAAAGATGTATTCATGCAAAGCGTCGAGACCCGATCAAAAGGTCTTGGTTCTCAAATATCTGAGATTCATCAAAGATACAATCAGGGAGAAATTTCTCAAACTGGAAACTCGACTGATCTATTCATAGATGGACGCGGCTTATTTGCTCTTCAACATGGTGATGAACGTTATTATACCCGGGCAGGTATGATGAGGTTTAATGAAGAAAATATCCTAGTAGACAAACAAAGTGGATTTGAAGTCATTGCATTTGATCATAGTGATCAAATCGGTGTAATTGATGCTTCTGATAAGCTCTCGATTCCAGCTGTTCCGACAACTGAAATTAAATTACGTGGTGAATTATCAGTAGACGAGGGAACGGCTAGCCTAGAGGAAATCGGATATGTAGCTGATAATGGGTCTTATCAATACTTAAATGCAAAGATAAGTAGAGTTGGTGACTCTGAGTCATGGACTGTCTCAATATTAGATGGCCGAAATAATGAGGTAGGCACCGGAGAGATTAACTTTGAATCTAATGGAACACTTAAATCAGGATCGACAACAATTTCCATTGGTCTGCCTAATGAGCAACTGATTAGCCTGAGCTTTGGTGAACCCGGGTCTCTTTCTGGTGTGATTCTGGGACAACCGGGGCAAGCTTCTTCTTTGAAGGTGGATACCGTAGATGGGAGTACCGAATCTCCTTACAGCGAAGTTCGAATTGGTGAAAGAGGAGAAATCACGCTGATTTACGGTAATGGTGATGAAAGTGACTTGGGAACACTAGCCTTGGCTAAAGTGACAAATTACGAACTCTTTAAAACCCACAAAGGTCACCTTCTGAGTAGAACTCAAGGCACTCCTGATCTAGTCAAGATAGGAGAGGGGTTGGACGCAAAACTTATTGGTGGGGCGATTGAATTATCCAATGTGGATCTAGCTAGAGAATTCGGTGATATGATGGTTATTCAGAGATCGTATCAAGCAAGTTCGAGAGTTATGACTGTTGCCAATCAGTTAGTCGAACAACTTTATGGTGGATCTGGTAGATGATGAATATTAGCTTGGAAAAGTCCTCACAGGAAAAGGTACTACAAGAAATATATGAGTCTATTTGGAGTATTTCGGGTACAAATATAAATATTAATCCTATAGATAAAATATCGATAGATAGTAGAAGTACCGTTGTGTCTGGTGAACACTATGAGATTTTCTTTGAAGACAAAGCCATTGAACGATATTTTTACTATGAGTTTGGACGTGATTTTATACATAAATCCAAGTGCATCCAACAAGAGCTGCTCAAGTACTCTGTGATTGAAAAGATAAATAAAATTTTAGATTCTAACATTAAGAGAAAATCAAGATTAAATTTCTTTAGAGTTAATGGTAGTGAAAGTTTAATTATAGGAGTTTCTGAGGAAATCTTATCGAATAGCTTTCAGAAAAACTACTCCAGTTCAGTAGGTAAAAATATTAGCAAAGAAAAAATAATTTCTATATGCAAGGATATGAAAGTTTCACTTAACATCACATTACCTAGTGTTGAAGTAAGTGCTAAAGATTTAATGTCTTTGAAAGTAGGCGAAAAAATTAGTTCTAATAGAAAAATTAAAGAAGGGCTAAGACTAAAGTATGATGACTATGAGTTACCAAGTAAAGCATTGCTTTTAGTTGATAATAATAAAAATAAAATAATTTTCGGATGATATATTATGAATTTTGATAATTTTAATAGTGTTAGAGTGGAACTTGAAATTAATATAGGCTCGATAGAAACAACTCTTGATAACGTCATGAATGTTAAGACTGGCAATGTTATAAGCTCAGGAATTAAGCTTTCTGAAAAAGTATCTGTTGTTTTGAATAACAAGCCGATAGCCCAAGGTATTCTTGTTGAGCAAGACGGATGTTTTGCTGTTGAAGTAACAGAAGTTATGGAGTAATAATGCAGTTTAGCATCGAGTATATCTTGGTGCTTTTTCTTCTCATTGTTTTATTGATATTTATCCCATACCTATCCAAAACTAAGTACGGAAAGAAGATTAAGGATGGCAATAAATTAAAGATTAAAGAAAAAGTATACCTTGATAATTCCACAAAGATATATGTCCTCGATTATGAGGGGAGAAAGCTATTTATAGCATCTAACTCATCATCTATATCTATTTCGGTTGATAATATAGACCAAGGAAAAAGAAATGAGTATTGATTTTTCTCATCCAGTAATTCAGTCTGTTCTCTTATTCTCACTAGCGGCACTAATACCACTGCTTCTTGTATCGGCAACTTGTTTCACCCGCTATGTTATTGTTCTATCATTATTAAGAACCGCTTTAGGTTTACAGCAAACTCCGCCGAATATTGTCATTATTTCAATGGCAATGTTCATGAGTTTTTTCACTATGACACCATTGATTGGAGACATAAAGCAATCGGCTTACGATCCATATACTCGGGGAGAGATAATACAAGAAGAATCTATCGATATTGGTTTGAAAACATTCTCTAAATTCATATACGAAAGAGTAGATGATAGCGATTATGATTTTATTAAAAACCTTACCGAGGAGAGCTCACAGAATTTTAATATAATAGGGTATGATCTGACTATACTGATTCCAGCATTTATGTTGTCAGAATTGAAAGCAGCCTTTCAATTTGCATTTATTATATTTCTCCCATTTATATTAATAGATTTAATTGTAGCGAGTATTCTAATGGCTCTCGGTATGATTATGCTTCCTCCAATTTCTATATCTCTACCTGTTAAGTTATTGATATTCGTGCTGGTAGATGGTTGGACATTGATAGTCGGAAGTTTGATAAAAGGTTTCGGAATATAATTTATAGTGGGTAATATAAAAAGAATCACGTATTTTGAAGAAATATATGATTGGTGTTATATGATGGCACAAAAATTTTTCCGTCTATATGGTCACATGTCAAGAGTCGACTTTGATGACTATCTAAACACAGCCTACGTCGTAGCTCTGGAGTCGTTAAAAAAATTTAGACCTGAAAAAGGAAAATTTAAAAATTACATACTTAAGTGTATTAACTATGAACTTAGGAAGCTTACTTTCAATAGTTACAGAGAATTTTATTATTCTATTTCTATTGAAGAGTTTATTATAGATCATAAAGATAACTATCGATTATTATCTCTTCACTATGAATTTAATGAACAGAGTTTCCTGATGACTAAAAATTTTATTGATAATGTTCTTTCAATTCTCACTGATAGTCAGCTTGACCTCATCTATTGTCATTATTATAAAGGCATGACATTTAAAGACATCTCTAAAAGCTTGGGAGTTTCGCCATCAAGAGTATCTCAACTACATTCTGAAACAATACTAGACATTAAAAAAATAGGATTTCACTCTAATGATTGATAATTTAAACGAAGAAGAAGTACTTGCTTTGCTCACATACTATGTGAAGTCTAATGAATTAACCAAGGCTCTAGAGCTTTGTAATGGTAGAGAATTTGAGTTAACTTCAATTACATTTATTCATGCAGCGATACTTTGTCAAATAGGTTTGTATGAGAGAGCTATTTTACTTTTTAAAAAGGTAATAGAATCTGACCCCGATAATCAATTATGTCGTTTTCAGTTAGGAGTTGCATACTTTTTCTCAGGAAAGAATGATCTGGCTGATGAAGTATGGGAAGGGCAAAGTGAGTTTATTGATTTTATAGAAGCATTTAGACTAATTTCTAATAATAAATTTTATGAAGCTTCGAATAGATTAGATAACTTTATCTATAATAATAAATCTTATCCAGAACTTAACCTAGATGCTGAAAATTTGAAAGAGAAAATAAATAGATTGGAACAGAGTGAAATCCAAGAAGAGCATGATGTGAATGAATTAGTAACTAACGACGTTGAAACATTGCTTTCTATATATAAACAATAGTTTTAAAAAGGGAGCATTATCAGTTCGTCTAAGTTTATTGGGTAGAGAAGTCAAATAACTAGAAAGCCCAGTTTATTATCTATCCTGAGCTTTCTATATTATTTTTAGATTGAGAAATTCACTAGTTTATAAACCTAGGCACGCTCTGACTTGTAATTGGATCGCTTAACAATCCGATACCAAAAGTTACTACCATGTATGCGTGTGTCGCTAGTTTTCTCGATAAGGCGATAGTTTACAATCTCTCCAAGCTTAATTCGGTTTAGGTAGTCTTCGACCTCACGTTTAACCAGTGGAGCGAATAAGTACAGACCGAGGACGTTGGGAACTGCAATTAAAAATACCAAGGCATCGGAGAATTGAAGCACAGCGTCTAGGTGAATCATGCTGCCCAAAGCGACAAAACTGCAGAACATAAGTTTAAATAAAAGTTTTGAGTGACGCTTCTCACCGAAGAGATAAGTCCATCCTTTCAATCCATAATATGACCAAGCAATGGTGGTGGAAAAAGCAAACAGCAGAGCCGCAATGGCTAGTGGGTAAGGGGCCCAAGTAATATGATGGGCGAAGACTGCTGAAGTAAGTTCAATACCGACAAGTTCACCATGAATAAGACCGGTAGGATAAGCAGTAGAGATAACAACCAAGGCGCTGAGAGTACAAATAAACACGGTGTCAATCAGTGGTTCGAACAAAGAAACCAGACCTTCTGAAGCAGGTTCATCAGTTTGTACCGCAGAGTGGGCAATGGATGATGAACCTATTCCGGCTTCATTAGAGAATACCGCCCGCTGGAATCCAACTATAATGGCTCCTATCGCCCCGCCAGTGGCACTTTCGAGGCTAAAAGCGTGCGAGAATATAAGCGATACAGCATTGGGTAGATGCTCAGCGCTCATGGTCAGAATCACGCAGGCAGAAACCACATAGAGAATCGCCATGATAGGAACAAGCTTGGCGGTAACCTTGGCAATGGAACTAATACCGCCAAGAATGACCAAAGCGACCAATACAGCCATAATCACGCCAAAGAGCCATCCTTTATCAGCAAAGAAGCTTTGGCTTTCCCCTGTTACAACTAAAAGCTGAGCATAGGCTTGATTAGATTGGAACATATTGCCAATTCCCAAGCATCCAATAACCAGAGCGAGTGCATAAAAACCGCCTAAACATTTACCCAACCTTGGGTAGTTGCGACTTTTTAAGTAGTGCTCAAGGTAATACATGGGACCACCGGAAATACTACCATCTGGATTCACTTTTCGATATTTAACACCCAAAGTGCATTCAACCAGCTTGGTCGACATGCTAAGAAAGCCAGCCATGATGAGCCAGAAGGTTGCACCTGGTCCACCTATGGTAATCGCAACGGCAACACCACCGATATTACCAATCCCTACAGTCCCTGATATCGCGGTAGCAACGGCTTGAAAGTGAGAAATTTCTCCGGTCGCTTTTGGATTGGTGTAGTCACCTCGAATTAAGCGAAATGCCGTCCCTAAACCGCGTAAATTAACAAAGTTTAAGTAAAAGGTGAAAAAAACAGCGGCCATGCTTAGCCATAAAACAATGATGGGCACGGAATAACCGAACAAGCTAATTTCGTAGAAAACAATCGAAGACAGTTGTTGTGCAATAGGAGAAATGAAGGAATTGACCTTCTGGTCGAAGTTAAGCGCTTGGTTTGGTTCTGTGGCGAAAGAGGGAAAAGATAAAGTGGATAGTATAAACCAAAGTAGTACCCGAAGGGGTGAATTAGGCGGATGTAGATGCATGGAATAAAGTCCTGCGTTATTAACGGCATAGGACTCATCATAGATAAAAGGTCGGATTACTCTTAGAGCCAGAAGTGTGTTAAAAATGGGGCCAACTAGTTAATAAATTGTTGATAATAATAACAAAATGAAGCATCTATTTTACATTAAGTTCGGCAAGGGTGCCAGTTTGCAAACCCAGATTAAGAACATGATCAGTACGAGTATCCTCGATGGTCACATTCGTTGCGGCGAACCGCTCCCCTCATGTCGAGAACTGGCAAAAACGCTAGGAGTTTCCCGCAATACTGTGGTTCTAGCTTATGAAAAGCTGATTGAGGAAGGGTATGTGATTGCCAAAGAGAGAAAGGGATTCTTTGTTCATTTTACCTATGACGAGAATCTAGTGGCAAGCCACTCTTCTTTACCCCCAAGGGAAGCATGTGTTAATTGGGATAACAAACTAAGACTTGTACCGTCTCGGCAACAACATTTGCATAAACCAGATGCTTGGCGGCAGTGTGAATACCCATTTATTTATGGGCAACCTGATCCTGAATTTTTTCCTGTTAGGGAGTGGCGGGAGTGTACCCAACGAGCAGCGCAGACTCTGCAAGCAAAAGAGTGGTTGCAAGACCGCATCGATGAAGATGACCCCTTATTAATCGATCAGCTTAGGACTCGCATTCTTGCGCGCCGAGGGGTTCGCTGTAACCAAAATGAGATCTTGCTTACAGTAGGTACTCAGCATTCACTTTACCTGTTGAGCCAATTGCTTGGAGGTCTTGGCACTTGCCTCGGACTAGAAACTCCTGGTTATCCCGATGTCCGCCACATTTTTGATCTTAACCAGACAAAACTTCGTGAGTTGGACGTAGACAAAGACGGATTGGTTGTGAACCAAAAGATCGATGATTGTGACTATGTATTTGTAACGCCTAGCCATCAATCACCCAGCACGGTCACCATGCCGTTAGAGCGTCGCCTTAAGCTTTTACAGAAAGCTGTTGACCATGACTTTGTGCTCATTGAAGATGATTATGAGAGCGAGCTTAACTTCTATTCAACGCCAACCCCGGCACTAAAGAGTTTAGATAACGAAGGCAGAGTGATTTATGTCGGTAGTTTGTCGAAAACACTAGCTCCGGGTTTGAGAGTTGGTTACTTGGTTGGACCAGAGCATCTAATACGAGAAGCACGTGCGTTGAGGCGATTAATGATGCGCCACACGCCGGCCAATAACCAACGCGCGTTGGCGCTTTTCCTAGCCGGTGGTTACCACGATACCTTGGTACATAGGCTGAAACTTAGATATGCTGAGCGTTATGAATTGCTGAAAACAGCATTGCAAGAGTTCATGCCTAGTGTTGAAATGGCACCATCATTGGGTGGAAGTGCGATATGGCTTAAAGGACCTCAAGGTTTAGATTGTGTCCGTTTACAAAGAGAAGCACTAAAACATGGCGTTTATATCGAGACTGGAATCCAACACTTCCATCAGCTCTCTAACGTCAAATATGAGGCAAGTCGATATTTCCGGTTGGGGTTTTCTCTGATAAAGACGGACCGCATCCAAGATGGGGTCCGCTTATTATCTCATGCTATTGAGCAAGTACTTTCGCCTACAAAGCTGGTGTAAGTAATTTCTCTTCGACTTCGGTCAGTGCCTTGTCGATTGCCTGTGCGATCAGATCTATTTCATATTGCTGAGTGACAAGCGCAGGACTTAAACACAGGGTGTTATTGAGTGTCTGGAACGAGCGGTTCGTTCTGCCAATAATAACGCCGTGTTTTACGCAATGAGCTGCTACTGCAACGCTTACACTCTCGTCAACAGGCTGCTTGGTTGCTTTGTCTTGCACAAGCTCAAGGCCAACAAAGAGTCCTTTGCCACGCACATCGCCAACAATGGGATGCTTTTTCTTCAACTCAAGCATCTTTTCTTTCAGGTATTCACCTTGTATACGTGCATTTTCAACCAAGTTCTCTCTTTCTATAATCTCTAGGTTAGCAAGCGCTGCGACAGGTCCTGCGGTGCAGCCTCCAAACGTAGAGATGTCGCGGAAGAAGTCCATACGATTGGTTGTATCTTGGTCATGGATCAGTTGATAAACGCGTTCTGTCGTCACTGTACATGAGATAGCGGCATAACCTGATGCCACACCTTTGGCCATAGTGACGATATCTGGTTGTATTCCGTAGTGTTGATAACCAAACCACTTACCAGTTCGTCCTAGGCCACATACTACTTCATCGATATGTAATAGAACATCATACTGGCGACATATTTCTTGTACACGTTGCCAATAGCCAGCTGGTGGCTCGATAACGCCGCCTCCTGCTGTTATAGGCTCAAGACAAATGGCACCAACTGTATCAGGCCCTTCTCTAAGTATTACTTTTTCAATTTCATTAGCTGCTTTAAGACCATAATCTTCCGTCTCGCCCCATTGAGAACGATACTCACAACAATGAGGGACACTGACAAATCCAGGGGTAAATGGACCGTATTGATCGCGTCTTTCTTCTTGACCTGTCGCGCTTAAGCAAGCGATGGTTGTGCCGTGGTAGTCACGCTCGCGATAAAGTATCTTGTGCTTTTTGCCACCATATTTTTTGGCTGCAATTTGTCTGACAAGCTTAAATGCTTTCTCGTTGGCCTCAGAACCAGAATTAGAGTAATAAACACGGCTAAGTCCAGGCATTTTCTCCAGAAGCTTTTCTGCAAAGCGCGTGGCAGGAAGGTTGCCGGCTGTTTGAGCAAAGTAGTTCATCGTCACTAGTTGGTCTCTAACCGCATTGGCGATTTCTTCGCGACCATAGCCAACATTGACACACCATACGCCCCCTGAGACTGCATCTAAGTATTGTTTACCGTGAACATCCCAGACATACATGCCTTGGCCTTTTTCGATCATCATAGGCGTAGCTTGGTGCGGTTTCATATGGTGCCAGACGTGTTCATTATTGCTGTCAACCAGTGATTGAATATCCATGTCGTTCATCATCAGCTCCTTAAGATTACTACTTTTTATAACGGCTTAACTCTGATGTTCGATGAATGAACCATTAGTTCAGGCTAACTCACCGCTTGCTTAGTTAAGGTGTTGTGTATGTAGATAAAGTTTACAGACCTATGAGATGAGGTGAATAGAGCCAGATTTAGACAGATTTTAAGTCCAGTACTGGTACCAAAAAAACTGGTTGTTGGCTCTACGAACAATGGTTTATGTCACCTACATTAATGGTTCTATTTATGACTGGGTAGTAAAACAAGCAATGGACGTTATTTCTCTGTCAACCACAACCTTAGCCTTATCTACCTTGGTGGTGGTTTTGGCTTCCGTGCTATCCAGCTTGACAGGGAGTGCTGGTGGAATTTTGATGTTCACTGGCATGAGTATATTCATTCCAGTAAGGCCATTAATTGCAATTCACGCATCCATTCAGATTGTGGGAAATGGAATTCGGGCTTGGCTACTGCGCCGTGACGTCTCCTTCAAAATGTGCATACCATTTTGTTTTGGTGCTTTGATAGGTGCTGCATTGACGACTCGGTTGCTTGTGGAGCTAGTCAGTGATTTATTTGCTTTATATCTTTTACTCTTGCTTATTGCCTATACACTGTTTAGACCTAAAAAATTGCCGATGTTGAAGATTAAGGATAAAAATTTTTTTTGGGTAGGACTGGCTGCAGGTAGTTTAGGAATTATTGCAGGTGCGGTTGATCCCTTGCTCACGGCATTTTTCATGCGTGATGACTTATCAAAGGAAAGTATTGTTGCCAACAAGTCTATCATGCAGCTTTTTGTCCACTTGACTAAAATACCTGCGTTTCTCTATCTGGGCTTTTCATTTTCCGATAATGCAGGTTTGATTATAATTTTTGCTGTGGCAGCTTTTTTAGCAACAAAGTTGGGAGTATTCTTGCTGACTAAAGTAAATACAGCCTTATTTTTACGTTTGATGTGGTGGGCACTGTTTATTTCTGGCGGGCAGTTAACCTATCAAATTATCACCTTACACCTTCAATAGAATAATAGGAATGACTTATGACGTTGGCTTATCAGGTAAAAAATCCTTATACACAAGAGAGTATTGGTGAATTTCACTTTAGTTCAAAAGAAGAAATTGGAAACTGTCTTGAAACTCTTAAGAAAGGGCGTGAAGTACAGTCTAATCTGAGGGCTTTTCAGCGTTCTGATATCTTGCGCAAACTAGCGGGTTTATTAGAAACACATGCTGAATCTTTAGCAGTGATGATAACTCAAGAAACCGGCAAAACGATTGCAGATAGCCGAGTCGAGTTAACACGTGCGATTAATACCACCATTGCTTGCAGTGAAGAAGCACGTCAAATCCAGGGGGAAGTGCTGGACTCAGATGCTTATGCACCTGCGAGAGGAAGAACGGGTGTCGTTCGTTACACCCCCATTGGAACCGTTTTATGTATTACACCTTTTAATTTCCCTATCAATATAGCAATGCACAAAATAGGTCCTGCTTTTGCTGCAGGAAATCGCATTATACTGAAGCCAGCACCGATTAATCATGGTTCAGCAGCAAAGTTGGTCGAACTTTGCTACGAAGCAGGTATTGCAGAAGAAGTGCTGCAACTTGTTGTGCCTGATATTGATCAAATGGCTGGCTTAGTGAGTCATCCTGATGTCAACGCGGTTAACTTTACTGGGGGACATCCGGCAGCTGAAGCTATCGCTGCGCATGCTGGCTACAAGAAAATGCTGTTTGAATTAGGAGGCAGTGATCCACTTATTGTCATGCCTGATGCAGATCTTAACGCAGCTGTTAATGCCGCTATTCAACAGCGTTTCGCTACTGCTGGCCAGCGTTGCACAGCTGCTAAACGTCTGTTTGTCCATCAAGATGTCTATAAAGAGTTCCGCGATATACTGGTTAAGGCCAGCAGTGAACTTGTTGTCGGTGATCCTTCTAAAGAAGAGACGTTTGTCGGGCCGCTAGTCAACGAACAATCCGCTATTCAAATAAAAGACGTGATTGATCAAAGTGTAAAAATGGGTGCTACTATTGCTCTTGGCGGACAAAGAGAAGGCAATATTGTATTTCCAACCATACTGGAGAATGTGCCAGATGATAGCCCAGTGATGTCAGAGGAAGTTTTTGGTCCGGTTATCCCATTGCGTGAGTTTGCGTCCATCGATGAAATTATTCCTGTCATTAATAGCAGCGATTATGGTCTTCAAGCAGGTGTCTTCACCCACGATTTGAGAACAATACATAGATTGTTCGATGAACTGGATGTGGGGACTCTAGCGACCAATGATGGCCCTGGCTTTAGAGCTGAACATTTTCCTTTTGGAGGCGTTAAGCACAGCGGTATCGGCCGAGAAGGTATAAAGTATGCAATAAGAGAAATGTCGGTCACTAAGACGCTAGTACTATAAACTCATCCCCTGTGGTGTGACAGTGCAGTTTGAAACTGTCGCACCATCTTTTTCTGTTCACACCAATTAGGATCTTGTTGCCTTTTCTAAGAGTCTTTCGTCCTTTGTACTATATTGTTTACTTTAAATTATAACCCTATATCTAAAAGTACCACCGTTATTACCGATCAATTTCACTCATCATATCTCTGTCAAGGTTTCATTTTCTCTTAATAAAACTTAAATGATATGTACATGTAAAATGATGTTATGGTTCTGGAAAATAACTCAATTGTTGATATAAAAGAAGATGTTATTAGAGAAAATGTTTAGAGATAAAATACTTTTATAAAGTTCCAATGATACTGTGATTATGACATGATTGTAACAAGAGGTTTCTTCCATATTTTTTTTCATTTAAATATAAAAATATAATTTTAACGTCGATTTTAGTATTTGGAGTTAACTTGTTTAAATTGTGTTTTTAATTATATTTCTTTATGTAGAATTTCTATTTTTAATAAAAAAAATCATTTTTGTTTTATATCACAAAAATAAATATGACCTCTGTAGAGTATGTGTTTTGTGAGGTAACTTGTCGGCGGTTTATAAGAGGAAATAATGATGAAAACAAAAATAGCAACCGCTTGCTTCGTTACTTGTTTAGCTGCCCAAGTACAAGCGGAAACCCCTCAGACTGAAGCCCCTCAAGTGTTTACAGATACAACACCAGAGGGAGTATTCAATAAGTTCGAAGCTGCGCACCAAACTCGTGAAAGTATGGTTGAAAATGGCTTTACTCTGCACCGCTGCGGCGTTCAATCGATACGCCAAGGCGGGCCTATGCAGCAGCAGATAGATATTCCGCATAGTCAATTTCAGTGTTTATACTCCAAACCGGGTGAGCTTCCAAGTGATGAATCTGAGCTTGTGTATTGGCACCTGAATGTACTTTACAGTCATGATACGGGCTTATATAAGTCAGGGAATGTGTATACCGATGAATATCAAGTTAATGTTTACACGCTTAAACCTGCTTACTTACTTGATGTAGCGCCGCATTATTATAAGCAGAGAGCTCGTTTACAATCACAAGGTATGACGGTTGGAGAGTGTAATCTTCAGCAAATTTACTATTTTATGAAACCACAAGAAGCCACCTACCTTTCTCATGTAGCGACATGTCCAGTTTATGGCTCTGAAGGTGATATTTCGGGTAACATACAGGTTGATATAAACCATACCCCTGCGAATATGGGTTACAGCGAAAGACAAGTTACGTACAACGCGACCCAATAAAATATTTGAAGATCTATAAATAAGAATGGGGGCTTGTGCCCCCATTGTTATGTTTTATGTGCTGGTTTAGATTCTTTCACCTGTTGGGCTTACATCACCACATTTTCTAAACATTAGACCATAGCTATGAGTCAGTTTACCATCAATGGTATCTAGTGTGATGAGACCGCTATTGTCACGATTGCGGCGATTGTCCACTTTTATTTCTGACTTAATTACGACGGGTTCTGTAGCGTTACAAGAAGACCAAACTAAGCTTGATAGGCCAAGACGGTCACTGATTTGGTAGTTTTCTGAAATTGGTCCCGAAAATGCTGAGCTTAGTCGAGCTTCTTGACGTTCACCTGCGAAGAAATAAGTCGAGATTTGTTGTGCCATTACGTGTTCATCAAGGTCGGCGTACCCACGATAGTTAACGTCTGCGAATGTAAATGCGTATCCATTTGGAATCCCTAGTACTGCGGTGATCTGACAGTTTTTACGATTCTCGCGTCTTGAGATATCCGGTCCAGCTTCTGCTATATACTCGTCAAAGCCAAGTACAAAGGACTTACCATCAGGTGCGATAGTTGAAGAGACAGTACCAAAAGGACAGCCACTACCTGAGCTTTGAAGACTTTTGATGGTTACCTGAGAAGGATCAAGTTGGGCAAGTTCAACTTCAGCAAACGCATTAGTAGTTAATAGCGTGCTTGATGCTGCAAGTAGTGCAGGAATAGACAACTTCATTTTCAATTTAAACTCCTTTTTTACTGATAGTGTTATTGCTAAAATTCATTTTAATTCAATAACTTATGTTGGAGTCTTTAGACTAAATGAAAGTTGAAGAAAAGTCTTACCTTTGCCTTTTGTCGTTTTTCTTTTTTTATAAAATGAGGCTGCAAGCTCAGTTTGCAGCCAAGTAACTTATGTAACCAACTGATTACATGAAAGAACGATATTACTTCAATGAAGTTATAGTTTAGTCCGCTATTGTAAATTGAGCACTAACGGCAAAATGGTCGGATAAATCCCAAACTCCCCACATATCTTCTTGAAAATTGCGTGGTACAACAATCTGACTTGAGCTGTTCGAGATACTTCCATTGTTGCGATATAAGATATAGTCGAGACGCTCTCGGTCTGATTCCTCAGAATAACTCAGATGTTCATTGAGATACGGATCAAAACTGTATTCAAGTGAGCCCTCTAATGTAGGCTCTTCTATATCGAGCACTCTTTGCATTTGCTCAAAATCTAACGGAAATTTGTGCTTAGCAATATTGAAATCACCTCCAATGATCACGGGTTCATTGTTAGGCAAATCTAGCTGGTCAATAAAAGCAAATATTTCACCGACCTGCAGTGTTCTAATGTTTCGATAGGCTTGTGAGTTCCATGCGCCAAGGTGTAAGTTAAAAAGATGAAAAGGGGAGTCTCCTTTCATAATTTTTGTATAAAGTATCCCCTTATCTGCTGAACAGTCTGTACCCTTACAGTTTTGAAATACATGTTGAGCTTGTTGAACAATGGGATATTTACTGAATGTTAGCACACCACCATCATACGTATTACTGCCGCCACCATTTAATTTATTGCTCATGTGAGGAAAGTACTGTTGCATAGTCCAGATGATGTCTTGCTCATTTTCACGCCTAAATACCTCTTGCATAAAGACGACATCATAGTTGTGTATTGCATTGGCTATCAATTTGTCTCTTACGCTCATGTACCGACCGACATAGCTAAGCATCCATGTATTGTATGTGACTAAACTGAGAGTGTTAGGATTTCTAGGTTGTGGTGGTTTTATTTCATCGATGACGAGAGTAATTTTATCGTATCCACCCGTGTAACTCGCTTTAAAGTAGTATTGATAGTTTCCCTTAAATTGCGCATAAATACTTCGGTCGGTATAATATTCATCCAATTCAAGGGATTCCGGATCAGCGAAAGTATAAGAAATGTTTGACCCCCAAATGGTTCCTTCCAACTTTATAGCTAAAGACAGATGTGACTCACCTAAGAGTATATAAAAATCATATACTTCTCCTGCCTTTACACCAGAATAACGGCTAAGCTCTGCTGCATAGGTCTGTTTATAGGGCTGGAGTGGCTCTATGTGCTTTCTGTTTATTAAACTAGAAAGGCCGATAACATTAAAATCAATTTCATTCTCTGTGTTATTTAATATATATATACTAGTATCTGCATTTGCAGTGAATGTGAGTAATAGTAATATTATGATATTAGATAGTCTTTTCATTGCTGCCCAACTTTTTATTATTTTAGTTAAAGCATTTTACTAATTGCACCTTTGTTTATTTGCTTTATTATCCTATTTTTGCTAACTGTGACAAATTTGTAAAATTTTAAGGAGTTTTTAGTGAGAGATTCAAATACTAATGTTGACTTGTCTCAATATTCGTAACTCGACATTTGAGTTGATTAAATATGCAAAGTTGAACGCCTATTTATCCATATAGTTTAAATAATACATATAGATATACGATAACGTTATCGTAATAAAAAGTCATACTCAAATGTTGATATATATCCCTGAAATAGGTTCTATTATTAACTCAATTAAAACTTAATTGTTTTCCTCAATATAAATTAATATGCTCAATTGAAATGATTTCTTATTATAAATCAATGATTTGTAAGGAAATATTTAATACATAATCATTGGATTAATGAGAGTATTTTTTGCTAGTTTTACTCACGTTTTAAGTAATTCATGCTAGTTTGTTATTGATTTGCTGAATGTATATCTTCAATCTACCCGCTGGCAAAGTTGGAATGTCTATACAACTTTTTTGTGCTAAATCTGACGGAGTAGAGTTTTAAAATGAAAAAAATAATTACATTGTTGTCTGTTGCTGTGCCGTTTGCTGCGCTTGCTGATGACACGCAAATTGAACAGTTCATGAAAGCATTTCATGAAAACCCTCAAGAAGTTATGGATAGGTTACCGGTGAAAGAGGGTGACGACTATCAGACAATGAGTGCTGAAGATATTGAACGAGTTCGGACCGAAATGCGTGATACTGTTATGGATAGAGCAGAACCTATGCTTGCCCCTCGCTTTGCACCGAATTTGGGTAATGATAACCCAGCTCGATTAGTCGATGTTGGCAATGCCCTTATCCGTAACTTAACAGAATTGGATAACGCAGCACCAGACTCGAAACGTCTGTCGGTTCAACCTTGGTCTGATACGTATTGGCCACTCTATTCTGGCGCAGCCGCATGGCGGTTTGCCGACAGAGAACTCAACGCATCAAATTGGCAAGAGTATTATGACTTCTCGCATACTATAAAACCTCTTGATAGCTACTCAATTGAAAACCGCCATCTATTGTCACCAGCAGAAAAATACGATCTATTAGTCGGGGACAATAACTTTACCCTCACTAAGCGTTCTTGGGATTCCGGCAAAGGCTACTATGAGTCTCAAGGTAGAGTAGAACGTTGGATGGGACTTTGCCATGGCTGGGCAGCAGCAGCTTATATGCTTCCTCGACCTGAGAAATCAATCAATGTACCCGATGCTAATGGTGAGATGATCAAATTCTATCCTTCTGATATCAAGGCGTTAGGCACTTTACTTTGGTCTGAAGCACCGTTTAATACCCGATTTATTGGCGGCCGTTGTAACATTAAAGATCCAGCGAAAGATGAGAACGGACGAGTTATCGAACCAGATTGTGTCGATAACAACCCAGCGAGCTGGCACTTATCAGTACTTAACCAGATTGGTATTACAGGCCGCAGCATGATCATGGATGCGACTTATGATTACCAAGTATGGAACCAACCAATTTTGGGCTACCGAGTGAAGTACTTTAACCCAGAAACCAATCGTGCATCGAATGATCCGGCAGAAGTGACGATTGCCATGGACGACTATAAACAAGATAAGTTTACCAAGTATCGTTCATCACGCGCGGTTTCAGTAGTTGGAGTAGAAATGGTCGTTGACTACATGGTGGAAACTAACCCGACACATAGAAATTATGATAAGCCTCAGTTAGATGGTGTATCACGTGTAAGATACTACTATGACTTAGAGTTGGATGCATCGGGGAATGTGATTGGTGGTGAGTGGTACCAAAATCGTCACCCTGATTTCTTGTGGACTCCGACACCTCAAGCTGTTGCCAAATCATACTATGATGGCAGAGGAAGCTGGGATGTAACTCAATCTGTACCCACTAGCTGGCAATCTCAAGCACCAAGAGCGTCTCGTCATACTCAACCTATGACGTCGATTGTGACGACTCTGTTTGAAGCATCTTCAAGCGATGAGAAACCTGCACAGGAATGGAAGCAACTGTTAACACATCGCAATCAGTGTTTAGATGTTGAGTATAGTTCTGGTTCAGCAGGTGCTAAGGTGTTTGGTTGGAGTTGTCATACAGGCGACAACCAACATTGGCAGCTAACCTCAGCTGGCAAGTTAATTAGCAAAGCAGCACCAGGCATGTGTCTTGATCAAAACAGTCGTAACATAACCATGGAAGAGTGTAGCGATCGTCCTAACCAAAAATGGCGTTTCGAAAATGGCCAGCTCAAAAATGCTTTGGATAACGCTCTAAGATGGAACGAAAACACTTGGCTTGTAGAAGCTGATGTGAATGGCAGTCAATGGGCTTGGAAATAAAGTCTGTTAGCTGAATGAACAATGGAGCTCGATAACGAGCTCCATTTTTTATGTTTACTGATAACAACTCCCTTCAAATACCCAATACCAATAATGGTCATATGGATCTGAGTAGCTGTATGGGTCTAATCCCCAACTATCTTGAATGGCGGTAAACCTATTGCCATAATATTGGACTTGAGTACCTTGCGGATAATAGTCATTGGCTGACCACTCATTGAGTGCAGAGCAAAGATCCTGCGGTTGTGGCTTTGGCTGTGGTTGCGGAGCAGGTTCTTGCTCGTCTAAATAAGCACTGACACCCACGTAAGCATCCGATGAGCCTGTTGCGCCTGTAACCATAACATATATATCGGTTTGGCCGACGCCACTAAAACCACAATATTCACCATTGTCAGCGTTTGTGGATGCACAATCATTGTCTGTTAGAGAGGCGGGTCGATTAATTGCAACATACATGTCAACGTTACCGTAACCATTATAGGTTTGAACCCAAATGTCCTGACTTGGTGCATTTTTCAACACGAAGTGTTGCTCGTCATTGCCATTGGCGTCGACAGGTGTAGGTACATTGATTTCCAATTCACTTATACCAGGAGTTGGTGTTGGTTTAGGATTGGGGTTCGGCTGGGTTGAGGTGCAATTTGTTACTTGAACTCCGACTTGTGCAAAAGCGCTGTGAACTGCTGAGCTTTCATAGCCAAGTTTTTCAGCTGCTTTACAGACTCCCTCTGCACCTTGTTGAAAGTTAGAGTTCGCACGCCAGTATAATTGGTTAGCGGTTGCGTAGGCAATGAAAGCTTTTTTGATATCCCAACCAGGACTTGTTGCTAGGTGATAGAAGGCTTTATTGAAGATACCTGAGCTATTATGGACATCAATTCCGTTGTAATATTGGTTGACATGATCGATGGAGCTGCCATCTTTGCTCGGTTGAATGAAGTATCGCATCGCATCGGAATACTTCATTACGTGCTCACCCATTTTCCAATTAAAACTTCCATTTACGTATTGGCTAAGTGCGGCGGCCGAAACATCAGAGAAAGACTCATTCATACCTCCAGACATACCCCGATACTCAAGACCAGAGTTCTGCTCGGTAAAACCATGGCTGACTTCGTGAGCAATGACATCCCATGTGGCAAGTGGGTACATGGACTGGTTGCCATCACCGAATGTCATTTGCCGTCCATCCCAAAATGCGTTGCCATAGTTCGTGCCGTAATGCACACGCATGGTTAGCTTTTGTTGTAATGGTTTAGTGTTTAGCCAATCCATATACATATCAAATACGCGTTGCCCAAAATATTGCGCGTCATTCATCGGAGCATATGCCCCATTGACTGCTCGGTTGCTGTTTGTGTTACAGCTAAATTGATGTACTTGGCCACCATACTGTTGATTCTTCATATCAATAGTTTTGACATTTTGGCTGTCCATTTGACAGTACTGATTCACTTCAAAACCACCAAAATGTGTCGTGGGACTGAAATAATATTTACCGCTTTTTTGGTTACCACCAGGGCCCTCTGCTTCGATAAATGCGATACCTTCCCATTGATCAAGAATCTCCCCATTTTTGGCATCGACTAATGTAATTGGTCTTGATGGCGACATGCCTTTCATTTCAACAAGATCAACTTTATATACAAGGTGAGCCACTTGTTGCTTGTCTTGCCAGATCATTAGATTGGCCCTTGGCTCACCAATCGGGCGAGATGCAAAGCCTGTATTGGCGCCTTTTACAAGGTCTATGGCTTGGTCGGCGTTAAACATAGGCATGGTAGAGCCAATGTCTGAGCTAATACCTGTGAGCACTTGTCCATCAAGAGGGGTTATATCACCCTGATTGGAAACTTGTGCAACAATAGACTGACCGTATACAGGAACACCAAAATGTAATTGCTGCTTGCGCAGTAGAGTGTTGCTTCCTGCTTGTACATGATTAATTTCTCGATATGCCAGCGGTTGGTTAGATGGTGAATAATTCTTGGACGCTGTCTGACTAAGTATATGAGAGAGGTCGATCTGCGAGTGATCAACTATGGTTGCCGCTTGCGAGCCAAATGTTATTGGTAGCAAGAGAAGTAAATGAACATTACGCATACTTCACCTTTGTAATTATTTCAGTTAGTTGGGGTAAAAATTGCGCTTCCAGAGTAGTGATCATTTCCAACAAAAATAACTGCAATTAATTTTATATGAGTGGCTGGTTCAAAATGTTTAATTTATTGTTATTTCGAATGAGATCTTGGTTCTAAGATAGATATTTATAATTTTAATTTTATTATTAATAATTCTTTAACTTATTGTTGTTTTTTATTTTATTCTTAAGTTTTTGTTTCGCACAGGTAGCGAAAAAATGGATGAATTATGGTGTCGATTGCTGAGTCTTAAAAAATCGGTCAAGTTAAAAATATGTAAAAAATACTCATTACTATGCCTATGCAACGCGTTAATGGTTATCATGGTGGAACTTATAAATAACTAAGTAGTCACAGGGCTACATAAATAATTAATGGAACAAACGCATGGCTAAATCTTGGCTGATATCAACTGCATGCATTGTATTTATAGGCAGCGGTATCTGGGTCTATTTACATTCTTCAACTAGTACAGATCCGTTTCCTACCTTAAATGTCGAAAAAGGAACGATTGAAAAACAGGCAATGGCAGTGGGTAAGATAGTGCCATCACATGCTATTTCGATTAAGTCTCCCATCGAAGGAATTGTTGGCGAAATATATGTTCAAGTAGGACAAGATGTTAAACAAGGCCAACCTTTGGTCAAAGTAAGTCCGAATCCTACGCCTCAAGCACTTACGGATGCCTCTACTGAGTTGATGCGCAGTGAAGCGGAGTTGGAGTCCGCCAAACAAAAGCTGTCAAATTTGGCTGAGTTGCTAAAACAAGGTGTTATTCCCAGTAATTATGATGAGTATGTGAGCGCTCGCTCTGAGGTGAAGTCTGCCAATGCGACGGTATTACAAAAACGGCAAAACTTAGAGTTGATTCAAAGTGGTGAAGCTTTAATTGGTGATGAACATTTGACTTCTACCATTTTGGCACCAATCAGTGGTACGGTTTTGAATCGTAAAGTTGAGGTTGGGGAGCCGATTATATCAACAGCGTCTAGTCAAGCGGCAACAGAAATTATGTCTCTGGCTGATATGAATAGCATGATATTCAAAGGTAGTGTCAGTGAACATGATGCGGCTCAGCTGATTACAGGAATGCCGGTTTCTTTATCGGTTGCACCTTATCCCGATATAGAAATTAAGGGTGTTATTACCAAGGTTGCTATTCAATCTGAAAAACTTAATTCGCCAGATGATACGGACACTTCCAAGAGCTTTGACAATGGCTTTGAAATAGAAGTTGGTCAACTTAACATTCCAGACAATGTGACGTTACGATCAGGCTTTTCATCGACGGCGAAAATCACACTTAAAAAGTCTCAAGATGTCTTAACGCTACCTGAACGAGCGTTGAAATTTGAAGGTTCTAAACCCAATGTTTTAATTGCAGATAATTCAGAACAAGGTTTTCACCAACAGGAAGTGGTTTTGGGTTTATCGGATGGCATCAGGGTCGAAGTGCTTGAAGGTGTGAGTTTGGGAGAAGAAGTCATTGATAATAGTATGATGGGAAGTGATCATGGCTAGTCAACGTCTTTTTAGCATAACGAGTTTGTTTTTGGCGATAACGTCAAGCGCTTCCTGCTTTTCTTTAACCATTGACCAAGCGTGGCAACTGGCAAAAAAACATGATCCTGATTATGAAATGGCTCAAATAGATCTCCAAATAGAGGAAACGGATGTTTCAGTAAACCGAAGCGCTTTACTTCCATCACTTGATGCCAAGGCTTCATCGAGTTGGAACCAAGATAGCGATAATACCAACTCATATAATGTGGGCTTATCTCAAACAATTTGGGATAGCAGCTTGTGGTCAAACCTTGATCAAGCACAGGCCAACTATCTCAAAACCGAGCTTGAATTGGCGAAAGCACGAGATGATTTGGCGCAAAAAGTACTCGCGGCTTATTTAAATGTTGCCAGTGCTCAAAGTCAATTATTATTGGCGGAGAAGAAGTTTGCCGAGGGCCATAAACTTCTCAAAATAATAGAGAAGCGTTATCGCGCTGGTCGAGTAACCTCTGTAGACGTTGAAGAGATAAAAGCGACTCAGATCGCCGAAAAATCAAGTATTCTTGAAGCGAAAGCCAATCTAAATTCTCAGATGGCGCAGTTGGCTGCTCTTGTTAATCAAACTCCAGAACATGTAGAACAGATTAAGACGGATTCTCTTGTAGAGCCGAAGATGCTGGTTAAATCTGAATCTCAATGGCTTAAATTGTCCATGGATAAGAGTCCAGAGTTGTTGGCAGCGGTACAAAGTGTGAAATCAAGTGAGTTTGCTCGCCAGTCAGCCCAGGGCGGCTATTATCCTACCGTCTCTGGTAATTTAGGTTATAGCGATGATGATACCAATTCAGATGGAGAGTTTAACGCTGGGCTAACCTTGAATCTTCCCATTGACCTCAACGGATCGACGAAAGCCAAAGTCGAGACGGCATCACTTAATGTACTGAAAGCAAAGCAATACAAGCGTAAGATAGAAATCGATATTGAGAAAAGAATTAGGCAGCAATACAACCAAGTAAGCATTGATTGGGAGCGAGTATTGATGGCGAGCTCTCTGGTTGATTCTAATGCTAGAGTGCTCAAAAGTAAGCAGACTCTTTATGACGCTGGTAAATCTGAAGCTTCTGATGTGATTGAAGCTCACAATCGCTTATATGAGGCCAAGGTTGGTTTGGAGACGAACCTATACAACTACTGGCAAGAAAGAATTGATCTGTTACATACATCTGGTCAGCTTGATGATGGAACGATTCTGACCATTTCAAAGGCCTTTCATTAATGAAAACCTTATTGTTACAAACATGGGTGACCATAATGGCTCATCGTACTAAAAGTATTTTGGCAGTGGTGGCTATTTCTTGGGGTATGATATCCGTGGTTACTTTAATGGCGTTAGGTGAGGGCTTTTACCGTAAGCAGAGTCAGTCATTTGCCTTTATGATCAATGATACTCAAATCATTTTCCCTTCAAGAACGAGTAAGCCGTGGCAAGGAATGCCAACGCGACGAGAAATTAGCTTATCACAAGACAATGTGGACCAGCTTAAACACGCTGATTTTGTTGCTGATGCTTCTGCGGTTTATGCAAAATGGGATGCTAACGTGTCTAGTATGATGGGACAGCAACTTGCAACAGGTGTTGGAGGTGTTGACTCGGCTTACTTCCCTTTGATGAAACGTAAACTCAGGTTGGGATCTAGGAATATCTCTCCAAGTGACATTAAAAATCACACCAGAGTAGCAATTATTGGTGATCAGCTTGCACAAATGGGTGGATTGAGTGTCGGTGATGATGTGAAAGTCAATGGGATTCCTTTTCGGGTGATTGGTATTTTGGATGATGAAAGCAGTGGTATTTCATTTGGTGACAGTCGGAGAGTCTTCATCCCTCAAACCACTTACCGTGACCTATGGAATGACAAAATTTGGATGATCTTAGCCAAGTCTGCTTATGATGCAGAAACGACTTATTTTAGGAAAAATATCATCACATTTTATGCCCAGCTACTTCATTTTGATCCAATGGACCGAGACGCCTTGTCGTTTTTAGATATGAGTGATAGGTCTGATGTAATCATCAATATTTTGAGGGGCATTCAGATATTTCTTGCTGCCAGTGGTGTGATGACCATGGCGGTAGGAGCGCTTGGTGTGGCGAATATTCTGTTTTTGTCCGTAACAGAGAGGACAAGAGAAATTGGTGTTCGACTTGCAGTGGGGTCGACCCCAAACACAATTCTCAGCCAGTTTATTTTTGAAGGGTTAATTCTTGTCGCTATAGGAACCGCGGTAGGACTGGGTCTTTCACTGGGCTTAGTAGGAGTCTTGTCTGTGGTGCCCCTACCAGAATGGATAGGTGAGCCTGCTGTTACTCCACAGGCAATTTTAGTCGCTTTGCTGGTGACTTTCTGTCTTGCGTTTCTTGCCTCTTATTTTCCAGCAAGAAGGGCATCGCGTTTGACTCCCGTTGTTGCTTTAAGTGCAAAGGCTTAAATCATGTTGTTGCCAATAAGACAAATTTTTCAAGAAATGGCGTCAGAGAAAATTCGATTTGTTTTGACGGTTCTAGCGGTTGCGTGGGCAACCTTATGTATTGCAGGCATGCTGGCTGTGGGTGAAGGGATCCGCCTTGGTGTAATGAAAACCGCCCAAAATGGTAATGGCAATCTCATTTATCTGACGGGAGGCATTGCTACTATCGACTTTGGCCGTTTTTATATGGGCAAGCCTTTGGACCTAAAACTCGATGACTCCGAGATTGTAAAGTCTCTCCCAGAGGTAAAGTCAGTAGCTCCAACTGCAATGTGGGAAGAGGACATCACCGTTGGGGATAAATATACATGGCGTCAGCCTTTGGCTGTTAGCAATGAATTTCAGTCTATGACTAATCTTAAACTTCTCAACAGCGGCCGCTGGTTTAATGTGATTGATCAGCGAGAGCAACGTAAAGTGGTTGTACTAGGGTATTCAATAGCGGCCCATTTTTTTAACCCAGAGGGGCGTGAGAGCTGGTTTGATACTGTGACGCTCGAAGTAAACCCTGTGGGTAAAAAAGTTAAAATTGGCGATGAGGAATTTACAGTAATTGGGGTTTTGAAAAAAAATAGTGCCGATATAGAGCAGGGCTACCCTATCGACTATTCAAGTTTTGTCCCTCTTGGAACATGGAAACGTTATCACCTTGATGGTGATATTTCTGCAATCAATGTTGAGCCCCATCAATGGGTGGATCGCATTAGGCTTGCAGATACTATACGTCAAGTTTTGGCTCGTAAGCATGGCGCAAGCGTCGAAGACCGACAGATTGTTCAGGTGGAAGATAGGTTCCTTGACCAAAAAAGCATGCGTCAGTTTCTTGTAGGTTTGCAGAGCTTTTTAGGCATTATTGGATTTGTTACTCTGGCGGTTGCTGGAGTAGGAATCGCTAATGTTATGTATGCAACTGTAAAACGTTCTACCCGAGATATCGGTGTACGTATGGCTGTAGGTGCAACGCCGACAGCGATTCGCTTGCACTATTTAGTTCAGTCGTTGGCCACTATGTTGATTGGAGGAGGGCTCGGGCTCATCACCACTTACTTACTCGTATGGACTATTGCCGCGATTGATCTCGAAGGCAACATGCTTTACGAACATCTTGGTAATCCAATCCCACAACTGTCTTGGCTAGTGGTAGCAATTGTGGTTTGCACTTTGGTCGTAACAGGTGTTTTGTCGGCTTGGTTACCGGCTAGCAGAGCAGCTAAAGTTACGCCAATGGAGGCCTTGCAGAGTGAATAACTCAGAGAGTAATACAGATATGGCTCAAAATTTACTGGTTAAACTCAATGACATATGTAAATACTATTCCAGTGGAGATACAGAAGTTAGAGCGTTGGACAAAGTGAGTCTAACTATTGATCAAGGAGAGTTTTTATCCATATTAGGACCATCAGGTTCGGGTAAGTCGACATTAATGAACATTTTGGGTTGCTTGGATAAACCTACCCAAGGGAGTTACGAGCTTGATGGTCAAAATGTTGCTTCCTTGACGAGTAACCAGTTGGCGGAAATTCGTAATCAGAAAGTGGGTTTTGTGTTTCAAAGCTTTAATCTTCTCGAATACGCGACGGCGTTAGATAATGTTGCTCTTCCCTTGGTCTATTCAGGTATCTCAGCTAAAGAGCGTAAGCGTCGTGCTGGTGAGCTACTTAAGCAGGTAGGTTTGGGCGAGCGTATGGAGCATAAGCCAAACCAATTGTCTGGTGGCCAGAAGCAAAGGGTGGCAATTGCTCGAGCCCTAGTTAACGACCCGCAAATTATATTGGCTGATGAACCTACGGGTGCTCTGGATTCAAAGTCTGGCGCAGAAATCGAAGCTTTATTCAATCAATTACATTCACAGGGCCGGACTTTGATCATAGTGACTCATGATCACTCCCTAGCCGAGCGTACCAAACGTGTTATCACTATTAAAGACGGTAAACTTGTGTCTGATAGAAAACCTGTTGCCGTGGAAATATAAATCAATATGCGCTGATTCATCTGATGAATCGGCGCGTGTCATCAACGCTTGCAAGACTATCGGCCTTTAATCAGAGATAGTTGATAGTTAAACTTGGCGGATGGACCATGAACCTGATTGGCATATAAGTTACGAGAATCAAACATATAATGATTCATTCCTTTGTGCCAAATGCCGATATACCACTCTGGATTGTTACGACTATTAAACTTGGCTGCAAGCTCTGCTGGCCAAGTGCCGTGCTGAATATGTTGGTCGGTAATCACTAGAGAGATATCGTGTTGTTCTTGGCCTTCTAAATTGAATATACGCAAACGTATTGTGTCTCCAACTTCTGCAGGGCCGAAGTTAAAGGGAATGAAGTAATTGAGCACGGAGAGCGTATTATCTAGTTCATTAGCCAGTGAATGTGGTTCAGGGCTGCTCTTATTAGAGGTAAACGAAATATCACTGCAGTTATAAAAGCCTTCTCCTGCCGGATCTTCACGTTGCCATCGGGTAAACAGAATCGCGTCTCCACTTCTATTGGTTGGCAGGGCAATGGTGATTTCATAATTGCTGTTTGAATCGACAGCAATATTTCCTGCTGTATCGACTAATTCCAAATCTGACCATGTTAGTGGATAGGTAGCGTCATAATCGGGTTTACTCAGGTAGAACTCCCAATATGAAGGATTATGAGGGGCTGTTGCATGAAATATGAGTTTGAATTGATGGTTTGAATCAAGTGTTATTTGCGTCTTTTGCCAGTCGGGTGATGTGATATTGAGTCCTGATTTGGCAAGGTCACCTGCACTGCACAAACTTCCATCTGGTATTGATGTTTTTACTTGTTCAATATCCCAATATTGACTGACGTTTATCGCAATTTCGTTACGTTGTACGAATTGAAAAGCTCCAGATTGATCGAATGCAGCTTGACATGCTGCGTTTGGGATGCGGTCCTCCCAAAATCCCCCATCAAGGTAACAAATATTTTGTCGAGCGTTCGGATATTCTACCCAGCCATGGGCGTGTACGGTTAACGAACAGAAGGTTAATAGGCTTGTAATCGTTAGATAGGTCGTTATGCAGGGTTTCATAATATCTCCTTGCAAATATTATTATTGCCTGAAAGCACAATGTATGTGTACCCAACGATCTCACCCTAGCAGTAATGCCATGATTATCTCGGTAAAACTCTATTAATATCTTTTTACTCTGTTAATTTGGAAGCCTGTACTCAGAGATATGGAAATGTTTGTTGAAATATTCAATCACATTCGAGTCACTTCAAATTCAAATTATCTTATCGAATAAAGGCATTAAACAATTGCCGCTCATTGCAATTGATTAGACTAACAGCTAAAGCTTAATAGGTATGCAGGTTAAAAGTAGCTAATTAAGGTAGTGTTATGTTTAAAAACTTGTCGTTAAAGAAAAAATTAGCGATGTCTGCAAGTGCGGCCATTATTGTAGGGGGGATGCTGGTAGAGCTTCTATCCTTTAGGGCCTCTCTGCAAAGGCTAGATATTGAAGTCACACAACGGTTAGAAAGCTCTACAGCTTCTTATAATCAATACGTTGCTGACTGGATAGAATCGAAGGAACGAGCGCTTACATCAATCACGCCAGACGCGAACATGGATTTTATTGTCAGTAACCTCAAGCAGGTTAAAAACTCTGCTGGCCTTGATAATGTTTTCCTTGCTTTCCCCGATGGCTCACAAAAAAATGCTAATGGCGTCGTTTTACCACCAGGTAACGATGATCCTCGGAAATGGGGTTGGTATATCAATGCGATGAAGGTACCTGACAGGGTCTTCATGGACAACCCTACCGTTGCCGCAGCTACGGGAGCAAATGTCGTTTCTCTAGGTAGCGTGGTGACCCTAGGTGGCGGTAAAGTAGTTTTAGGCGCTGATGTAGAAATTACCGATATCATCTCGGGCCTGAATAAAGTTATATTGCCTGGCGAAGGTTATATGTTTATTGCCAATGAACAAGGCAACGTATTTACACACAGCAATACTAAGTTACTTAACCAATCAGTTGAGCAGCTCGGCTTGAACTTTGATGATATTAAGCGTGCGATGAACTCAGGTAACGATATATACACAGAGGTTAATGGAGAATTAAGCGTCGTTTATGCCTCTCAAATAAAAGGAACCTCATTAATCACGGTGACAGTGCTTAATCGTCAATCGCTAGTATCCCCTTTGTATAGCGCGATGTGGGGTCAGATTTTGGTCACAATATTGGTCGTTATTGTGTGTACTTTCCTCTTTAACATGTTGTGTGGAATACTATTTAGGCCGTTGACAAGGGTGTCTCATGCATTGGAGCAGATTGCTCAAGGTAGTGGTGATCTTACCCAAAGACTCGATATCTATAGTAACGATGAGGTAGGCCAACTTGCCAACAACTTCAATACGTTCGTCGGCAGCATGCAGAATTTGATCGGACATATCCGTGAGCAATCTGATCACCTAACCAAACAGTCAGATATTAGTAACCAGCGGGCAAACCGAAATGTCGATGAGATTAACCAACAGCAAGAAGAGATTACCATGGTAGCGACCGCTGTGACTCAAATGGCCTCAGCGACAGCAGAGATTGCTTCTCATGCAGAGCAGACTGCACAGTCAGCTCAAGATTCTGCAAAGAACACTGAAAATGGTAGAACTGTGGTACTGGAGAACAAGAATTCTATTCATCGCTTAGCTGAAGAGTTAGACGAAGCAAGTAATGTTGTTGGAGAACTCAATCGTCATTCCCAAGAGATATCTACTGTATTAGCGACCATTCAGGGGATTGCCGAGCAGACCAATTTGCTTGCGCTTAATGCTGCGATTGAGGCGGCGAGAGCAGGAGAGCAGGGTCGAGGCTTCGCTGTTGTGGCTGATGAAGTGCGAGTACTTTCTCAACGAACTCATGATTCGACCGAGGAAATTAAAGCAACGATTGACACACTGCAGGCAACAACCTCTAATGCCGTAAAATTGATGGAGAATAGCTCTAAACTCGCAACACATTCTGTTGAAGATGCTGACAAAGCGAGTATTGCTCTTGAAGAGATTAACAATTCAGTGAAAAACATCAGCGATATGGCTACTCAAATCGCGACTGCAGCAGAACAGCAAACTCATGTCACGAACGAGATAACGCAGAATGTCACACTTATTAAAGAAGTTTCCGATCAATTGGTTAATAGCGCTCAGGAAAGTTCACAAGAAGCGGGTTCGGTTAAGGAGTTATCAGGCGAATTGATGACAAAAGTGTCAACCTTTAAGCTCTGATTTTAAATATATTTTAATCAATCAAGGCACTCTCTGAGTGCTTTTTTATTCATGGCCGACAAGTTACCCGTATGTTAAAGTTTACAAAATGGCTTGTATAAAATTTGTTGCATAATGTATTTTTGAGCATAAGTTTGAATTTGGGAATATAAAAATAAACCAAAAAAAGGACTTATCGATGAAGATGAACTTATGCAGCGTCGCGTTGGCTTTGGCGTTTTTATCTACACCTACACTTGGAGTTGCCGACACAAGCTTACCTGTTATCGCAGATGAGATTAAATACTCTTTAACACAGAATGAGCTTAAAGCGGTAGATGGGGTTAAATCGACTCAACTTATCGAACACAAGGGGGCTACATTTGTAAAGCTCCACTTTAAAGAGCTTATTTTACCCAAAGGTGCCTCGATAAGAATCCAATCTCCCACATCAGGAGAAACGGTTGAGTACGATAAAAGTCAAAGTAACTGGTATGCTCAATCGATTTCAGGTGAATCTCTGACTATCGAGTTAGTTGCAAATTCGAATGGAGAGTATGGGCGATTTGAATTGGACCATTATATGGCAGGCCGGGAAGTCATAGGGGAAGAGTCAACTTGCGGTGTCAACGAACGTCGTGATGTTGCTTGCTGGGAAGACTCCCACCCAGATAAAGTTGCTTGGAGTACGCCTGTAGCGCGTTTATTGATCAACGGTAGAAGTCTATGTACTGCTTGGCGTGTCGGACCAAATAATCATATGTTCACCAATAACCATTGTGTGGAAAGTGCGTCTGAATTAAAAAATACTGAAGTTTGGTTTAACTACCAGCGAACCAGTTGTAATGGCTCCATGGCAACAACCGTCAAAGTAATGGGTAATGAAATACTCAGCACAGATTATACCTTAGATTACACCTTATTTACTGTCGATGATTTTGCTAAAATATCATCGTTTGGTTATCTTGGGTTAGATGCATCTGAGCCCGTTTATGGTGATGGTATTTATATTCCTCAGCATGGTGCAGGTAACCCTAAAGAGCTTTCAATTGAGAGTGATAAAAATGGCTCAGGAATGTGCCAAATCGATCTGGCTTCCGCAAATGGGCGTGGTTCCAATACAGATACGGGTTACTTTTGTGACACCATCGGGGGCTCTTCGGGATCACCAGTATTAACAACGGCGAACAACAAGGCGATCGCGCTGCATCACTTCGGTGGATGTGAGAACCAAGGTGTGAAAATCAGTAAGATTTGGCCGAAAGTTTCCAGTTATTTTAACGGTGTTTTACCTGACGGTTCTGTGGGACAGCCTCCAGGTGACGGTGCTACTGAACTAAGTTTGGATACGCCACTTTCAAACC
Source organism: Vibrio sp. Of14-4 (assembly GCF_022347625.1). Taxonomy (NCBI): domain Bacteria; kingdom Pseudomonadati; phylum Pseudomonadota; class Gammaproteobacteria; order Vibrionales; family Vibrionaceae; genus Vibrio; species Vibrio sp. Of14-4. Next base: position 263,488 of record NZ_JAKRGI010000004.1, on the reverse strand, counting down.
TGTCCATGACTAAGGGTGAAGAAAAAATGTTTGTTCTTCGTGCGGCAAATCGGACGTCTGATGTAACCGTTTCGATCGTGTCTGGCACAGGCGATGCGGACTTGTATGTACGAACAGGACAACCACCAACAACCAGTACCTATGACTGCAGACCGTATCGCTCGGGAAGCACGGAGTCCTGTGACGCTGTGAATGCGAGCGAAGACCTTTACGTGATGCTTCGAGCATACAGCGGTTTCTCTGGAGTGACACTTTCGGTCTCTAAAAAATAGATTAATGGTTAGGGGTGCTTTGGCACCCTTTTTTTTATTTGTCTAATGATATAAATGTGACAATTTTATCTGACACCCCGCTGTAAATGGAATAATTCTCAAAATATAAATAATTATCCTAAGTTTTGAATGTTTTCTAAAGTCCCGTGGAGGCGATAATGAAATACTCAAAAACGTGCTTGGGGATAGCGCTTTCTTTTACCTCGATGTGCGCAATCTCGGCAGATAAAGTATGGGTATCTATAGGTTCAGATGCAGCGGAGACCATTACGGCAGTTGGAGCAACATCTGTATTACCCGCCTCTTTGGCTAGTAATGGTCATGCTTGGGTGGGGCAACTGGATGAAACTCAGTTAGCGGGTCTATCGCATGATATGCATGAAAAGCACCATCGCTGTGGTGGTTACATGGTTCACCCATCACTACAAAGTGCGATGTTGGCAAGCGCTATGCCTGTAACTTTGGATAGCTTTACCATCCCAACCTTATCTCAACAGGCGCTTGTCTTACCTTGGCTTTCGCAGGTAAGCTCGGCTGAAATTACCCAAACCATTCGCTCTTTGATGAGCTTTAACAATAGGTTTTACACCACCACATCTGGTGCGCAAGCATCTGATTGGATTGCGAATGAATGGAGAACCTTAACGCCTGGACTTGCAAATTCGAATGTCACTCAGTTCTCTCACCGTGGATATAACCAGAAATCGGTAATTTTAACTATTGAGGGAACAGAATATCCGGATGAGTGGGTGGTCATGGGAGGCCATCTAGATTCCACCATTGGCCCTAGAACCAATGAAAACTCAATTGCGCCAGGTGCAGATGACGATGCATCGGGTATCGCAAGTGTCACTGAGATTATACGAGTATTGTCAGAAAATAATTTTGCTCCAAAGCGTTCTATGGCATTTATGGCTTATGCGGCGGAAGAAGTCGGTTTAAGGGGCTCGCAAGATATTGCTAATACCTATCGTTCGCAAGGCAAAAATGTGGTATCTGTATTGCAGCTAGACATGACTAACCACAAAGGCTCTGCACAGGACATTGTTTTCATCACGGATTATACCGATAGCAGTTTAACTCAGTTACTTACCAATTTGCTTGATGAGTATTTGCCATCTCTAAGCTATGGCTATGATCGCTGTGGATATGCATGTTCGGACCATGCCTCATGGCATAATGCGGGCTACTCAGCTGCTATGCCGTTTGAATCAAAGTTTAGTGATTCTAATCGACATATTCATACCTACAGAGATACTCTTGAGAACTCAGACCCTACAGGTGCCCATGCGACCAAGTTTACCAAATTGGGTTTAGCATATGCAGTTGAGATGGGTAATGCTAACGGTGGTAACCCTCCTACAGATAAGGTGTTAAAAGACGGTGTGCCGGTCACAGGATTAACAGGCGCTACAGGAAGTGAAAGTTTGTACACCTTCGAGCTGGACTCTGTTAGAACTCTAGATATCAAAACATCTGGTGGATCTGGCGACATGGATCTGTATGTAAAGTTTGGTTCTAAAGCCAGCAAGCAAAACTGGGATTGTCGTCCATATCGATACGGTAATAATGAAACTTGCACCTTTACGAATGCGTCTCCAGGGACATATTACGTGTTGTTGAATGGTTATTCGTCATTTTCCGGTATGACATTAGAGGCATCGACTCGATAGTTTTGATGTGTGGGTGGCTTTAGGTTGTGCCATCCCACCAATTTAAGTGTCTTTTTAGTCAAACTAGTAAGTTTTCCTTTCCTTGAACCTTTCCTAACTATTTATTCTCACAGCGAAAAATAAAACAGTATAATATTTGTTGCATATAATTGTGATATAAAGCTAAGGTTATAGTGTTGGCTGGGTGTATTGATGGTTTGACTATGAGCTTAGACTCAAGTATTCACTGAACAAAAGTGAATAGCCTACAAATAATAACAGACCTGATCGCATCCTTACGTTGTTTTGTTCGCTCGTACATATAGTGAGGAAGCGTAATGAATATTGGTTTTAAAACTCGTATCTATCTCGGGGTGGGGTTACTTGTCACTCTATCTCTAACCGTTCTTGGTACTTTGAACATACTCTCCATGAAAGAAAAGATGATCACTGGATTGGTGAGTGAAACTCAAAACAAGCTTAATTTTCATGTTATCGAACTTGAGCAGATGATGAAGTTTCGCATCGATGCAATTGCTTCAGGTGCAGAGCAGTTCGGTACGAAGTTAACAAGAGAAGAAAATCAGAAATTGGTCACTTTACTGGCTCAAAGTGCAGGTTTCGCAAATGTGATTGTCACTTACGAAGATGGTCGCAATTATATGTCGATTGAAAACGCCAGTCGCTTTGATTTTCGAACTAGGAGTTGGTACAAAGCAGCGACGAAGGCATCATCTGCTGCCCTAACAGATATATATCAGGATAAAGTGACAGGAGACCAGGTTGTTAGTGTGACCATGCCGATAAAACAAGATGATATTGTCGTCGGGGTGCTTCTCGGTGATATTCAACTTGGAGAAATTATTGATAGGGTAAGCAATATGCGTTTTGCAGGTGGCGCTGCAACTCTGACCGATAGGAATGCGGTCTTTTTTGCTAGTGATGATCCAAATGATATAGGAAAAACACCGTCACAGGTCAGTGCTAATTTCTCTCAGATGGAACAGATGTTCGCCAATCAGCAAAGTGGACACCTGAGCTTTCCATACCTCGGCATACAATTTGACGGCTATTTTCAAAGGGTCAATTTAGCTGATGATATGTACTGGACCTTAATGGTGTTTGTAGATAAGGCAACGGCGCTCGCTGAAGTCGATAAAGCTGAGCGTGAAGCGATTGTTATGGGGACTGCGTTATTTATTATAAGCTTTGGAGCTATTTTTATAATTATCCACTATGCATACAAACCTTTACTCATACTAAAAGCAGCGGTTCTTGACCTCTCTGAAGGAAATGGAGATCTTACTCAGCGTCTTGAAGTTACCAGCAGGGATGATTTAGGGCAGATTAGTCAGGGATTTAACAAGTTTGTACAAAGCCTGCAAAACATGATGCTCAATATCTCTCAAGCGAGCGAAAATATATCCACCAATGTCAGTGAACTCAGAGATACTGCGCGAGATAATGAGGCTAAGCTTCTTAACCATTCGAGCGAAACGGAACAAGTCGTGACTGCTATTACTCAAATGAGTGAAAGTGCGAGAACAGTAGCGGAGAGTGTTCAACAGTCAAATAAAATCACTGATGCAGCCAGTTCAGAAGCACAATCTTCATTAAGTATTGTCAACAACGCTGTTTCAACGGTGAGTACCTTGGTTACTGAAGTTGAGGATATGGCTGGTCGTATAGGAAGTATGAAGAAAGATGCCAATCGTATTAGCGACGTACTGACGGTGATTGGTGAGATTTCCGAACAAACCAATTTACTCGCTCTAAATGCAGCCATTGAAGCTGCTAGGGCGGGAGAGCAAGGTCGAGGGTTTGCCGTTGTCGCCGATGAAGTCAGGGCTCTAGCTGCAAGAACACAAAATAGCACTTCTGAGATCTCGGATATGTTGAGCCAATTGCTTGATGGAACTGATCGAGTAGTGAGTGCAATGGAAGCCACTAAAGGGCAATGTCAGTCAACCGCTGAAAAAACTTCTGAGGTATCGGAAAGCTTGGGTGTTATGACGGTTTCAGTCAAAGAGATTGATGATGTTAGTACACAAATCGCGGCAGCAACAGAGCAGCAGAGCACGGTTGCAGAAGAATTGAGTCGTAACATGTTATCTATTCGTGAAATCGTCGATTCTCTGGTAAGTAGTGGGCAACAAACTGTATCAGCCACAGAATCTTTGGGCGATTCAAACCACGAACTTGAAAGGTTAGTAGCCAACTTCAAACTGAAATAATCTTATGCCTCAAGAATAAACCCTTGAGGTAAGAACATGCTCGGCAAACTGTGCTTTACGCCAGAAGATGGTGGCCCACATTATTGAAGACAGGGCCTTTTAGCATAGTCGTTGCCGAGTCCTAATGGCTCAAGTTAGGGCCTAAATCTCATATTGCATTGCTTTACGCTGCTTGGATGCGGCTGACTTATTTTGCTTTGCGTATGTAAATGATAAATGGATCACTATCGATGAAAAAGGAGAATAAGCATGGTTTATGTTTCTACATTCCCCAAAAATCCTGTAGATGAAAATACCTTGTCCAGAGGTTTCATCGATAAATACCATCAGGTGATGCAATGCTTCTTTAGTCGCGATAAACGACTATGGCCCCTGTTTTCTTCTCCCGATATTGAAATGTTGGTTAGTGGTCAGAGTCCTTTTTCTACTGAAAAATGCCGACACCTTAATAAGGCATTAAAACAACGTAAAGAGATACCAGATGAAATGCAGACCCAGATCAATGCTTTTGATCCCCTTGCGTTATTCGTCGCTCACCATTGCAAGGATTGGCAGGATCCAAAATCGGTTGAAAATGTCATTTCAACCCCCTGTGATCCCGCAATACATGGTGCTATGTTAGCCACGGTTAAAAATCCCAATTTAGTTTACAGTGAATACTCGGGTATGGCCGTTGAGTTGGAAAACATGGTCATTCGTCAGATAGCTTCTCTTGCTGGTTATGATCCATTACATGCTGGAGGATTGTTCACTCAGGGAGGAACATTTTGTAACCTTTACGGTTATTTGTTTGGATTACGCAAGACGTTTCCAACGTCGAAATTTGAGGGTATTACGGGTCGAAGTTTTTGTATGTTCAATACTGAATCGGGTCATTACTCAAACATGACTAATTTGGCTTTGATGGGAATCGATATTGGCAATCAAGTCACTCGGATTCGTATCAATAGAAACAACCAAATTTGTCTCGATGACTTCGAGCGTCAATTGGATGCATACTTTAAGAAAGGGGTTATGGTTCCGACGATAATGTTAACATGTGGCACTACAGATACTTTTGCTATCGATGATATTAGCTCGGTGCGCCGAACTACTGAACGTTTATGTCGTAAATATCATATTCTCCGTTCTCCTCACATTCATGTCGATGCGGCGGTGGGATGGAGTTTACTCTTCTTTCTTGATTATGATGTTGGCACTAACCCGTTGGCGATTAACCCTGCCACGTTAAAGAGCTTGTCGTATTTGAAGAGCATGATGAAAGGGTTAAAAGAAGCCGATTCCTTTACGGTCGATTTTCAAAAGTGGGGATATGCGCCCTATACATCCAGCCTGCTTATGGTAAGGGATCGCCAAGATTTTGAGGCATTACGTCAGCAATCAAGCTATTTTTCTTACTTTGAAGATAAGCTCAAGAGCAAAACATATCTTCAGTCAACGATCGAATGTTCCCGAGGAGCAGCTGGAGTATTTTCTGCCTATTCAGCTTTACAATTTCTCGGTAAAGAAGGTTATCAGACTATCTTGGCTCATGGGTTACAAAATGCCAATTACATGCGCGCGCAACTCGAAAAGATAGATGGCTGTAAAGTGGTGTGTCCCTCGAATCATGGTCCGTCGGTAGCTTTTCGGTTATATCCAGAACTGAACGGACCGATATCAGAGATGTATTTAAACGAAATCGGGCTGAAAGCTAATCAGGTTGATGAGGATAAAATTAACCAAGTATCTTGCTATCATCGTCAACATTTCACTCATAGAAGAGGAAAAGGTCTTAAAACAAATTGGGTAAATTCTATTACTCACACAGACTATAATCACGCTGGTAATTGTTTGGCTATACCGGGTGAAAAGGCGGTTTTTCTCAACCCTTATACCTCAAGAACTAATATTGATGAATTCTGTCGTTTGTTTTACTGATGGTATATAACAGCGGTTACTTTAGCCCCCATAGGAAGTTACTTTGGCCTATTCTATAAGTAGGGTAGAGCTTGGAGCTTTTTATGATTCAGAATGTACGTCTAGGTTGGTCCGTTGCCATCTTGAGTTTTTCTTGCTCGACATATGCCGAGACGGTCAAACTGTTAGAGCTAGATTGGTCAAGTCAACGCGTTCTCACCCATGTTCTTGCAGACATTTTAGAATCGAAAAATGTGAAAACAGAAATTATTGCGATACCTTCAACGCCACAATGGATGTATTTGAGTACAGGAAAAGCAGATATTCAGGTTGAAGTATGGGAAGGGTCTATGGGGCCACAGTACCAATCTTTGCTAGATAAGGCGCTTATAGAGGAGGGGGGAACTCACAAAGCAAAAACGAGAGAAGAATGGTGGTACCCTGATTATGTAGAGGCTCTTTGTCCGGGTTTACCAGATTGGAAAGCGTTGGAAAAATGTCATGCGATATTCGCGGAACCAGGTGAGCAATTTGGCACTTTCTACACAGGTCCTTGGGAAAAGCCTGATAACGCGAGAATAAGAGCCTTACAGCTTAATTTCAAAGTCGTGGTCCTCCCTGATGGCGACTCAATCAATCAAAAAATACATCAGTATGTTTCAAAAAAGAAACCACTGCTCATTTTTAACTGGACTCCAAACTGGGTCGAGTCTACCTACCCGGGTAGTTTTGTCGAATTTCCTCCCTATAGTGCAGAGTGTGAGAAAGATCCTAAATGGGGCATGAATGACAAATACCCTTGGGATTGTGGTAATCCAACAGGAGGTTGGTTAAAAATTGCTGTCTCTACTGGGCTTAAAGACCGTTCACACTGTGCTTACAAGGCGGTGCAAAAGTTTCAATTGACCAATAGTGATGTTGCTCTCGCGGCGGCGTTAGTTGACATAAATAAATTGGATGTGCCAACTGCCGCTAAAGAGTGGATGGTGCAAAGAAACGATTACGTTCGTCAGGTTCAACAAGATATTGACTGTCGCTAAAAGACACCAACCCCTAACATAGAGCCTCCAGAAACATGAATTGAATTCGGTTACCATGCTTTTTATGTAATTAGAACGCAATATTATTGAATATGGATATCCGCTGGTTTTAATTTACAAAGATATATAAAAGTTATAACTCTTGGGGCTTTGTGTTTTTTTATTGTTATTTTTATTGGTCTCTATTTGGGCAATTGGTGTGGAATGGAGACACTTTACTATACATGTTGATGCTGTGATTTTCGTCTAAATAATAAAGTCTCGTAATGAGTCAGCTTTTATATCTTTTGTAATATTTTTTTCAAAATGTTGCATTGATCGGAGAATTAAGCGGTTTTTTGCTACATTTTTATGGCAAATCGAATCGAGGGTTGATAATGTGTGCTGCAATCTTCGTAAGGTTTTGGTGTTTTGTGCTTAATTATTACACTAAACAATGCTAAATCACTATTTCTTACAAGTAGACTTACGAAGACGTCATGGATGCAAATTAAAAATTCGGAGTTTACGCATGTACAAGAATAAGATAACTCAAGCCCTTCTTCTTGGGGCGACTATTACCGTTGCCGCCACCTCAACTTTCGCAGCAGATGTGCCAGCGGGCACTACATTAGCAAAGAAGCAAGAATTAGTTATTGGCAATGGTGCTGAGGTTGAATCTTTGGATCCTCAGAAGGTATCAGGCGTACCAGAAAGTAATGTTATTCGAGATTTGCTTGAAGGCTTAGTGATTCAGGATGGAAATGGTAACACTATCCCAGGTGTCGCGAAGAGCTGGGAGACATCTGATAACAAAACATGGGTTTTTCATCTTAGAGAGAAAGCTAAGTGGTCAAATGGAGATCCCGTAAAAGCAAGTGATTTTGTCTATTCTTGGAGGCGTCTTGTAGACCCATCTGTTGGCTCGCCTTATGCTTCGTATCTCGAAATGACAACGATGCACAATGCTGCCGATATCATATCTGGATCTAAAAGGCCCGAAAGTTTAGGAGTTGTTGCAGTCGATGATTATACACTTAAAGTGACGCTAGATAAGCCTCTTCCATACTTTGTTACTATGACTGGTCACACATCTATGAAGCCGGTAAATCAGGCTGTAATTGAAAAGCTGGGTGACTCATGGACAAGTCCAGAAAACTATGTAAGCAATGGTGCATATAAGCTAAGTAAGTGGGTTGTAAATGAGCGTATTGTGCTAACAAAAAACCCAAATTACTGGGATGCTGATAATACAGTAATTAAAAAAGTATCATTCTTACCCATTGAAAGCTATGTTGCTGAAATGAATCGCTTTTTGGCTGGCGAGATAGACTTGACATATGAAATGCCGAATGAGCATTTTAAGCGCATCAAGAAGGACTATCCTGAAAGCTTAAAAGTAACACCATATTTATGTTCATACTATTACGAATTTAATACAAAGAAAAAGCCTTTCGATGATATTAAGGTAAGGAAAGCTCTATCCTTCGCCATTGATAGGAAAATAATTTCCGATCTGGTAGTCGGTAAAGGTGAAACACCTGCGTATAACTTTACGCCGTTAGCTACTAATGGGTTAAGTATAGAAATGCCTGAGTATGCAGGTTGGACTCAAAGTGATCGCGTGAAGAAGGCAAAACAACTTTTAAAGGAAGCAGGTTATGGTGAGGACAATCCTCTAACCTTCAATTTATTATACAATACGAATGATAACCATAAGAAAATTGCAGTAGCAATATCATCTATGTGGAAGAAAACTCTGGGCGTAAACGCGGTATTAGAAAACCAAGAATGGAAAACATACTTGGATAATAAACGACAAGGTAATTTTGAGGTTTCGCGAGCAGGATGGTGTGGGGACTATAATGAGGCCTCAACTTTCTTGTCCATAATGAAGTCAGGACATTCACAAAACTATCCTAATTATTCCAGTGTCTCATACGATCGTGAAATCGATAATGCACTCTTGGCTACATCAGAGGAAGAACGTTCCAAAGATTACAAAAATGCAGAAGCTTTATTAGCTCAGGATATGCCTATTATGCCGATATATCATTATGTTAATGCGCGCTTGGTTAATCCTTCTCTTGGTGGTTACCCTATGAAAAACCCTGAAAATAATGTTTTTTCAAAAGATTTATATTTTGTAGAGAAATAGAAACAAGTCGTGAAGTATTTTAAAGGGATAGGTGTAACCTAATCCCTTTTTATTTCTTGAACAATCTATATAACAAGAGAAAAACTATGATAAAGTTTATTGCCAAAAGAGTACTGGAAGCAATACCGACAATGTTAGTGTTGATTACTGTCTCTTTCTTCCTTGTTCGTTTTGCACCGGGGAATCCATTTTCTAGTGAGCGTCCTTTGCCTCCGGAAGTAATGGCCAATATTAATGCCAAATATGGCCTAGATAAGCCTGTATTCGAACAGTATACCACTTATTTATCCAATATAATCGTCGGTGATTTCGGCCCTTCATTTAAGTATAAAGATTATACGGTGAACGAGTTAATTAGTGAGTCTCTTCCTGTATCAGCAAAAATTGGATTATTTGCATTCATATTTACTGTTATATCAGGGGTGACTATTGGAACTCTTGCTGCTTTAAAACAAAATACTTGGCTTGATTTTTTGCTTATGGCAAGTGCTATGTTAGGGGTAGTTCTACCATCATTTGTTTTAGCTCCTCTACTTATATATATATTTTCAATAAAGCTACAGGTATTGCCTGCTGGTGGATGGCTTGACGGTTCTTTGAAGTATATGCTTTTACCTATTGTTGGTATGTCTTTACTTTATGTGGCAACTTTTGCTCGGATTACAAGAGGTTCAATGATCGAGACTTTGAACAGTAACTTTATCCGCACTGCAAGAGCAAAAGGTTTAAGCTATAGATACATCATCATCAAACATGCATTGAAACCTGCGCTTCTTCCTGTTGTGTCCTACATGGGGCCCGCTTTTGTCGGCATTATTACAGGTTCTGTAGTGATTGAAACCATATTTGGTTTACCTGGAATCGGTAAACTGTTTGTCAATGCCGCTTTCAACCGAGACTATTCGCTGGTGATGGGAATAACGATTTTAATCGGTTTCCTTTTCATTTTATTCAATGCAATAGTCGATGTTTTTCTAGCGATGATAGATCCAAAAATTCGCTACTAACAAGGAAGTTGGAAGTATGTTAACAAAAAAAGAAAACCTAGAAGCGATAGAGAAATTTTCTGAAGAACTAGAAATTCAAGGTCGCAGTCTTTGGCAGGATGCACGTATTCGTTTTATGCGAAATCGTGCAGCAATGATAAGCATGTTTATCTTAATTATTATGACTCTGGCCGTTATTTTCTTGCCTATGGTAGCGCCTTATACCTTCGATGACACTGACTGGTATGCGATGCATGTTGGACCAAGTGCTGAGCACTGGTTTGGCACAGATAGTTTAGGTCGAGACCTTTATGTAAGAACATTAATCGGTGGTCGAATCTCACTCATGGTTGGTGTCATGGGGGCATTTGTCGCTGTATTAATTGGTACCTTATATGGGGCAACATCAGGTTTTATCGGCGGCAGAACTGACCGCGTTATGATGCGTGTATTAGAGATTTTATACGCTGTACCATTTATGTTCTTGGTCATTGTCCTAGTCACCTTTTTTGGCCGAAACATTATTTTAATTTTCGTTGCTATCGGTGCCATTGCTTGGTTAGATATGGCTCGTATTGTGCGCGGTCAAACCTTGAGTTTACGTAGCAAAGAATTTATTGAAGCTGCATACGTATCTGGTGTGAGCAAATGGAAAATTATTACGCGCCATATTGTACCCAACGTACTTGGTATTGTTGCGGTTTACTCTACCTTACTCATCCCAAGCATGATTTTAACTGAGTCGTTCCTCTCTTTCTTAGGATTGGGCGTACAGGAACCAATGACGAGTTGGGGAGCTTTGCTCCAAGAGGGTTCCCAAACAATGGAAGTTGCCATTTGGCAGCTTATATTCCCTGCGGCATTCATGGTCGTAACACTGTTTTGTTTTAACTATGTTGGTGATGGTTTGCGTGATGCGCTCGATCCAAAAGACAGATAATTAAAAAGCAATAAATTATAAAATCTATAAAGATTAAGGAAGCAATGATGAGCTTATTAGATGTCAAAGATCTGCGTGTTCAATTCTCCACTCAAGATGGCATTGTTACTGCAGTTAATGATTTGAACTTTTCTCTTAATCAGGGAGAAACTCTGGGTATTGTTGGCGAGTCAGGTTCAGGGAAATCTCAAACCGTATTCGCTATCATGGGCCTTTTAGCGAAAAATGGCATTATTTCAGGTAGCGCTTTATTCGAAGGTAAAGAAATCCTTAATTTGCCAGAAAAAGAACTCAATAGGGTGCGAGCTGAACAAATTGCAATGATTTTTCAAGACCCTATGACGTCCCTTAACCCATACATGAAAGTGAGTGATCAATTAATGGAAGTATTGATGCTACACAAAGGGATGGGAAAAGCAGAAGCGTTTGAAGAATCGGTGCGCATGTTAGAAGCGGTTAAAATTCCAGAAGCACGTAAACGTATTACTATGTTTCCGCATGAGTTTTCTGGAGGTATGCGGCAGCGCGTTATGATAGCAATGGCTCTGCTCTGCCGGCCAAAGCTTTTAATTGCTGACGAGCCCACAACAGCACTGGACGTGACGGTTCAAGCTCAAATTATGGACTTGCTAAACGAGCTTAAGCACGAGTTCAATACGGCAATCATCATGATTACTCACGACTTAGGTGTTGTCGCGGGCTCATGTGATAAAGTCTTGGTGATGTATGCAGGTCGAACCATGGAGTACGGCACGGTCGATGAAATCTTCTATCAACCGAGTCACCCCTATGCAGAGGGGCTGCTCAAAGCGATCCCTCGCCTAGATACTGAAGGTGATATCCTACCTACTATTCCGGGGAATCCACCCAATCTCCTTAACCTGCCCGCTGGTTGTCCTTATCAAGAGCGTTGCCATCGAGTGATGAATCGTTGTAAGACAGAAGCTCCTGTCCTGACAGCTTTTGAAAATGGTCGTCAAAGAGCATGTTTTTCAGAATGGGAGGCTTGGAAAAGATGAGTACAGACAAGAAGGTAATTTTAGACGTTTCTGATTTAAAAGTTCATTTTAGTATTGCAGCCAAGTCAGCTTGGCCATGGGCAAAACCCGCTAATTTAAAAGCAGTTGACGGTGTAAATGTTCGGCTATACGAAGGAGAGACTCTTGGTGTAGTCGGAGAATCTGGTTGCGGTAAATCGACGTTTGCCCGGGCGATTATAGGTTTAGTTGAAGCGACCGATGGTGAAGTGGTTTGGCTAGGGCAAGATCTCACCAAGATGCAGGAAGTTCAGCGCCGCGAAACACGCAAAGAAATTCAGATGATTTTCCAAGATCCCTTGGCATCGTTGAACCCACGTATGACTATAGGCGATATTATTGCTGAGCCACTAGAGACTTTTTATCCTGAACTTTCAAAACAAGAAGTGAAAGATCAAGTCAAGCAAATGATGGCAAAAGTAGGCTTACTGCCTAACGTGATCAATCGCTACCCACACGAATTTTCGGGTGGTCAATGCCAGCGAATTGGTATAGCTCGTGCTCTAATTCTAAAGCCTAAAATGATCATCTGTGACGAGCCAGTCTCTGCTTTGGACGTATCGATCCAGGCACAGGTGGTTAACTTACTAAAAGAGTTACAGAAAGAGCTTGGTTTATCGTTAGTGTTCATCGCACATGATTTATCGGTTGTGAAGCATATATCTGATCGAGTCTTGGTGATGTATTTAGGTAATGCAGTTGAGCTTGGAGAGGCGGAAGCCTTGTTCGACAACCCTAAACATCCATATACACGTGCACTTATGTCAGCGGTTCCGATTCCTGATCCAAAACTTGAGCGCAGTAAGGAAATTGAAATGCTTGAAGGCGATTTACCTTCGCCAATAAATCCACCTTCTGGCTGTGTATTCCGTACTCGGTGTCCACAAGCTACTCAGGCTTGTGCTGAAAGAAAGCCATCAATTCAAGGAAATGATGTGCATGCTGTATCTTGTTTACACGAGAGTGTATGACACTGATCAACCGATAATCGTCTATTAAAGTTCAAATTATTCGAACAACAAAGCCAACTGATTCTGCTTTTGAATCGGTTGGCTTTTTTTATACTCAATCTAGTTAACATAAAAATGGACACTGAGTTATGGGAAAGTTAGTTGATGGTAAATGGTATGATGTATGGTATGACACGGCCAAAAGTGGTGGGCGTTTTGTTCGTGAAGATGCTGGGTTTAGAGACTGGGTTAAAAACGACTCGAGTGCAAAATTTCAAGCAGAATCTGGGCGCTATCACCTATATGTATCACTTGCTTGCCCGTGGGCGCACAGAGCGTTAATTTTTAGAAAACTGAAAAATTTGGAAAGTCATATTGAAGTCACTGTAGTTAGCCCAGATATGATGAGTGAAGGTTGGCTTTTTGCAACTCCTGAGCCCTTATATGGATATACCCGACTTCACCAAATTTATACCCATGCTAACAGTACCTACACGGGGCGTGTCACTGTGCCAGTGTTATGGGATAAGAAGCATCAAACCATTGTAAGTAATGAGTCTGCAGATATTATTCGTATGTTTAACCGCGAATTTAACGAGATTACGGGAAACCACCAAGACTATTACCCGAAAGAACAAGCATTGGCCATTGATGAATGGAATGCTGATATCTATGTGAATATCAACAATGGGGTTTATCGATGTGGTTTCGCCACTACTCAAGACGCTTATGAAGAGGCGTTTGAACAGCTGTTCAATGCTTTAGACCGCCTAGACCAGCACTTAGCAAACCATAGGTATCTTGTTGGACAGGTTTTGACAGAGGCAGATTGGAGACTTTTCACAACGTTAATTCGTTTTGATGCCGTTTACGTTGGACACTTTAAATGCAACAAACAACGCATTGCTGATTACGTTAATATTTATGGTTACATGAAAGAACTTTATCAAATGAACGGCGTGGCTGAAACCGTGGATTTTTACCATATAAAACGTCACTACTACTTTAGCCATACGGGTATCAATCCGACTCAAGTTGTTCCTAGAGGCCCAAGTTTAGATCTAGACTCTTCTCATTGTAGGGGTAGTATATAGTGTAAACCGATGATAGTAGATAATAAAAAAGCAGCTAAAAATAGCTGCTTTGAATATTAGTGGGTAAATTAGTTGTGCTCTTGATCAGCTTGTATCGCAGTTAGCGCAATTGTGTAGACAATATCGTCGACCAATGCACCACGTGAAAGGTCATTGACTGGTTTACGCATACCTTGCAGCATTGGGCCGATAGACACAAGATCGGCACTACGTTGTACTGCTTTGTAGGTCGTATTACCTGTGTTGAGGTCTGGGAAGACAAATACAGTGGCTTTACCTGCAACTGGAGAATTAGGTGCTTTAGAAGCCGCTACGTTTTCCATAATTGCCGCGTCGTACTGAAGAGGTCCATCGATAACTAAGTCAGGACGTTTCTTCTTAGCAAGCTTGGTTGCTTCGCGAACCTTATCGACATCTGCTCCTTTACCCGATTCACCAGTGGAGTAAGAAATCATTGCAACGCGAGGTTCAATTCCAAATGCAGCGGCAGAATCAGCAGACTGAATAGCGATTTCTGCGAGTTGTTCAGCCGTAGGATCTGGGTTTATCGCACAGTCGCCATAAACCAGTACTTGGTCAGGAAGCAACATGAAGAATACCGACGAGACAATAGAAGCGTTCGGCGCTGTCTTAATGATTTGGAATGGAGGTACTATTGTGTTCGCGGTGGTGTGCACTGCACCAGATACAAGCCCGTCAACTTCATCATTTTCGAGCATCATAGTGCCTAAGAATACCGAGTCTTGCAGCTTTTCTCTGGCAACGACTTCAGTCATGCCTTTTTTACCACGAAGTTCGACTAGTCGAGCGACGTAATTTTCTCGAATGGCATCGGCATCAATAATTTGTACGCCAGAGTTAAGCTCGACACCTTGTTGCTCGGCAACGCGCTTAATTTCTTTTGGATTACCAAGCAGAACACATTCAGCTATGCCACGCTCTGCACAAATCGCCGCTGCTTTGACTGTTCTTGGCTCATCACCCTCGGGAAGAACGATACGTTTTGCAGCCTTGCGTGCAAATTCCGTCAATTGATAGCGGAAAGCAGGAGGACTTAAACGACGAGACTTGTGTGTGCCTTCGGTAAGCGATTCAATCCAGTTACCGTCGATGTGTCCGGCAACATGCTCATTAATGAATTCGATACGCTCTTTATCATCTTCAGGTACTTCTAAGCTAAAGCTTTGAAGGTTTAGTGATGTTTGCCAAGTATTACCTTGAGCTTTAAATATTGGTAAACCTGTGTCAAATGCCGGCTTACAGAGATCAACAATTTCTTCAGGTATGTCGTAGCCACCTGTCAGTAACACAGCGCCAATATCGACACCATTCATGGCTGCTAGTGCGGCCGCTACAATAACATCGGGACGGTCTGCAGAAGTGACAAGTAGCGATCCTGGCTTGAAGTGCTCAATCATATTGGGTAATGAGCGAGCGCAGAAAGTAATGCTCTTTATGCGCCTAGTGTAGATATCACCTTGATTGACAATGTCGGCTTTTAGATGCTTGGCCATATCAATGGCACGAGTAGCGATAAGATCGATACTCCAAGGAACACAACCTAGCACGCGAATGGGTGATGTATTAAAAATTTCCATCACCTTCATTTCATTTTGTTGTGCACTGTCTGCATCATCAAATATTTCTGAAAGATCAGGGCGAGTACGTCCTGCTTCATCCACTGGTGCATTCAGCTTGTTAATGACCACACCCGAAATATTTTTGTTTTTAGTGCCACCAAAGTTTGAACAGGCAACTTCAATGCGCTCTTTAAGCTGAGCAGGGTTATCTGTACCGGGTGTCGCAACGAGAACAATTTCAGCGCCGAGTGTTGCCGCAATTTCTGCGTTGACTTGGTTTGCAAATGGATGCTTGCGCGTAGGGACTAATCCTTCGATTAAAGTTACATCAGAGTCTTTGTTAATTTGGTTATAACGTTCGACAACAGTTTCAAGCAGTTCATCCATGTTATCGTTGCCGATTAAATTTTCAGCGACGGACATGGCTAATGATTGGCCTATTTTCATGTCGCTATTGTGTGCGACTATCGTCGATGTTAGGTCAGGCTGGTCGCCACCTGAACGAGGCTGACAAATAGGCTTGTAGAAGGAAACTTTAACACCTTTACGTTCCATTGCACGCAAGATGCCCATGCTAACACTTGTTAGGCCAACACCAGCGCTGGCAGGGATAAGCATAATAGTACGAGACATTCTTAGAATACCTTTTTCTATTTATATAAGACTCGAGACCGTATTCCCTGATTGAAATAGGTGTTAAGTCTAGTAAAAAACCGGCTGACACTTATGCCAGCCGGTTACACTAATTAAAGGCCTGATAGGCGAGCTGTATCTTCAGCGATAATTAACTCTTCATTGGTAGAGATAACCATGGCCGGTATTCTGCTGTCAGCAGTTGTAATTGTACCTTCACCGCCGAAGCGAGCTTTAAGGTTTGCTTCTGAGTCGACTTCAATGCCAAATACTCCTAGACGGTTTAATACCATCTCACGAATTGGGCCTGAGTTCTCACCAATGCCACCTGTAAATACAATAGCATCTAATCGGCCGTCGAGTGTTGCTGTATAGCCTGCAACATATTTTGCTAGACGATGACAGAATACGTCCATCGCGCGTGTAGCTTCTTCTTTAGTTCCGTAGTTATCTTCGACGAAACGACAATCTGAGGTTACTTCCGTCAGGCCAGCTAAGCCTGACTCTTTAGTTAACATATTGTTGATTTCGTCTACCGAGTATCCAAGCGTATCATGCAGGTGGAAGATAATCGCTGGATCTAGGTCACCACAGCGAGTGCCCATTACCAAACCTTCAAGAGGAGTTAAGCCCATTGAAGTATCAACGGATTTACCGTTTTTAATCGCACACACTGATGCACCGTTGCCCAAGTGACAGTTGATGATATTCAGCTCAGATTCTGCTTTGCCTAGACGGTCTGCTGCTTCACGCGCAATGAAAAGGTGAGAAGTACCATGCATGCCATAACGGCGAATGCCATGCTCTTTGTATAGGCTATATGGAAGCGCATATAGGTATGCTTCTTCAGGCATAGACTGATGATAAGCTGTGTCAAATACGGCTGACATTGGTAGGTTAGGGAAGGCCTTTTGAGCCGCTTTAATACCAATAATTGCGGCAGGGTTGTGAAGTGGTGCCAATGTCGCACAATCTTCGATTCCCTTTAACACGTCATCATTAATCAATGCTGATTGAGTAAATTTCTCACCACCATGTACAACTCTATGACCAATGGCTTTGAGTTGTTCAGCAAGCTCTGGTTTGGAAACAAGGATAGTTTCAACGATGAATGAAAGGGCTTCATCGTGGGCTGCACCTTCTCCTAATTGAGCTTCGTGCTTACCATCAAGCTTCCATTTTATACGTGCTTCTGGAAGGTGAAGGCATTCAGCGAGACCTGTTAAGTGCTCGTTGCCGTTTTCGGCATCGACAACCGCAAACTTAAGGGAAGAACTACCGCAGTTTAAAACTAAAACCAGCTTAGACATGAGTGGCTACCTGTAATAATCAGTTAGGATAAAAATCAATCACAAGAATAGAAGAAGCTCGTTCAGCTGCATACTAATCTTGAGTAAAAAGTCAATTTCCGTATATAAAGACAGCAGTGCTGCCTGTCACTGCCCATGCACCCCTTGCAGATAGGCCTCAATAGTTGCTTAAATGCTAAATAACAGCAACAATGAGTATGTAGGCCTGCAATGGATGACGATAATAGTCAATGATAACAAAAAAATTTGAAAGAATATTAATTTTTGTCAACTTATTGCGATAAAATTTTAATCCTTAAAATTTTTTTTGGCTAGTGCAGGTAGGTTAGTGTAGTGAGAGAGCCCTATGAGTAACAAAGTCGGTTTAGTGCATAACCTTAGAGATGGACAAAAGTACATGGATACTTGGCCTATGCGCAAGGAACTTAATTTGCTATTCCCAGAACAGCGAATTATAAAAGCCACCAAATATGGGGTGAAAGTCATGCCAGCTATCGCAGCAATCAGCGTGCTCACGCAGATGGTATTTAGCAACTATCAGTCAATGCCCCAAGCGGTTATTATCGCTTTATTCGCAATTAGCTTGCCTATTCAAGGGATGTGGTGGCTAGGAAGTAGGGCGAATACACAACTTCCACCAGCCTTAGCGGGATGGTATAGAGAGATCCATGAGAAAATCGTAGAAAGCGGTCTTGCGTTGGAGCCGATGAAAAAGCAGCCTAGATATAAAGAACTGGCCCATATTCTAAATCGTGCATTTCGCCAGCTTGATAAAAGTGCACTTGAAAGATGGTTTTAAGTTAGCTTCTTTAAATGTATTTGATGTAAAAAAGCGCTCATTAGTTTGAGCGCTTTTTTTGTTCCTGTCTAATCTAAATTAGTTGAACATTGCAATCGCATCGGAAGGCTCTACATATTCAAGGTCGAAGCTTTCTGCAACTTCTTTACAGGTCACTTTACCGTGAATGACATTTAGCCCTTCTAAGAAACCTTTATCTTCTAGCAATGCTTCGCGATAGCCTTTGTTCGCCAACTTAACAATGTATGGTAGGGTAGCATTGTTGAGAGCGAATGTAGAAGTGCGAGCTACAGCGCCTGGCATATTCGCAACACAATAGTGCACAACATCATCCACAATGTAGGTTGGATCCGCATGTGTTGTGGCATGAGAAGTTTCGAAACAGCCACCTTGGTCAATCGCAACATCAACAACGGCTGCACCAGGTTTCATTTTCGCAATGTGCTCTTTAGTCACGAGTTTTGGAGCAGCCGCGCCTGGAATTAATACTGCGCCGACAACAAGATCTGCGTCTAATACATGTTTTTCGATGGCATCTTCAGTTGAGTAGACAACCTTAGCGCGACCCTGAAACTCTTCATCCAAACGGCGAAGTGTATCAACATTGCGGTCTAAGATAGTTACGTCTGCGCGTAAGCCAACAGCCATACGAGCCGCATTAGCGCCAACTACGCCACCACCAACTACAACGACTTTTGCTGGTTCAACACCGGGGACGCCACCAAGAAGTAGACCGCGTCCACCGTGAGATTTTTCTAAAGTTTGTGCGCCAGCTTGGATTGACATGCGGCCCGCTACCTCAGACATAGGTGCAAGTAGTGGTAAGCGACCCATATTATCTGTTACAGTCTCATACGCTATGCAGACAGCTTTGCTCTTGATTAGTTCTTCAGTTTGTGGAAAATCTGGTGCTAAGTGCAAATAGGTGAATAATATTTGCCCTTCACGGAGCATTGCACGTTCAACAGCTTGAGGCTCTTTAACTTTTACAATCATTTCTGCTTGCGCAAAAACGTCAGCAGCAGTAGGAAGAATGGATGCGCCTACAGCGATGTAATCATCGTCGGAAAAGCCAATGCCTGAACCGGCTTTGGTTTCGACAAAAACCTGATGGCCTTGCGATACTAGTTCACGAACGCTCGCTGGGATCATGCCAACACGGTACTCATGGTTTTTGATTTCCTTTGGTACGCCAATGATCATCCTGACTCCTCATTTTATATTGGTTGTTTTAACTATAATGGTTATATTAACTATGTGTAGGGGAATTCTATCGAATTAATATCTAGTATAGATATGATTGAATAAAATTTGATACTGAATATTAAAAAGTTGTAGTATATTTTTTTGCAAGGAAGTAATAAGGTGGAATAAAAAATGGCAGACAACAATAAGAAGCCGTCTAAGGATCTTGACCGTATTGATCGCAACATTCTTAACGAGTTGCAAAAAGACGGTCGTATTTCAAACGTTGAACTGTCCAAACGAGTTGGTCTTTCACCAACACCGTGTTTAGAACGTGTTCGTCGTTTGGAGCGTCAAGGGTACATCACAGGCTACACAGCCTTACTTAATCCGCAATTTCTTGATGCGTCACTATTGGTTTTTGTTGAGATTACATTGAACCGTGGAGCACCAGACGTGTTCGAGCAGTTCAATACAGCGGTACAAAAACTTGATGATATTCAAGAATGCCACTTAGTTTCAGGTGATTTTGATTACTTACTCAAAACTCGCGTATCGGATATGAGTGCCTACCGGAAATTGTTGGGCGATACACTTTTACGCCTTCCCGGAGTTAATGACACAAGAACTTATGTCGTTATGGAAGAAGTGAAGCAAACAAATCAGTTAGTGATTAAAACACGCTAAGCTTTAGGTATTGGCATATGCCTTTCGGTATTCTGACTTAAGGCAATTGGGTTTTAAGTCCTGATATGGTTAAATTAATAGTCCGAGGGGCGTGGCTTCTCGGACTATTTTTTTCTTATAGTGTTAACCAAATAGGTGGGTTTTATTGCTCATGATACCTAGGTTGGTACCAAGCATTTGATAAGTGGGTTATGTTCAAAGACAGCAAAAATAAAGTTGAAACCATCATTAAAACTGGGGATGAGTCACAAGTATCACGCCTCGATGGCCCCCAGCGTTTAAAAGAGTGCAGCTTCATTGTGACAGTATTGGCTTCAATTTTGTTGTCAGTGGCACTATTAACATTTAGCCCGGCTGACCCGTCTTGGTCGCAGACTGCATGGGGAGAAGATATTCACAATGCGGGAGGCATTGTGGGCGCATGGATTGCTGATACCCTATTTTTCACTTTTGGTTCCTTAGCATACACAATTCCCATTATTGCCGCAGCCACTGCTTGGATTGTCTTTAGTAAACGTGAAGAGAGCGAGCCGATTGATCTCTTGCTGTGGGGGACGCGATTGTTAGGGCTAACGGTTCTGGTCATGACCAGCTGTGGGCTTGCTGATATCAATTTCGATGATATTTGGTACTTTTCCTCAGGCGGCGTGGTAGGTGACGTGCTAACAAGCTTGTCGCTACCTATACTCAACATCCTTGGAACCACATTAGTATTCCTATTTCTATGGGGAGCGGGTTTTACCCTGCTCACAGGGATTTCATGGCTGACGATTGTTGACAGGCTCGGTGAGTGGACTATCTATCTCCTTACGGCAGTAGCTAATAAAGTGCGTGGGGAAAAAGATGAGCTTATTCAACCTGAACTGACAGAACCAGAAGAAAATAATGGTTTGTCTGCACAAGAATCTGAACTTAACACTGACTCTGTTCTCGAAACAGAACAGCAACAAGAAAGGCAATTTAACATCCATATACCTGATTCTGAGCCTGCTAAGTCAGAGGTTATTGAGTTAGAAGCTGCACCCGATGTACTTGATAACGACATTGAGCCTATGTTCGAGCGGACTAAGCAGCTTGATGCGACCATTGAAGAGCTAGATGCCGCCGCTCAACATGAGAATGATTATGCGCCTCAAGAAAGTGAAAATGTTAGTAATATTCCATCAGAGCATTATGATGTGGTTACTCAAGAACAATCACAAGTTGCGAAAGTAGAAAATGAGCAGCTTTCAGAACCGTTCAAAGATGACCTTAAAGATTATCCGACCATAGAATCCACAGAATTGGAACAGCTCGACATAGATGACAAATTAGAGATGATGGAGCCAAAAATCTCTACATTTGATGTAGCTGAAGAAGAAAACCTTGATGTTTTGGAGGCAGAGCCACTTTCATTGAATCAAAATGTTGACGATGACTCTGCCGCTTTTCAAGATATTGTCGCGGAAGCTCAAGCTAAGGTTGCCGCAAAGCAAAATCCTTTCCTTGTTCAGCAAGAGGTAAATCTACCAAAACCTGCAGAGCCTATGCCAACACTAGAGCTGCTGTATCATCCCGAAAAGCGTGAAAATTTTATAGATCGTCAAGCTCTAGAAAACATCGCGAGGCTTGTTGAATCTAAACTTGCGGATTACAAAATAAAAGCAGAGGTTGTGGGCATATTCCCAGGTCCAGTGATTACTCGATTCGAGCTAGATCTGGCGCCAGGTGTTAAAGTCAGTCGTATTTCAGGCTTATCGATGGACTTGGCACGTTCGCTGTCTGCAATGGCAGTTCGTGTTGTAGAGGTTATTCCCGGCAAACCTTATGTTGGACTAGAGCTGCCGAATATGAGTCGTCAGACGGTTTATTTTTCTGATGTTATCGCCAGTAATCAGTTTGCCGACGCTAAATCTCCGACAACGGTTGTGTTGGGGCAAGATATTGCAGGTGAAGCTGTCGTGGCAGATTTAGCTAAAATGCCGCACGTTCTTGTTGCTGGTACAACGGGTTCAGGTAAATCGGTTGGCGTGAATGTCATGATTCTAAGTATGCTTTATAAAGCGACACCAGAAGATGTGCGTTTTATTATGATCGACCCCAAAATGCTCGAACTGTCGGTCTATGAAGGCATACCTCACCTATTATCTGAAGTTGTCACGGATATGAAGGATGCTTCAAATGCACTTCGTTGGTGTGTTGGAGAGATGGAGCGTCGCTATAAACTGATGTCGGCACTCGGGGTTCGAAATATTAAAGGTTTTAATGATAAGTTGAAGCTGGCAGCGGAAGCGGGCCATCCAATCCATGATCCTCTATGGCAAGATGGCGATAGTATGGACGAGCTTCCTCCGTTATTAGAGAAGCTTCCTTATATCGTTGTTATTGTCGATGAATTTGCCGACTTGATGATGGTAGTTGGCAAAAAAGTTGAAGAACTTATTGCTAGATTAGCTCAAAAAGCTCGTGCTGCCGGTATTCACTTGATTCTAGCGACACAGCGCCCCTCCGTTGATGTTATTACCGGTTTGATCAAAGCGAATATTCCGACGCGGGTTGCCTTTACTGTTTCTACTAAAACTGACTCACGGACCATCTTGGATCAAGGAGGAGCCGAATCCCTTCTCGGAATGGGTGACATGCTTTATTTACCTCCAGGGTCTAGTCATACGGTACGAGTGCATGGTGCGTTTGCATCTGATGACGATGTACATGCTGTGGTGAGTAACTGGAAGGCCCGAGGTAAGCCGAATTACATTGAGGAGATCACCCATGGAGATCAAGGCCCAGAAGCATTGTTACCGGGTGAGAAACCTGAAGGTGAAGAAGAAATGGATCCGTTATTTGACCAAGTGGTTGAACATGTCGTTCAATCTCGCAGAGGCTCGGTATCTGGTGTTCAACGTCGGTTCAAGATAGGTTATAACCGAGCGGCTCGAATTGTGGAACAGTTAGAGTCTCACGGAATTGTTAGCGCACCAGGGCATAATGGTAACCGTGAAGTTTTGGCCCCTGCACCGGGGAGAGAAGTCAATTAGTTGGTGACGGATTAAGTTATGGCTTGGTAGAAAAAGCAAGAGTTGGAAACTCTTGCTTTTTCTTTTGCAAATCTGGTTGGGCTATTTTTCTTTCACAAATTGAGCAATAGTGATTAACGCCAGTGCAATGAGATTACCTGCAAAGATAACCGCTAACCATTGTGGCATAGATAGTCCCAACAATTGCCACACGACTTCACTGCAATCACCGTATGCTTCAAATAACCATGGCGCCCATTGATTAATTGGAGCCCACTCAGGAAATGTCACAAAGAGATCGCAAGTTGCAAAAGGAGAAGGGTTAAACTGATAATCCACATGTTCTAATGCCATCATTAGCCCCTTGTATGCACTCGCACCCCAAGCGATAAGCCCTAACCAGCGAACCCAAGTATTACTTGGCGCTATTAGGCCAATCAATGCAGCGCCGCCAACCGCAAACATTGCGACTCGTTCGTAAATACACATCACGCAAGGTGATAACAGCATAACATGTTGAAAAAATAGGGCACTGGCTTCAAAAAAAATGACCGAGACTAACAACAAAAACCAAGCAAGACGAGTTTTAGAAAAGGTATTGAGGATACGAAGGATGTTCACAGATCTGTCCTGTTATAAAAAAGCTCTGATTACTCAGAGCTTTTTACCTCGTAAAAGTTTCACGTTCAACTAAAACTTTTACACTCAGTGATTTGTACGCTTTATGCAACCATACTGTTTTTAGTGCCCACTTGGTATGATTTGAGTCGGGACTTCTGAATGTGGAACAATCCATCCTAATTCGTAGAACCAAGCTGTCATAGGTTCTACAAAGAAAACGATTCCAGCAAGGCCAACCAGTGTTAACACTACAGTATAAGGCAGCGCCATGATGACCATGCGCCCATATGAAAGTCTGATTAATGGCGCGAGTGCTGATGTCAGCAAAAATAGAAATGCGGCTTGGCCGTTTGGCGTGGCGACTGATGGAAGGTTTGTTCCTGTGTTGATGGCAACAGCAAGTAGGTCAAACTGATCACGTGTGATAATACCTTCCACTAAAGCAGTCTTAACTTCGTTAATATAAACTGTGCCCACAAAAACATTGTCTGAAACCATAGAAAGAAGACCATTGGCAATATAGAACAATGCTAATTGTGCTCCTTTATCTTCAACATGCAGTACAGTATCGATCACTGGTTTAAAAAGCTGCTGGTCAATAATGACAGCGACAATGGAAAAGAACACTGCAAGAAGGGCAGTAAAAGGAAGCGCTTCTTCAAATGCTTTACCTAGAGAGTGCTCTTCGATAATACCAGTAAATGATGTAGCTAGAATAATAACAGATAGGCCGATCAAGCCAACCGCTGCGAGGTGAAATGCCAGACCTAAAATTAACCAAACGGCAATGATGCCTTGAATCCAAAGTTTGGCAACATCTTGTTTTGTACGATTTTTTCGCTCTTGACGATCAAAGTCGACCAATATTTTGCGTACGTTATCAGGTAAACGGATACCGTATCCGCAGATTTTCAACTTTTCTACGAGAATGCTAGTCAAAAGACCAAATACAAATACAGGGGCGGTAATAGGCAGCATACGAATGATAAATTCACCAAACTGCCAGCTTGCTTGATCGGCTATGATTAAGTTTTGTGGCTCGCCAACCATGGTCATTACGCCCCCGAGAGCGGTACCAACACCAGCATGCATTAGCAGCGAACGTAGAAAAGCTCGGTAGTTCTCTAAATCGTCTCGAGTTAACTCACATAGATGATCATCCTTAGTATGGTCATGAGAAGCACTGGAGCGTATGCCAGAGGCAACTTTGTGGTAGATAGCATAGAAGCCGACAGCGACACTAATCACAACGGCAATCACGGTTAATGCATCCAAAAATGCTGACAAAAATGCAGAAGCGAAGCAGAAAGCAACAGAAAGTAGGCTCTTAGATCGAATACCGAGCAAGATCTTGGTAAAGATAAATAGCAACAACTGCTTCATGAAGTAAATGCCAGCCACCATAAAGATCAGCAAAAGCAAAACTTCAATATTTGCGACTAGTTCATGCTTAACTTGTTCAGGACTCGTCATTCCAATCGCAATCGCCTCTATAGCGAGCAGCCCTCCTGGCTGGAGTGGGTAGCACTTTAATGCCATGGCTAAGGTGAAAATGAATTCAGCTACCAGCAGCCATCCTGCTGCAAAAGGGTCAAAAAAGAAAAAAACAATAGGGTTGATTAACAGGAATAAAATAATGGCAACTTTATACCAATCTGGTGCTTTGCCTAAGAAGTTCTTAATGAAAGCATTGCCGAGCGACATTGGCATGATATTGATACTCTTAAATGTTGTGATGAATAGACACTGTGGGTGCTTATCACTCAGAGCCTGTAGAACATTGGTTCGTATTCGTCCCTAAAAAGGTAGGGTGTTGACAATATAAATGTTTCAACAGACATTACTCATCAGTTACTTAGCTCGAAAATGATGGTTTCTATCATTTGATTCCACTAAGCTATTTCCTGAGAAAAACAAGCACTCCTTACTTTGGTCGCAACTCTACTCCTCACGTTAATTTAGTCAATAATAAACACGCTAATGATAAAAATCATAGCGGACTTTTATCTAAAAACGGGATCCCAGTTACGTTAAAAAGGGCTAAGAGTTGTGAAAAAAAACAATTCATGTCAGCTATGTGACCAGAGGTCCAAATAACGCAGTCTTGATGGGTTACTCTGGCAGAGTTATGCGTAATAGATTGTAACTATGGCATCGAAGTTATATGATTTAATGCTATATAAATCAATGATTAATATTGGTTTCATGAAAAGTAAAATACCACTTAAGACGAGTTTAAATAAACAAGTAAACTTATAATTGCATAATTAACATTAGATTTTTTGCTCTATACGTATTTTTACACTTTCTTTGCGATTGTCCTGTTTCCGATACACAAAAACTAGTGGTATGATGAGTACTATTAGACCCTATAAATCAGAATATTGGACAGCTATATAAATGGTCATTAAGGCAAAGAGCCCAGCAGGCTTTGCAGAAAAATACATCATTGAGAGTATTTGGAAAGGGCGTTTCCCTCCGGGTTCTATTTTACCCGCTGAACGTGAGCTCTCCGAGCTGATTGGGGTGACTCGAACAACACTTCGCGAAGTGCTACAACGCCTTGCTCGCGATGGTTGGTTGACCATTCAGCATGGTAAGCCAACTAAAGTGAATCAATTTATGGAAACATCAGGGCTACATATCCTCGATACCTTGATGACTCTGGATGCGGATAACGCCACTTCCATCGTGGAAGACCTTCTTGCTGCACGGACTAATATTAGTCCTATCTTCATGCGTTATGCATTTAAAGCTAATAAAGAGAACTCCGAGCGTACGATAAGCAGCGTGATTGAGTCTTGTGAAAGCCTTCTCGCGTCTGAGTCTTGGGAAGATTTTATGGCTTCGTCACCCTATGCAGAGAAGATCCAACAATTTGTTAAAGATGATGGCGAGCGAGATGAAGCAAAACGTCATGCAACTCTCGTCGCGAAAACATTTAACTTCTATGATTATATGCTTTTTCAACGTTTGGCATTCCACTCTGGCAATCAGATTTATGGTTTGATTTTTAATGGTTTGAAGAAGCTATACGATCGCGTTGGCAGCTACTACTTCTCCAATCCAGAATCTAGAAGACTCGCATTGCAGTTTTATCGTGACCTCTTGGAGGTTTGCGAGACAGGTAACCGAGATCGCATCATTGTCGTTGTCCGACACTATGGTATGGAAAGTGCGCAGATTTGGAATGAGATGAAAAACTCACTACCTACTAATTTTACAGAAGATGACACTTGATAGTCTTTCCTGTTCAATAAAAAAAGGCCGCAAAAGCGGCCTTTTTTTATCTAGCCAATATCTGAGTCGTCATAGCCGCCGGCCTCTTTGTACCAAGAGGTTAAGTGCGTTTTTAAATCTTTGAGTTCTTCAGGGCCAATGAGAGCAAGCCCTAGATCTTCCGCTCTAGTGATGTCGTTGTATCGCAGAGGCCTAAAGCTGACTAGCATAGCACGCGCTTGTAATCCTCCCAGTAAGTCGCGCAAGGACTCGAGCTTGTACAAAGTATCATCACCATCGTCACGCATACCCTTGGTCTTACACTCGATGATGTGCAGCTTGTTGTTTGCGACAGAAGCAACATCCAACTCATTTCTTACTTCTCGGTCTCCAAGCTGACGATATACTTGAACATTGAGTGAGTGATCTTGAATAGTTGGAATATCTTTTTGAATGTCGCGTACTGTCCGATGAACAAGAGTTTCCAACCACTCACCATTTGAGAACCGGCGAGCGTCTTCATTAGCAAAGGTAAGGACACCATCTGAATAACTGGCAATTTTTGCTTCTACTAAATCACTAAGAAGCATATTCAGTTCGCGGTAGCCTTGCTGTTTCTCGGATAACTCGACATTCAGTTTTTGCTCTTTTCTACAGGTTGTTGCGAGATAATTGAGTGTCGCAAGACCTGGGCCTAGTTCTAGAGCATTACTTGCCCATTTTTCTCCCAGCTCATAGAGTTTTTGATCAAGCTGTGCAGGCAATTCTTGTTGGTTGAACTCACCCCGAGCGCCGAACACTGTTAGGTAGTCATCTATCGTAATGCGGTCTTCAAGTTGTGTATCCTCTTTACCATCCGGATATAGCCAACATAACCTATCGGTATTTGGTTCAACGACGAAGATTGGCCAATGGAATGTACGAAAAATTTCATAAACTGACAGGAGCTGATGTCTTAGCCCGCAGCTAGCATTGAGTTTGACTTCTTCTCCACGTGAGCTTAGATCGTCTGCTAAGATACCAACAGCACGCTTAATTCTTGATGTATTGGCTACATTAGGGATCTCAAAAAACTCGGCTGTGATATTTCTTTTGGCAAGAACATGCTCAAGTCTTTGGTACATAGCTATCTGACTTTTCACGCCAATAAAAACAATGTGATTACTGATAGTACGGTTATCCAATAGAGGAGTTACCAAACGAATCGGGTCTTGGTCAATGATGCCAACATGGACTGCCATATAGTCTCCTTATGGTTGGCTTGTAAAAATGTGAAATAGATCTGCGCACAAGCCTTAGTAACGATATAAAGATGCGGAGTCTAAAAAACAAGAGCCCAAGGGTAAATTGACCGCTACAAATGGATAATTTGCATAGTTCTGACAAAATGAGTGGTTTAAATGCGAGCAAGCAATTGAGTAGTATGACGAGCGTGTTCTGTCGACATGAGCTGGGGTTCGAACTAAAACGCTTCAGCTTCTCATATATACGGAAAGTATATGTTTCATATCCTAGTAATGTGGTTCTATCGATTGTTATCACATAGACAGAAGGTAGTGAACACCGTTTTTATTGTGATTTTTTTGCGTTTGGCGCATACTCCCAGACATTATTTCAAGCTAATTAAAAGTAATGGAGTGCTTCATGGCTGAAGAGACCATATTCAGTAAAATAATTCGTAAAGAGATACCTTCCGATGTGGTGTATCAAGATGAACTGGTGACCGCTTTTCGAGATATTAACCCTCGTGCACCGAGTCATATTCTGATCATTCCTAATAAGCTTATTCCCACTACCAACGATATCGAAGAGTCTGATGAACTTACTATGGGTAGAATGTTTACCGTAGCACGCAAATTGGCAAAGGAAGAGGGTATTGCTGAAGATGGCTATCGCCTGATTGTGAACTGTAATCCACATGGTGGTCAGGAAGTCTACCATATACATATGCACTTGTTAGGTGGAAGGCCACTTGGCCCTATTCTGGTTAGTTAAATTTGGTATTAGGCAAAAAATAATGGCAATCATGTAAACTTTTTATGATTGCCACTGTCGAAGCGACGATAACAAAAACTAATAACTCATTCGGAGCACCAAGTGCATAAACAGGTTCGAATCGCATTAGTGGTATTAGGCTCAACAGTTCTTACTGCCTGCGCTAATTTTTCAGCGGGCAATCTATTTAGCCACTATAGTGCGCAAAACAACGAGCTTTATCAGGCGGTTAAGCAAGGCCAGTATCAAGAAGCAGAACAAGCTTTACCTGAGCAAGTCGCTGGGGATATCTTGGACAATATGGAAAAAGGCCGTGTCTACCTGCTTAACCAACAATATAACGAGAGTAAATCTGCGTTTGAGCTTAGTGATCAAGCTGTGAGAGCCCAGCAAGACAAAGCGACTATCTCCATTACAGAGACGGCGACTAGTGTTGGTTCACTCGCGGTTAACGATAACTTGGATATTTACCGCCCAGCAGATTATGAACTTGGCTTTTTACATTTATACCTTGGCTTAAATTACCTTAAAAATAACGATCTTGAGGGCGCGATTATTGAAATGCGTCGCGCAAATCAGGTTCAAGAACAAGCGAGAAAAGAGAGAGAAAAGGAACTAGAATCTGCTCAAAAAGATATGCAATCCAAAGGTTTAACCCCAAACATTGGAAGCGTACTTTCTAATTATCCAGATGCAGGCAAAACACTCCAAGCGGTACAAAATGGCTATTTGCTTTATCTGTCTGCATTATTGTATGAGGCAGATAAGGCACTCAATGACTCTTATGTCGATTATCGACGCGCATTGGCTGTGATGCCTGATAATGCCGCCGTTATTGATGGGGCTAAGCGTGTCGCGAAACGATTAGGCATGAATGAAGACTTAGCCATGTTAGAAAAACGTTATGGTAAAGCGAGTTTCATTGAAAGTGACAAAGCAAGAGTCATCGTCATTGAAGAACAGGGGGTTGTGGATGCCCTACAGGGGTGGAAACAAACTCTTCCTTTGTTCGATAGCAGTGATAATCTAGCATTATATACTATCGCCCTGCCGCACTATGGGCGCCATGATACCCAGTATTTTTCCGCCACTAAGTTGAATCAGACCAAGCTCAATAGTGACTTGATGACGGACGTCAATGCTATGGCTCAATATGATCTATCTGAGAGAATGCCAGCAATCATTATTCGCCAAGCACTTCGCGTCTGGGCGAAAGATGAATTACGCAGAAATGCCACTAATGAAGACCAATTGGGTAGTGCATTAGTGAATATTTGGAATACCTTGACAGAACAGCCTGACACCCGAAGTTGGTTAACCCTTCCAGGACAAATCAAAAGCAGTAGCATGACAGTTGAACCTGGTCAGCAAACGGTGACGGTAAATGAGCAAGATTACCAATTTGAGTTAAAAGCAGGTCGAACTGCTTTGGTTTGGGTCTCTCGGCAGGGAGGTAATGCCATTATATGGCATAAACAGTTAGGAAACATTAGATGAAAAAATGGCTTATTGCAGCGTTGGCTGGTTTTATCATAGTAGGGTGTTCGAACAACACTGCGGGCTTGCGTATAGATGGAGCATCCCAAACGGTTTTATTTGGTGATAACGTGTTAGCTGGACGTCTGCACATTGACGACATATCGACCGCTCAGGTTGATGGGCGAGCGAGAGGCGTGGTGAGAGTCACTAGCCAATACAAAGGCGATCAGCACATTCAGTATCGCTTCTATTGGTACGATGATAGTGGGTTAGAGGTCAACACTAAGCTTGGCCCTTGGCGACAAACCGTTGTACGAGGAATGGAAACTATTTCTATCTCAGAAGTTTCAGTGAATCCGAATGGTACACAGTTCCGCATTCAGATTCGAGAAAGCGATAACTAAAGCCCAAGACTTCGGTATTCTACCTTTTAATCTACTTTCAAACTATTGAATGAAATTGAGGAACTAATAATGAAAAAAAGCGCTATAGCATTACTTGGCTTAGCTGTGTTACTAGGTGGCTGTTCTAATAAAGTTAGCTACGGGGATGCACAAGCTGTTGAAACCACAACGATTGATTTTGGCTCAACAGATTTGCAAAAGATTGCTGCAGAAATGGTTGATAGCATGATGATGTCCGGATCGGTTGCGGCCATTACCAATAACTCTCGCCCGATCGTTTTTGTCGAGAAGATTAAGAACAAGACGAGCGAGCATATCGATACTGAGTCTATCACTGATACTATCAGTACTAAAATGCTCAATTCGGGTAAATTCCGCTTTGTTGATATGGACAGAGTGGAAGCGGTTCGTGAACAACTTAACTTCCAAAATAATGATGAGTTAGTTAATCAGAGCACAGCGATTCAGTTTGGTCAGATGGTTGGCGCACAATATATGCTGTATGGAAACCTATCGAGCATAGCGAAAACCGGAGGTAGTGATAAAGATGTATACTATAAGATGACCATGCGTCTTATGGACTTAAAAACTGGTTTAATCGAATGGGCGGATGAAACAGAAATCCGTAAACAAGAGTCGAAAAGCTTCTTGGGGCTGTAATTCTATAGGAGTGATCAATGGCAATAATGGCCTGGCAGGAAGCCTGTCAGCTTGATACTTCACTGAGATCATTAGATCACTTCTTTTCGACTCCTCCGGAATATGCTCAGACGCTGACCGGAGGGCTGACAAATCGCTGCTGGAAAGTCAAAACTCACAGTAGCGATTGTTTTGTCTGGCGCCCCAGCACTCACATCACCAAAGCTTTGTCGATTTCTAGATTTCATGAACAACAAATCCTCTCTCTCATCAAAGATACTGGTATTGCTCCTAAGCCCATTTATCTTAACGAATACGGTTTGTTGGTGGAATGGATTGAAGGAGAGCCACTGACGGATGACATACCTTTTGACTCCTTATTGAAAACACTGGCCAAGATTCATAATTTCGATATCACCAAAGTGCCGACTGTTCCTTTTAACTATACTGCTCGGGTCGATCATTACTGGATGTTACTGCGCGAAGAGTTACAGTTAGACCAGTATCGAGACCTGTACCAACAATGGCGTAACGTACCGAGTTTAGATAACACTATCCACTCGCTTTGTCATTTTGATCTTGCCGGTTATAACATGGTTAAACACTCTGAAGGACATAAGGTGATTGACTGGGAATACGCCTGTGTGTCTGATCCTCGGCTCGATCTAGCGATAACGATAGGTGTGACAAATGAGAAACCACTAGAGTCGGTTTATCGATATTGTCAGTTTAGAGGTATCGAAAGTGTCGATGACTGGGTTAATGGGGTTATGGCTTGGAAACCAAGGGCTGAGGTGATGGCCATGCTATGGTATCTTTTAGCTTATCAGTTAAAGGGGCAAGAAAGGTATTTAACTGAAGCGCAAACGCTTGGTGATTTGCTGGTTTCACAATCTGACCAAGCTTAATCTCTCGGTATATTTTAGATTGAAGTCTCCTTATAACCTTACTTTTTGTGTTAGATTTGTTGGGTGAACAGAGGATCTTAGAATGATTATTTACTTACACGGTTTTGACTCTACCAGCCCCGGCAACCACGAAAAAGTCTTGCAACTACAATTTATTGATCAAGATGTTCGTTTTATTAACTACAGTACATTGCATCCTAAACATGATATGCAGCATCTTCTCAAGGAAGTGCACAAAGCTATTGAACAATCAGAAGATAGGGATAAGACTATCATTTGTGGTGTTGGCCTTGGAGGGTACTGGTCGGAGCGTATTGGATTTCTATGTGGGATTAAGCAGGTGATCTTTAATCCTAACCTTCATCCAGAACTCACCATGCAAGGTCGCATCGACAGACCTGAAGAGTATAAAGATATTGCGACTAAGTGCGTGCAGGAATTTCGTAGTAAGAATAAAAACCATTGCTTAGTTATTTTGTCAGAAAATGATGAAATACATGATAATCTCCAAACGTCAGCAGAGCTTGAACGTTATTACAATATTATTTGGGACGCTACTCAGAGCCATAAGTTTAAAAAAATTTCTCAGCATTTAGAAGCGATAAAAACGTTTGGGCAATACGAATAAAAATAACTAGATCAAGGCACTACACTAGTGCCTTTTACGATTTGTAGTTATCTACGTCGTCTTCGTCTAGCCACTTCCATTGTAGAATAAAATGCATGAATGATACCAGGAATGAAAAAAAATAGAGTGAGTACAAAACTAATAAAAAAGTCTTTTCCTAGTCCACGGTTACATAAAACTGCGACAGGTGGTAACAACAAGCATAAGATGATAAGTAAAAATTTATTCATAATATATTCCTAAATTGAGTTAAACTAAAATTTTTTGAATACATATGTTCTTATTTGAAGGAAATTAAGTCAACGGACATAATAATTATTATTTATGCTGATTTCACTAAGTGCAATAATATTTATTAAGTTCTTATTATAAGATGTAAAATACAAATAATATTATTCTAAGTCAGTAGGTAGATCACCTTTGTTATTTTTTATAATATCTTTAATCAGAATGAAAACTTGTAGTACTACGATAAAAGTAAAGGGAAGCGCTCCTGCTATGGCTATTTGTTTGTTAAGCTCAACATCATTGTCATAAAGTAGTGACGCCGAGAGCAAGACTAGAATGATTGCCCATATCAGCTTGGCTCTATTACTATCAGTATTGGTTAGCATAGAGCAAACAAACAATGCCGAGTCAGCGCTTGTGATGATAAAAGTCACCAATAAGATTAAGGCTGCGATTGAAAATATTTGACTCAAGGGCAGATGCTCAAAGAAAACAAATAAACCCTGAGTGTAGTCTTTGCTTACAGAGCCGATGACATGCGCGCTAAAGTCACTGTCAAGACTAGCGCCTCCAAAAGTACTAAACCAAATAATGGAAGCTAGGGTTGGAATAAGCACGACACAGGCTAAGAACTGCCGAATGGTTCTACCTCTACTGATCCTTGCGATAAAAGGCCCAACGAAAGGAGCCCATGCAATCCACCATACTAGATACGTGATAGTCCAACCTAGGCTCCAGCTGTGAGACTGAGGCTCGATGGAAAAAGAGACTTTTGGTAAAAGCTGGATATAAGCGAGCGATGATGAAGTGATTCGAATTAGAGTTTGTATCGGGTCGATAAGGACGAATACTGCAATAACCATAGCAAGCATAATTACTGTATTGAAAAGGCTTAGCCGCTTAATGCCTTTTTGCAGTCCTAATAAGGATGATGCGGTAAACAAGATTGCAATGGCGATAAGCAAGCTATATCGAAAAGAGAATGAATCTATGGACCTTGAAAACGTTTGCTCTAAGCCGGTTTGAATCAGTGCAATAGCGTTAGCAAACGTGCCAGCAACACCAAATATTATCGCAATGACGGCCATCCAATCGACGACAGAGTACCAACCTTGTTTTGATTTAGAAGTAAATGTCGATGATATGTGTAAGGTGCGCTTTCTATTGTAACTAAACCACGCGATAGCAAGTGCTGTGATGGCATAAATCGCCCATGCATGTATCCCCCAATGGAAATAAGTAATTGCCAAGGCTGTGTCGGTATTATCTCCTAAGTTTTGTGCAAATACAGGCAAGTTAGCGGCATGAAAAGAGGGCTCAGCAATTCCCCAAAAGATAAGACCAGAGCCCATCCCAGCGGTAAACAACATTGCGAGCCAACTTGATGTGCTAAATTCAGGTATGCTTAATTCCCCACCCAAACGTATTTTGCCTACTGGGCTTATACTGAGTCCGACAACGAGCAACACCATAAAGCTTGAGATAAGTAGCAGACCAAGGCCAAATTGGTTAATCGCTGATTGAGTTAGATGAGCGAGATAGCTAATGGTGAGCTCGGGAAAGGAGACAAAAACAAACATAGTAGCGGCGATTGCATAAATGCTCATCGTCGTATTATTTGGCCTAAAGATATGAATCAGTCGAGATTTGAGTATAGCTATATTGGATGAGCTCACTTAGTTTTCCAGATGTTAACAATCCTATTCTAACTGATGTTATTCAATCAGGAAAACAATCATCAAACAACAATAACATACTGGTGAATGTGCAATAGATAGTGTTCAGTAGAGATTGGTACAATTATTAACCACATAGAAAGCGACTTATTAGGAAATATTACGTCTCAATACACAACACCCACTTTCAGGGTTGTTCGATTAATTTCATTCAGTTGAAAGATGATATCGACTAAAGCACAACAAGATGCACATAATTATCAATGTTATGTATACACATATATATTAATATATATTACAATCACCTATCCAAAAAATAACAAAAAGGGAACGACAATGCGGTGCCGTCTACTCACTGCCAGCGTACTTGCAATAGCAATCAGCGGGTGTGCTACTCAATCTCCACAACTTCTCTCTCAAGAAAGTGTTCATTCTCAACAGTCTCAGGTTGAAGCCCAAAAGTTAGCTACGGAAGCCTCCATTAAGCATCCAGTTTTAAAACGAAAAGTAGCATTGGGTCGAATTACTAATGAAACTATTTATGGGAAAAGCCTTCTTCGAGATGATAAAGGTGATGTATTGGGAAAACAAGTCACAGATATTCTATCAAAAGCGCTTACGGAGTCAGGGCAATATTTGGTGTTCGAACGACCTGATATTGAACGGCTAAAAGATGAAGCCCAACTCACTGGCAAAGCCTTGAATCTAGTCGGTGTTGATACATTGATTTTGGGGTCGCTAACTGAGTTTGGTCGCAAAACTGAAGGAGAAAGAGGCTTTCTTTCGTCTTCAAAAAAGCAAATTGCATTTGCTAAAGTGGATTTGCGGTTAGTTGATAGTGAAACCGGGTTGGTTTATCACTCCTTATCCGGAGCTGGGGAGAGTAGTTCTGAGTCAGCCTCTGTTGCTGGGTTTGGTTCTAAGGCTTCTTATGACGGTACACTGAATGATGCAGCGATATCAAACGCAATATCTGATGCGATAAATAAACTAGCAGTTGAGATCCAAACGCGCCCTTGGCATACCGATATTATTGCCGTTGAAGATGACCTTTTGTTTATCAGTGGCGGAAAGTCGCAAGGGTTAAAAAAAGGTATGATCTTGGATATCGAAACTAAAGGTAAAACCATAAAATCGAAACAAAATGGTTTTGATATTACATTGCCAGGAAAAAAGATAGCGACAATCTCAGTCCATGAACTATTTGGTGATAATGAGACAAACGAAGGTGCCATTACCAAGGTTGTAAGCGGTTCGATTGAGGGACTTAAATATGCTGACCTCAATGTTGTGGAGGCGAAACAATGAGAATAAAACTCGCTCTTTTACTATGTCTATCAAGCCTAAGTACTGGCTGTATACAAATGCCAACAACAGCAAGTTCGACAGTTGATAATAGACCGCAAGTTATTTTCAAGTCTAATAGCAGTGTAGACTTGAGCAGACTAAACGTTGTGGTTGATGGCCTAGACAATGGTTCAGCCGCCCACTTCAGTAATAAAGCATTACGTCTACTACCAGGTACTCATATTGTTGAAGTTTTTGATGGTGATGAGTTGATATCTTCACAAAAAATTTACTTGTCTGATGGTGTGACGAAAGAGGTATTTATTAAATGAGAAATATAAAATTGGGTCTTTGCCTCGCTTTACTTTTAGGCTTAACAGGTTGTAAATCGACTGCATTATATGATTGGGGTGAATACGATGAGAATTTGTATGAATACTATCACGATCCTATAGCTGCAAAGGAGTTCCCTGCTGTTCTTGAAAAGCATTTAGAACAGCTTGAAAGCAAAAATCTACGCCCTGCACCTGGTCTCTATGCTGAGGTTGGTACTTTCAAGCTCAAGTCTGGAGACACAAAAGAAGCCATAGCTTTTTATAAAAAAGAAGCAAGTACTTGGCCTGAAAGTGCTCCATTAATGGATGCACTTGTCAAAAACCTTGAACGTCAAAGCGATAAATAATAATGAAACATCTCAAACTTTTTTTCTCAATTATAATTGTGGCGATCTTAGCCGGGTGTCAAACCACCAAAGTAGAACGACAAACTGGCTTTGAAGAGCTCCAGCCCAGATCAATACTTGTTTTACCGGTTGTAAACAACAGTGTTGATGTTGATGCACCATTAGCCGTGTACAGCTCATTACCTGTTATGCTTGCCGAAAAAGGTTACTATGTTTATCCAGCAAATACAGTAAAAACTATCCTCGAGTATGAAGGTCTTTACGAACCTAAAGAAATACAACAAGTACCAGCAGAGTCGATTGCACAAATGTTTGATGCTGATGTAGTTCTTTATGTTTCGATAGAGCGCTGGGATACTTCATATGCTGTTATTTCTAGTACCACAGAAGTTGAATTCACTTATGAGTTTAAGAACAGAAGCGGTGATTCTATTTGGAAAGCTTCAAAGAAGATGGCTTATTCACCACAAAATCAATCATCGGGTAACTTGATAGTAGATCTTATAAGCGCTGCTGTGACGGCTGCAATTAACCGTGCTGCGCCTGATTATATGCCGTTGACCAAAACAGCAAACTACCAAGTGTTCTATCATGATCCTGCGACCTATTTACCGGATGGGCCTTATATGCCCCAAGATAAAAAATAGTATTAAGGCCAGCATATTTGCTGGCCGATTTTTTATCTATCTTGCAAGAGGCAATGCGGTGTGATCCTACATAAACTTCAATTTCATACTTCTTAAGACAATCTTTAGTTGCGCGGCCTATCCTGCCCTATATAATGACTTCTATCATAAGGATGTTGATAAAAATCAAAAAATGAGAGCAAGTCAAAACTTGCCCAAGCAAGACTAAAATTTTGAAAGCCTCTCGAAGGCGAAACATTGTTTGAATAACGTGGCTTACTTGATAAATAAAACCTCTACACGCCTTGATTGCCGTAAGACTCAATCTAATGAGAGCAGGCTGGCGAGAAATTAAGCAAATTTTATCGAGGCGAACTATCGGCTCGACACCTATTTTATTTTTCTAGAGGATAGTTGCTGTGACTCGAATTATCGTAGTGGGCGGCGGTGCAGGTGGTTTAGAGCTTGTTACCAAACTTGGCCGGACCTTAGGCCGTAAAGGGCGTGCGAAAGTGACGCTAGTGGATCGCAAAGCCAGTCATTTATGGAAACCCTTGTTGCACGAAGTAGCAACAGGATCCCTCGATGAAGGGGTGGATGCACTGAGCTATCGCGCTCATGCTAAAAATCATCACTTCGATTTCCAAATGGGTAGTCTTAAAGACATCGATAGGACGCGTAAGGTGATCACCCTTAGCGAACTTAAAGATGAACATGATGAGTTGTTGATGCCAGGTCGTGAATTAGAGTATGACATTCTGATTATGGCGCTGGGCTCTACCTCTAACGACTTCAATACTCCAGGCGTGCGCGAGCATTGCATTTTTCTAGATAGTACAGACCAAGCATCTAAATTCAGAACGGAAATGAACAATGAGTTCTTGAAGCTACATGCAAAACATGGTCATGGTTCGGTTGATATTGCCATTGTTGGCGCGGGTGCAACCGGAGTCGAACTATCTGCTGAGCTTCATAATGCGGTAAAAGAGCTTCGTACTTATGGGTTTGGTGACTTGGATTCAAGCAAGTTAAACGTTAACTTGATTGAAGCTGGTGAGCGCATTCTACCGGCACTGCCAACTCGTATTTCGTCGGCAGCGCATCAAGAATTAACCAAGCTTGGCGTGAATGTTCGTACCACAACTATGGTTACCGAAGCCTGCCCTGATGGACTGATCACCAAAGAAGGGGAAAAAATCCCTGCACAAATCATGGTCTGGGCGGCAGGAATTAAGGCGCCAGATTTTGTTAAAAATATCGCTGGCCTTGAAACTAATCGTATCAACCAACTGATTGTTAAAGAAACTCTGCAAACGACCTTAGATGACGATATTTTTGTTATCGGAGACTTGGCCCAGTGCACTCAGGCCGATGGCTCCTTCGTTCCGCCAAGAGCGCAAGCTGCCCACCAAATGGCGAGCCGAGCATTTTCTAATATCGTTGCCAAGCTTAATAGCCGCGAACTCAAGCCTTATGTTTACAAAGACAAAGGCTCTTTGGTGTCTTTAAGTAAGTTTTCAACAGTCGGCAGTTTAATGGGGAATTTGACCAAAGGCTCAATGATGATTGAAGGTCGAATCGCTAGAGTGGTGTATATCTCCCTCTATCGCTTGCATCAAATGGCCCTGCACGGTGTATTCAAAACCGCATTGATTATTCTTATGGGTAGGATTAACCGAGTATTACGTCCAAATCTAAAGCTTCACTAAAAAGCGTCTGCTGATAGGCGAACACACTAGTATTGCAGGGAAAGACTTAATGGCGGTATACCTCGGTATGCCGCTTTTTTTTAAGTGACTCAATAAGTGGGAGACCAAAAGCGGTATTACCTCCACCTCAATGAAAAGCAACCGTAAGTACAATGCGAGTAGCTCTATTCTCGGTCCTCGACTAAATCACCCTTCGTATCTAATTGTTTCTGACATGATACTAGAACTTCTTTAGCTAATTCATCGTCGTTTAAGGCTCTAGATACAGCCAGTCCACCAATCATCATTATTGCTGATTGTATGGCTTTTCTGTAGCCAACTGCGCCGTTGCCTTGCTTTTGAATTTGCATTACAAACTTTTGAAAGATTTGAGTGTAAGTGTCTCTTATTTTTTCGTCCTGATGGGTTATGTCTGTTACCAAGTAGGCTAGTGGGCAATAGGCATGCTTTCCTTCTCTATGCTCGACACTTAGGTATTGCTCGACTTGTTCAAGTAGCTCTCCATCCGCCCTACAATTAAGCAATAACTGGTTACGGCTATGCTGCGCAGCTTTTAAAAGCGCGTCACAATAGAGGTCTGACTTACTAGAAAAGTACTTATAAAACACCCCTCGAGTTAAGCCTGCATCAGACATGATTTCGTCGATTCCCACTCCCTCA
Organism: Vibrio sp. Of14-4; assembly: GCF_022347625.1. NCBI lineage: Bacteria > Pseudomonadati > Pseudomonadota > Gammaproteobacteria > Vibrionales > Vibrionaceae > Vibrio > Vibrio sp. Of14-4. The sequence goes on along the minus strand of NZ_JAKRGI010000004.1, from coordinate 223,296 downwards.
TAACCTCTATGGGTAAATAATTTAGCAGCACTTGATAGGATTTTTTCTCGTGTATCAAGCGTATGTTGTGGCTTCCAAGGCATTGATAATCTCATTCAAAGTGAAAGAAACGGAAGCGTCATTCTAATACAAAATATGTTCTTGAACATATTTTGCGGGAAATTAACATGATTTCATAACAAAAAACTATGGAGTTACAGTAAGTTGTCAGGTGTTTACATTATTGGTGCGCAATACAGTACATTTGTTCGTGCCGTTGCTTTGTGTTGTGAAGAAAAAGGAATTAACTACAGTCTTGGTTTCGATTTTCCAGGTCATTCTCTGGAGTATAAAGGCGTCACTCATTACAGGTTACACCCTTTCGGTAAGGTCCCAATTCTAATACATGGCGAACGGAAAATTTTTGAATCTGCCACTATCTGTCGCTATTTGGATAGTGAATTCTCAAGTAAGAAGCTCCAACCCAGCCACCACTTTGAACGGGCCCAAGTAGACCAATGGTGTGCAGCCATCTCTACCTATATCGACAAGGCTCTGATAAGGGATTATTTGCTAGAATTTAGTTTTCCAAAGGGCAGAGATGGAGAAATTCGCTGGGACAAACTTGAACAGTCCAAACCTAATGTTGAAGAAACTTTCAGCATCTTGAATCAACAATTGGGCAATAACACTTTTATATGTGGTGACCGATACAGCATAGCAGATGCTCTGCTAACACCTATTCTAGATTATTTAGAAAAACTCTCAGATGCTAAAGCGCTTTTTATTCTATACCCGAAACTTGAGAGCTACCTATTAAGGATGCGCTGTCGAAAAAGTGGCCAAAAAGTTTTAATTGCAGCAGAGATAAATAGTTGAGTTTTGATGCTAGATGATTTAATAAGTTATTATTCATTTGGGGATTAGCAATGAACATACCTTATACAACACACATTATTAAAAGGTGATAACACGGTGGCGCTTTTTATGTGATGTTAGAATATATAGCTCGATATATTTACTTTAATTCTTAGTGGCTTATGATAGATTCAACAGGATACAGGCAAGCCATAAAATGAGACTGTCTATTAATAAGCATGTTACATCCCTGACTAAAGTACAGCTTATTTTCACCAGTTGTTTAATTGTTAAAATAATTTGAGTCATAAATCCAGTGCAGCCATTTGAATCAATGAAATTTTGCCATTCATGGCGTCCATATCAGTCACGAGTGCTGAGCGCCATTCACGATCACTTAGATGATAAGCGAATTCACGTTGTTGCAGCGCCTGGCGCTGGAAAAACGACTTTAGGTCTGGAAATCTTTAGAATTCTAGAAAGTTCTACACTTGTACTCTCTCCGACAAGAATAATCCGAGATCAATGGGTAGAAAGACTGAAAGACTTTATAGAGTCTGATGATGTAATAAAACTAAACTGGGTAAGTAACTCAATACACGAGCCAAAAGTCTTAACTTCAATAACCTATCAAGCGCTACATAAACAATTCGCCAACGAACTAAATACTTTTGAAGATGAAGAAGTACTTCTAGAGGAAGATGAAGGGCTCCAGGATGATGAACTAAACAGTTTCATAAAAGTTATTGAGAAGCACAATATTAGAGTACTTATCCTCGATGAAGCGCATCACCTCAAATCTGAATGGTGGAAAGCATTAGATAAAGTTTGCGAACACGTCCCGGACATTATCCTCGTATCATTAACGGCCACTCCTCCTTATGATTCACAGAACCATGAATGGTTACGATATGAACAGCTATGTGGTCCTATTGATGAAGAAATTTCCGTTCCAGAGTTAGTTAAAGCTGGAACTTTGTGCGCCCACCAAGATTTCATATGGGCTTGTAACGCAACAACTAACGAAAAAAAACGAATTCAAGAATATGATTCTAGGGTCTTTACCCTCTGCGATACTTTGTTCAATAGTATTGAGTTTGAGGATATTGTATTGTCACATCCTTGGTTGCAGCCAGATGAAATAGAGTCTGAAATCATAAAGGAACCTAAAATTGCGATAGCGCTACTTGCTTTCATAAAGAAAAAGTCTCTTCCAGATAATAAAGAGTTGATGAATCTACTAGATGTGAGGGTAGAAGATATACCCGATCTAGGTCGTCATTGGTGGCAAGTTTTAACTGAAGCTATTTTGTTTTCAAAAACGACTCAACATAGTGAATCTCAAAAACAGTATGTTGATCAACTTAAAAAACAGCTTAGGGCTAGTGAATTGCTCTACAAAAGGGAGCTATCTTTAGAGAGGTCTCGACGAGTTGAAAGATCACTTTCTTTAAGTGTCTCTAAAGTTTTAGCATGTGGAACAATTCATCAACTGGAATATAAGCACAGAGGTGAAAGCCTTAGGCAAGTGATATTAACAGACTATATTAGAGACGAGGCCCTTTCGTCAGGGTTGGATACAGGTGAAATAAACTTAGGTGCTTGGCCAGTCTTCAAAAGTATAACCTCATCCTCTTCTGTCCCTGATCAAATTGGTTTACTTACAGGAAGAATAAGCATTATTCCTACTGCAAAGCTTCAATCACTTCTTCAATATATTGAAAGCAAAAATGTGAAAACCGAACCCATGGGGAGTCAGGAGCAATACCAAAAGGTGACAGCTCCGTTAAACCAGTTAACCTCTGCCTTCACTGAGCTTTTAATGAATGGAGACATTAAAGTATTAGTAGGAACTCGATCATTACTTGGGGAGGGTTGGGATGCCCCTGCAATTAACTCACTTATTTTAGCTAGCTCTGTGGGTTCATTCATGTTGAGCAATCAAATGCGCGGCCGCGCCATTAGAATTAACCCCAATCAAAGAGACAAAATAAGTACCATTTGGCATTTATTTGCCGTTGATGCAAAGTCATATGCAGGTTGGAGTGATTATCTTAACCTAAGAAAACGCTTTGAAACCTTTGTCGGTCTTTCAGAAAAAGAACTGACTATAGAAAGTGGATTTGAGCGTATGAATGCTACTTCTATTGAATCATATAACAGGCACAGTCCAACAGCTCCTATCACTGGTAATAACCGTCAAATGCTACGTCGCTATAGAAAATTAGATCGGATTTCAAAGCGGTGGAACGAAGCTTTATCATTAGATGAAACGGCAAGGGTTATCCCTTCAGTAAGAACAAGCAAAACGCCTGACCTTCGAGGGCTGCTTTTAAAACACTCGTTTTCCTACTTGCTAACGCAACTTATCGTGACTTTAGGTGGTGTAATTGCTGCTATTATTTATTCGTCCCCTATGTTTGACTCACTATTACCACTTTTTTTATTGATAGGTATTGTTGGAGGGTTAATCTACACACTACCAAAAACAATATCTATCATGAAAATCATATTTCTTTATCTTCCAGTTGATGGCGCACTAAAGCAAATAGCCAAAGCGCTAATGGAGGCATTATGCCAAGCTGGCTTTATAGAAACATCCATTCGGAAAATGAAAGTCAATATCGATAAACTTCCAGATGGCTCATTTTATTTATCACTAGCAGGTTGTTCCTTCTATGAGTCCTCGCTATTTGCTGATTGTTTAGCTGAAATTCTTTCACCGATTGACAACCCAAGATACCTTGTGCTCCGTGACGGTAAAATATATGGCTACTCAAGAGAAGATTATCATGCTGTACCTATAAAGTTTGCAGCCAAGAAAGAGTTAGCACAAATATTTTATAACTCGTGGCAGAAGAATGTTAGCTTGTCCGAATTGATTTACACGAGAACAGACGAAGGACGAAAGAGGTTATTGAAAGCAAAAATTAAGTCTTTTTCTTCAACATTTAAAGATGAGGTGAAAAGACAAGATAGATGGAGATAATATCACAAATAAAGAGTTTTAATTTCGAAGAGGAAACGTAATAAGGCTAAATATCTAGGCGACTAGGCAGTGTCGGTGTTTGAAGTGTTATAAGCTTGGAGATTTGTGGAAAACTTCAAAGTTAGTAGAATCCACCAGAATTACGCATTTTTCGACTGTCTGGTATCCTCCACAATGAAAGTGGTTTGTAAATGTCTTTAGTTTAAAATACCGGCGAACATGACAAGGTATTCAATAGGGATTCGCAGTTAGGCCCTACTTCAAATTTAGTGGTTGTAGCACAATCATTAGATTAGGTGGTAAAAATATAGGGCACACACCAGTAAAGAAAAACATAAATTGTCTAAATAAAATTTATTATTTTCTTGATGCTCCAGTAATTTTGAAATATGTTACCCGAGAGGAGAGATGTTTATTGAATATTTCTACGGCTTGTCAATGTCGCTTCTGATACACCTCGTATGTTCCGAGTTATCGTGCTAGTTTATTGGCTATTAAAAATGTTAGGAGTAAAAACTTATGATAAATTACTACGCATTGGCAGTAGGGGCCGCTGTCGTTGTCTTTGTGATCTTTTATTTTAAAAAAACTGGTCATGAAAATTACAACATAGCATACCCGGTTTTATTGGCGACTTTTCCAGTTTATTACTGGTTCTTTTCTATTTATTCTAACGATTATAACGCGCTATTCTATGAGGTAATTGTTGGTATACTTTTTATCGTCTCGGCAGGACTAGCGTATAAAATGAGTCGGATGAAAAGCTTAGCCTTGCTGGCACTAGCATTCATTTGCCATGGTATTTATGACATCATACATACAACAATATATAGTCACTCAGTGGCTCCGTCATGGTGGCCTGAATTTTGCGGGGTAATCGATGTTTTCCTGGGTCTATATATGCTGTCTTTAATGAAATGGAATAAATCCCAAAAGGTCTCTGATTAATAAATGTATAAATTAGGTATCATTTAGCGCCCTTTATTATCTAAATTTGACAGCGAGATATAACTATATAACATAATTGGAACAATTCCGCACAAGGACTAGTGTATGTTCTATAGATTAAAATATAAAAAAATAAATCGCTTCACCAAGGTTTTATTGTTGGTTTTGTTACTTAATATCTTTCCAACATCAGCAAGTGAATACTCGTCTTCAAATAATCAAGCCGAGGATCAAGCAGCGCTGGAAACATTAAAGCGTATTACCTTCTGGACATGGGAAGAAGAGGTTTCTTTATTACTACAAAACTACAATAATATCGATTATCGTAAGATAAATGCTAATTATGTTTTTAATGAACTTGACATGCATCGTTGGGGGCAGAAAATAACTGATTTCTTAGATTTGGCGACATTGTTATTATCGTTTCAGTCAGAAGAATATCAGAAAAGTAATCAATTAGAGTTCGACCAAGCCAAGTCTACCATCAATGATCTTAGGCATAGGATCAATCAGCTTGTACTCAGCGTACATCCGAGCTTCGATTTAAATTATCATACACTTACAAATGTATATAAAGGGTCAAATATTAAAATAGCTGTGTTTGATTTATTTGATCCTGTATTGCTCGCCAAGCAAGTTGAGCACTATCCAAATGCCAATATACAAGCCATACGAAGTTTTGGCGATCCAGTACAGCTTAACCATGGCAATTCTGTGATTGATGTTATTCTTGCCATTGCGCCTCACGCCACCATTATCCCCATAAGTGCGGAAACGAGTACTTATCATCAAGCCATGACTTATCTCGAAAATAGAACGGATATCCACATCATCAATATGAGTCGTGCTTTTCTCGCGCTTGATAACGAGTTAGATCCACAATTTTCGCAGCAGTTAAGCCATATTCTCGGGCGTACAATCGTCACCAAATCTCTCGGTAATACAGGGACAGACTTAGAGTCGAATGTCACACCATTAAGGCAAAATCTTGGCTTGGGAGCGAGCGGAAATTTATTTTCCTATGATTTGGGCTTAATCAAAGAATTTTTGCCCAGCCTTTATACCGATAACGATAACCTGTTGCTGGTCATCAATCTAGACACTTTTTCTCATCAAATCGCATTAAGCGCAACGATTCCGGGCGATAACGCTTTGGCTGTATCGACAAGTCTCAGCACACCCGCTGATGCAGTTTATACTTGGTCGACAGGCAACTTTGAATCAGGCAGCTCTTTTGCAGCGCCGCAACTCGCGGCGATAAGTGCATTATTATGGCAGGCTTATCGAGAACATCATCCTCAACAAATGCCCAATGCAGCCAGCAAGATCACTCAAGCACTTAAGATAAGTACTCGTGCTTCTGACTTGGGAGCATCCAATACAGGGCTAGGGTTGGTCGATGCTGACAAAGCACTAGCCTATATTTTAGGGCATCAATCAAAACAGAACTCGATAAAATAAACGATGGACTCACTAATGACTTGAAGAAAGTGCTCTTTGGGTCATTTTTCCTTGCGGCAGTTAAGATTCTGGTGGAAGGATAGCGTAAACCAAGCCCTGTTTGGGTAATCCATTATAGATGTATCGATTAGGCGCGCTGACTTCAAAACGCGCCCCACATGACTCGGCAAGCTTTTGGCTTGGCACATTATCGGGGTCGCATACGATTTCGATGCGAGTGACCTTGAGAATTGAAAAGCAAAACTCAACCAATGCGTCTACCGCTTCCTTTGCGTAACCTTGCTTTTGATAAGCATCGCCAAGCCAGTAGCCTATGCTGGCCATATTGAAAGTGTGGTAAAGCTCATTGACTGCAACCATGCCGATAAAGGTATGGTCTTTACGGGTGTAAAGACCAAATCCATAGGCTTCGGATTTTACCCAATTGAGGCGAGTGGCGAGAATAAACTTTTGTGCATCATCGAATGAAAAAGCCGGATGACACCAGTCTATCCATCGGTGTAAACCGGGCGAGGAGAGGACACACTGAGTGAGTTGCTCGTCATCTTCTTGAGGCATCAATTTTAAAACCAATCTGGCGGTAATAATCTGATAGTCTGGTTTCATAACACCCTTTTAGATGAACAAACAGCAGGTTAAGTGTACAATAATCACTCAGGTACGCGTCTTACTTGAATGATGACCCCAAGTAATGGGTGATCCAAAAAGTGAGTTTCAGTGCTGCGCATACGTCTCTTTTGATCCATGCGGTAGCTTTTAAGAAACTGCTCGGTATGAATCGTCGGCGTGATGTTTTCCATCATACCCGCTTGCACAGTGTCATCGCCTTCTAGGTTACTGATCTCAGTAAACACCAGTGGGTTATCTTCCAGTTTCACTTCACGAGTCGTGGACTGCTTGAGATCAAGCTGAACATCCGCATAAAGATAGTGCTCAACGTAGATTTGTAACTTGCCGTCAAGCTCATACAAAGGCCGAGAAATATTTTCTTCAGTGACGCCATCAATGACTTCGGTTCCTGTGTTTGCACCTTTAGGGCTGCCATCGGAGTTAAATTGTCCAGAGAAATCTCGCCCTGCCTTAATACGGAAGGTAGGTGCACGATAGCGATTACCGTCTCCTTGTCGCCAAGCCATATGGGTGAGAACCTCAAAGCCAGCATGATTTCTTAATTTCTTCACTTGAGGAGTCAGTTTGTATGATGAAGCCGGTAAACGAGTGACCCCTTTTCGATTACGATAATTGGTATCATTCAAATAGCCGACATTATCCATTGATAGCTCAGGAAGAGAATCTGGCCAAGACTCGGCAGTTTGCTCCGGATTTAATGCGCGTTTAAAAATGATCACTTCTATATCAAATTGACGCTGTGCCCATGAAGGCATAGCGACAACGAGAAGTAGTAGTGGGATCAGCTTTTTCATTGCAACTCCAAAATAAGGTGCGATCACCTTGAATTAGTTAAGCCTGAACTCATCAGGCTTGTGGTAGAAGGTTATGGCGGAATTCTCCCAACATATCACCGACAAATTGAATCCGCTTACGTCTGTCCACTAATGGTACCGTAAACTTAAACTTAGTTGGGCCTTCCATTGCGAATTTTTGTGGTTGTGATTGCAATAGTTTAACTAAATAAGTCGGATTAATGTCAGCATCCGGATAGAACTCAATGAATCCACCTTTATCATGGGCTTCAACTTTCTTCACTTTCAGGCTGCCTGCCTCAAGTTTGATTTCAGACACTGAGAGTAAGTTTTTGGTTGCGTCAGGTAAAAGACCAAAGCGGTCAATTAACTCAATTTTGAGATCTTCCAATTCTGCGGGTTCAGAGACACTTGCTATCTGTTTGTACATAGATAAACGTGTATTAACATCTGGGATGTAGTCGTCAGGAAGCAAAGCAGGCAGGCGCATCTCCACTTCCGTTTGCTCTCGCAACAGCTCATCCAGAGAAGGCTCTTTTCCGTCTTTAAGTGCTTCAACCGCTTGCTCAAGCATTTCCATGTAAAGGGTAAAGCCAACAGACTGGATTTGACCACTTTGTTCATCACCAAGCAATTCTCCCGCACCACGGATTTCTAGGTCGTGTGTCGCGAGCGTAAAGCCCGCTCCTAAGTCTTCCAGTGAGGCGATGGCATCCAAGCGTTTGATCGCATCTTTGGTCATGGCCTTTGGATGGGGGGTGAGTAAGTAGGCATATGCTTGATGGTGTGAACGTCCAACTCGGCCGCGCAATTGATGTAATTGAGCCAGCCCGAGGTTATCAGCTCTATCCATTATGATGGTATTGGCTGTTGGGACATCGATACCAGTTTCAATAATGGTGGTGCACACTAAGAGGTTAAAACGCTGATGGTAGAAATCATTCATGATCCGCTCAAGCTCGCGCTCGCGCATTTGACCATGAGCGACAGTGACCCGCGCTTCTGGGATTAACTTTTCTAGATCGGCCGCCACTTTTTCAATGGTTTCGACTTGATTATGTAAAAAGTAAACTTGGCCGCCACGCATAATTTCACGCAGAACCGCCTCTCTAACAACAGCAGTGTCGTGCTGTCGAACAAAAGTTTTGATCGCTAAGCGTCTGGCTGGAGGTGTGGCTATGATAGACAAATCACGCATGCCACTCATCGCCATGTTCAGTGTTCGAGGAATTGGCGTTGCGGTGAGGGTCAGTATGTCGACATCTGCTCGCATTGCCTTCATTTTCTCTTTTTGACGAACACCAAAGCGATGTTCTTCATCAACAATGAGAAGGCCGAGATCTTTAAACTTAATGTCATCGGATAAAAGCTTATGGGTTCCGACCACTAAGTCTACTTTACCTGCTTCAATATCTTGAAGGACTTGTTTTTGCTCTTTAGCAGTTTTAAAACGAGAGAGCACTTCGACCCGAATTGGTAGATTGGCAAAACGATCTCTAAAGTTTTCAAAATGCTGCTGGGCAAGCAGTGTGGTAGGGACTAAAACCGCCACCTGCTTGCCATTGTCTGTGGCGACAAACGCAGCTCGCATGGCAACTTCTGTTTTACCAAAGCCGACATCACCACACACGAGGCGATCCATTGCTTTGGCTTGGCACATGTCCGACATCACGGCGTTGATTGCCATGGACTGGTCGTCGGTTTCCTCAAACGGGAAACCGGCCTTAAATGTGGCGTATTGGTCGCGATCGAGCGCAAATTTATACCCTGGCTTTAATTCGCGTTTGGCGTAGACATCGAGCAGCTCTGCGGCAACATCACGCACTTTTTCAGCGGCGCGGCGCCGAGCTTTAGCCCAAGCTTCTCCACCTAACTTATGTAAAGGAGCCGATTCTTCAGCGCCTCCAGAATAGCGACTGATCAAATTCAGAGACGCTACTGGCACATAGAGTTTTGCCTCGTTTTGATATTCTAAGGTGACGTATTCGGTTTTTAATCCACCGGCTTCAAGCGTTTGCAAACCGATATAACGCCCAATTCCATGATCGATATGGACAACGGGTTGACCTGATTTGAGCTCTGCAAGGTTACGAATAACAGCATCGCTATTGGTGGTTTTGCGATCTTTTCGGCGACGTTGAATCACTCTATCGCCTAATAAGTCACTTTCGCATACCAGCGCCAGTTGTTGATCGCCAAACAGAAACCCATGTTCTGCCGCGCCAAGGACTAAGGCGAATTTACTGTCAGCCTGTATTGCTGAAGAAAAGCTATCAAACTCAACAGGGCGGAGTTTGATGCGCTGTAAAAGCTCCAACAAAGCTTCTCTGCGGCCTTCGGATTCGACAGAAAAGACGATCTTACCAGCGAAAGATTCACTGAACTGACGCAGTGCGGCTAAGGGTTCTTTGTTTTGATGCTGGGCAGCAAGTTCAGGTAAAGCTTGAATCGCTGGGTTTATCCGGCCCTGCTTTTCTACGATGGCATCGGTTGATAAATGCACCTGATGCAAGGTCTTGAAGTGACTAAACAACTCATCTTTCTTAAGCCACAGCTCTGAAGGTGGAAGTAGGGGGCGTAATGGATCGATTTTACGCTGCTCATATCGATATTCTGTATCTGATAGGAAATGATCTATTGCGCCTTCTAAATCGCCGACGGTGATCAGTTGACTGTCATCTGCGATATAGTCGAACAAGGTTTCGGTGTGCTCGAAAAATAGAGGCTGCCAGTATTCTATCCCAGCAGGCCAGATCCCTTTTGAAACTTGGACATAAACAGATTCGGGCTCTCTCCTGGTATCAAAGCGTTGGCGCCAGCGGATACGAAAGTCTTCAATTGCGCCTTCCGAAGTAGGAAACTCATGAGCAGGGAGCAAACAGATGTCTTTGACATCTTCAATAGAGCGCTGATTTTCAGGATCAAAAGTGCGTATCGTATCGATTTCGTCATCAAAAAAATCAATCCGAAATGGGTCATTAGAACCCATTGGGAAAAGGTCAAGAATCGAGCCTCTACTTGCGTATTCTCCGGGACCGAACACTTGGTCCACATGACGATAGCCGGACTTTTCAAGCTGAATGCGCAGCTTTTCTAAAGAATAGCGGTCGCCGACTTTTACCATCAAGGTATGCTGCATTAAGAAGTCTCGAGGAGACTGTTTTTGCAATAATGTGCTGATTGGCACAATAGTGATACCCGTATTTTGGGTGGGAAGGCGATACAAACGGGCAATGCGATCAGAAATAATTTCCTGATGGGGTGAGAAACTATCGTAAGGAAGCGTTTCCCAATCTGGAAACAGTGACACTTCTTGATCGGTGAATTGTTCTACTTCTTGTAACAGCTTAAGGGCCGTTTGTGGATCCGCGACAGCCAATAAGGTATGGCTATCATGCTGGTTAGCGAGTTCAGCAACCGCAAGTGCTAGGCTAGCACCTTGCAAATTGCCGACCTGTTTTTTGTCTCCGGCTCCAGATGAACTGGCCAGATTGAAAAGTGATGTAATAGGCATAGTAAGATTATTTTTTGTCGCGATCTCTTGAGCGCTGACGGAGTAATTTCTGTTGCTGATAGAGTGCTGCTTTTATCAAAAGATCTTCGTCTTGGTCACGCAGTAAATCATATTTTATCGTGATTAGGAAATCATCACCATCTTTGTCGTTACTTTCAACGTGTCCATAACAGTAAACGGCGGTTGCAGGGTGCTCAATAAACATCTTAACCCTAACTTTTGTCCCCACAGACAAAGCAGAATCGGCACTATAGCAGAATTTGCTGGCACCAAAAGACAAGGTTTGATAGCGATACTGTTCGTTGTCTTGCTGAGAAAGCATAAAGGTCAAGAGCAAATTAAGCTTTGAGTTTTGCGCATCAAGTAAATCAATCACGTATTTGAAATCAATACTTTTCATTTCGGCTCGAGCATGATCGTTTAAAATATCGAGATGACTGAATTCACTCGCGACAAGAAAAGGGGCAGGAATTTCACGTTCGAACTGCTCATAACTAGGTAAAACCTCAGTGCTGGGTAAAGGTTCGACGTTAACGGACATTTTATGATGTACGGTAAAATATTCTTGCTCAGACATACGCAAATTCCTTAAAGCTATGTCTTGATTATCGTCATAAGCAGCAACTAATCAAGATATCTCATTGTTTCGTGCATGATTTGACGCCATTTTAGCGAATAAGGACTACAACCTAGGGCGATAAATCGTTACAGTAATGGCTATCAAACGTTTTTGGTTATAACTATGTTCCATCCTGTATCTGCCTTTATTGGTCTTCGTTATTTGCGTGGACGCTCGGGTGATAGGTTCAGCCGTTTTGTTTCCTATATGTCGACGGCGGGCATCACCATAGGAGTAATGTCTCTGGTGACGGTACTTTCGGTAATGAACGGCTTTGAAGCGCAATTGAAAGGCCGCATCTTGGGCGTTTTACCCCAAGCGATAGTGTCTTATGCTGACGGAAAAACACCGAACACTTCCCCCCCTAACTTTCTTGATCAATTGCCGAGTTCAGCTTTACCAGAACCTATTGTTCAAGGAGAAGCGGTTATTCAAAGTGCCAGCACGCTATCTGCGGGCTTGCTGATAGGCGTAAAACCTAATGACCACGATCCGATAGAATCTTTCTTGGTGGCTGGCAGACTCACCTCTTTGCAATCGGGGCAATACCAAGTTTTGATTGGCCAAAGTTTGGCGAGAGGGTTGAAAGCTTCGGTTGGCGACAAAGTGCGTCTTATGGTCACAAGTGCTAGTCAGTTTACTCCACTTGGTCGCATTCCAAGTCAACGAATCTTCACCGTGGCTGGTATTTATAATACAGGCTCTGACGTCGACTCCCAGCTAATAGTAACTCACATAGATGATGCAGCTCGTTTGCTTCGATTGCCAAAAAACACAATCACAGGTTGGCGATTATTCTTCGATGATCCTTTTGTTGTCAGCGATCTAGGAAGTAAAGCCTTGCCAGATGGCTGGAAATGGCAAGATTGGCGAGACCAACGTGGTGAGTTGTTCCAAGCGGTTCGAATGGAAAAAAATATGATGGGTTTGATGCTTGGCCTTATTATTGGCGTTGCTGCGTTTAACATTATATCTGCTCTTATTATGGTGGTAATGGAAAAGCAAGCTGAAGTAGCCATATTGAAGACTCAAGGTATGACAAAGGCTGAGCTGATAGGTGTTTTCATGGTTCAAGGGGCGAGCAGCGGTGTTCTTGGATCAATCATTGGTGGTGGACTGGGTGTTTTGTTGGCCACTAACCTCAACTCTATACTCGACAGTGCTGGTGTTGCTTTGCTTTCCGTTGGGGGTCAACTGCCTGTATTAGTAAACCCTTTCCAAATCGGAACTGTGATCGTAATGGCCATTGCTTTGAGTTTATTGGCGACGCTTTTCCCTTCTTATCGTGCATCTTCTATTAAACCTGCTGAGGCTTTGAGATATGAATAACCTCCTTCAATGTCATAATATTTGTAAAACATACCGAGAAGGATCGATTGACACTCAAGTCCTCAAAGGAGTTAGCTTTGAGTTACAAAAAGGTGAACTGGCTTCGATCATTGGCTCATCAGGGTCGGGTAAAAGTACCTTGCTGCATATTCTGGGGACACTTGATGACGCAACAGAAGGAGAGGTAAGTATTCTTGGGCAGAACGTCGCGTCTTTAAGTTCGAATAAGCAAGCTAGGCTTCGTAATCAGCATCTTGGCTTTGTATATCAATTTCACCATCTTTTGGCCGATTTTAGCGCGCTAGAAAATGTCGCCATGCCGCTTTTGATTGGCGGAGAAAAATCAACCAAAGCCAAACAGGCCGCTAAAGCTTTACTTGGCAAAGTTGGATTAACTCACCGCTTGGGCCATCGGCCTTCCGAGTTGTCTGGGGGAGAGCGCCAGCGCGTTGCGATAGCCCGTGCGCTTGTTAACAACCCCTCTTTGGTGCTTGCTGACGAACCAACTGGCAATCTCGATTACCAAACGGCGCTGTCAATTTACGATTTAATGCGCGAGTTAAACCAAGAATCAGGAACGGCATTTCTGGTGGTGACTCATGATGGCGAGTTAGCTGCAAAAATGGATAAGCAGTTACACATGCAAGATGGTTTGCTGCTTGATGTCGAGGGAGTCTAGTGTGTTTTCTTCATTATCACTATTAATTGGTAGCCGTTTTAGCCGAGCCAAGCAGAGAAATAAAATGGTGTCGTTTATTTCATTGTCTTCCACTATCGGCATTACTGTTGGCGTCGCGGTCATTATCATAGGACTGTCGGCAATGAATGGTTTTGAGAGAGAACTCAAGGATCGCGTTCTATCAGTCATTGCTCATGGTGAGTTTGAAGGAGTGAGAGGACCTATCTTCGATTGGCAATCTGTGGTGCAGCAAGCTGAAAAGCACCCCAAAATTGAAGCGGCAGCTCCCTATGTAACTATTACGGCGTTAGCTGAAAAAGGTAATAAGGTTAAGGCGCTTGAAGTTCGTGGAGTGGACGCAGAGTTGGAATCTAAGGTGTCTAGCATCAATCGCTATGTGGATGACAAGGCATGGCAAGACTTTATGCCTGGCAAACAACAGGTGATTCTGGGTCAAGGAGTCGCGACATATTTAGGAGTGTCAGAAGGTGATTATCTTACTCTTATGATCCCGACTTCAGGTTCCACTAATCGAGTACAAGCGCCAAAGCGAGTTCGACTTAAGGTTGCTGGTTTGCTTAAACTCAACGGGCAGATTGACCATAACCTTGCAATTGTGCCTTTAGAAGATGCTCAGAAATACGCTCAGCTTACTGGTGCTGTTACCGGTGTGTCCTTGAAAGTTTCTGATGTTCTTAATGCAACACAAATTGTGCGTGAAGCAGGCAATACCTTAGATGTTTATGTGTATCTGCGTAGTTGGCAACAAGAATATGGCTTCTTGTATAGAGACATTCAACTTGTTAGGACGATAATGTATCTTGTTATGGTCCTCGTAATCGGTGTCGCTAGCTTTAACATTGTATCGACGCTCATGATGGCGGTAAAAGATCGCGCGGGAGAAATTGCGATATTAAGAACAATGGGGGCGACGGATGGCTTGATGAAGCGAATTTTTATTTGGCAAGGCGTTTTTTCTGGTGTCCTAGGTAGTGTTATCGGTAGCGTATTCGGTGTTCTAGTCGCAGCGAATTTGACTTACCTCATCAAACTACTGGAAAAAGCAATTGGCCATCAATTTCTCTCTGGGGATATTTACTTTGTTGATTTTCTGCCCTCACAAATTGTCTGGACAGACATAGCTCTTGTGTCAGGAACGGCGATTATCTTAAGTTTACTTGCGACTTGGTATCCGGCTTCTCGTGCATCTAAACTTAACCCAGCTTTAGTCCTAAGTTCTAAATAAAAACACAAAGATTAAAGGGCCATTTGGGCCCTTTAATCTTTGTATGACATGTCAGTTTTACCAAATTTAACCATTCATCGAAAACCTAATCTTTGCGCTTTCCTTTCTTTAGTAACCTACCTAATCTGATTTTTCTTTGCTGCCAGCTTCTCACAACAGAATAGCGCCAAAGTGCTTTGATACCGAAGTATCCAGCAATGGCTGAGACAATGCCACAAATCATGCAGCCGAGTATGAAAGGAGGACCAATGGTACTCATTTGCTGCATGATAAAGTCCCACGATAACTCGAAATGAAAGGGTTGCGGAGAGGTATGCATAACCACAGCGCCGACTTTATAAGCAAAGTAAAACAGTACGGGCATAGTTATAGGGTTGCTTACCCAAACAAGTGCGACAGACAGAGGAAGATTAACACCACATACAATCGCTAAGCCAGCTGACATAATCATTTGGCTTGGTAATGGTACGAAAGCCATAAACAAACCAACGGCGAACGCCCCTGAAGCTGAACGACGATTTAGGCACCAGAGGTTAGGATTGTAAAGCACGTTACCAAAAATTTTCAATGCTTTCTGGCGTTTTATGACTTCATGGTCAGGCATAAAACGTTTTATGAGTTTTCTTGGCATAGGGAAATATGACTCTCTTTTTAAATTACTGGACACTCATTTCGTTTTGTTTCCTTATCTCGACCGCCCAGTTTTGGTGGACCGCGCCATCATGGCCATGGGTGTTTCCCTGTGTATTGATTCTGATACTCAGTATAAGGTTAAAATTGCTAAAATGGTGTGTTGGATTACTCATTGCTTGCTTAATACTCATAATACGCATTAATTGTGTGTACTCTCAGCAAGAGATGCTTTTCCAAGATGGTCCAAATATTACCATAAATGCCGAGGTTGACAGCTTTTTTAAGCAAATAAATCACGGTTTTCACGGTAAAGTAACTGTCACTGCTATTAACGGAAAGTCTATTTTAGGCCCTCTTAGACCCAGCATATGGTTAGTGTCACCTATCCTTCTTGTTTCTAATGACAAAATCCGAGCAAAAATCAAACTAAAGCCCATAACTGGATACCTTAATGATGTCGGGTTTGATGCTGAGAAATTTGCGTTGCAGCAGGGCGTTGTAGGCCGAGGCAGTGTATTAGCTGACTATAGCTATTGGATTATAAATTCAGGGTCTGTGCGTTTTTCTTGGTACAGTCAAGTGAAAAACTCAATAGATTCCTTGATGGGCAAAGGAATAATACTGGCTTTGACCTTTGGTATAAGAGATGAATTATCTACAGAGGTACAGCGTCAACTTAAAGCCAGTGGTCTCAGTCACCTAATTGCGATATCTGGGTTGCACATTGGGATTGTGTTCGGTATTGGTTGGTTTGTCGGCAAACTGCTTTTTCGGATTTTTTTTCGTTGGAGAAGTACTCCGATGGTTGTGGCGATCTTGTGTAGCGTTTGTTACGCGTGGCTCGCAGGTTTTTCAATTCCAACGCAAAGGGCGGTCATTGCCTGTTGCTTGGTGTCTGTCTTATCAGTGTCTTCTAATCGAGTGCCTAAAAGTTATCAATGGTTACTCATTTTTTCCTTTTTATTATTTCTGGACCCTTTTTCAACAGCGTCAATGAGTTTGTGGCTTACTATGTGGGCCGTTGCTGTGATTTTGATCTTTTCAACGCAAAAAAGGGCTCACATATCCTATTGGAAAAAAACCGTGACACTTCAGAGCGCTTTGATTCTGGGTATGATGCCAGCAATAGCGATCTTTTTTCATGGCGTTAGCTTAAGTAGTTTTATTTACAATCTTGTATTTGTAGCATGGTTTAGTTGTTTTGTAGTTCCCGTGTCCCTAGTGGCAGTTATCCTTGATATTGGGGCTAACATTACTTTTCTTTGGCGCTGGGCTGACTTATTAATTCAACCTGCATTATATGCGATGAGCTTTGCCGAAGAAACTTGGTTTGCTTTATCAAACGAGCAAGTGACTTGGTTATGCCTTCTTTTCTCGCTATGTTTGTTAGCACCTTACTTAAGCAATTACGGGAGAATCTTATCTCTTCTATGTCTGTTAGCGGTTTTAATCGAATGGCGAGTTAAGCCGATATGGCAAGTTTTTGTACTTGATGTTGGCCATGGCCTGGCCGTTGTTATGCAACAAGATGGAGAAGCGATTATTTATGATACAGGGATCGCTTGGCAGGAAAGCAGTATTGCAGAGCAAGTGATTACACCTTTTCTTCACTATCACGGGGTACGCCAAATAAAGAGTCTTATTTTGTCCCATTCAGATAATGATCATGTTGGTGGAATGACTGAGCTCATTGATCAATGGCGCCCTCAACAGGTAATAAGTAGTCAGGTATTGAAGGATGGTAAGGAGTGCCTTGCTGGGCAAAAAATGACTTGGGGAGCGTTAGATATTGAGTTTATATGGCCAAATAATGCTGTGCCCAGAGCTTATAACCCACATTCGTGTGTTGTTAGAGTCACGCAATCAAATAGTGAACAGTCAATTTTACTGACTGGTGATATCGATGCCGTTGTAGAGTGGATGTTGATTAGGAAACCTAGGCTATTACGCGGTGATGTGATCATTGTTCCTCATCATGGTAGTCGGACGTCGTCAACGACTCAATTTATAAAAGTGGTTGGTCCAGACTTGGCCATTGCCTCAACAGCCAAGACTGGAAAATGGCAGTTACCTGCCCCAATGGTCGTTGAACGATACAGGAAATCAGGCTCAGCTTGGTTAGATACGGGGAGCTATGGGCAAATTAGTATCAGCTTTTATGATTCCAGTTGGCAGGTCGAGCCATTAAGGAGGGTGAAAGGGCGGTCTTGGTATAGGCAGATGCTACGTAAGGGGGTAGAATAGCACCCATAATACTTTTAAATAAAGCTGTTTTATGTCTTCAAATCAAGATGAAACAACATGGCAAACCTTTAAACGCCTTTGGACCTATATTCGCCTTTACAAAGCGGGCCTTTCAGTTGCTGTTGTTGCACTTATTATTAATGCTGCGGCAGATACCTATATGGTGTCATTATTGAAACCTCTGCTTGATGAAGGTTTTGGTGATGCAGAGTCCAATTTCCTTCGAGTACTGCCGTTTATTATATTCGGTATGATGCTTTTGAGAGGCGCGAGTGGTTTTGTCTCTTCTTATTGCCTGAGCTGGGTATCGGGTAATGTTGTTATGCTAATGCGTCGTCGGATTTTTAGCCAGTTTATGCATATGCCCGTCTCCTATTTCGACAAGGAGTCCACTGGAGGTTTGTTGTCTCGTATTACTTATGATTCAGAGCAAGTCGCTGGTGCTACAAGTCGGGCTTTGGTGAGTATTGTACGAGAGGGAGCCAGTATAATTGGCTTCCTTGTCTTAATGTTTTGGTATAGTTGGCAATTATCTCTTGTTCTCTTTATTGTTGCTCCCATTGTTGCATGGGGCATTAGTATCGTTTCGAAACGTTTTCGTAAAATATCCAAAAATATGCAAGATACTATGGGGCATGTAACGGCTTCCGCTGAGCAAATGCTAAAGGGACACAAGGTTGTATTGAGCTATGGTGGTCAAGATGTCGAGCGCGAGCGCTTTGATATAGTGAGTAATCAGATGCGCCAACAGTCAATGAAGTTGGTGGCTGCACAAGCGATTGCCAATCCGGTAATTCAAACTATCGCCTCTATTGCTTTGGTTGTGGTGCTATTCTTAGCCAGCGTTGATTCAATCAAAGAGCAGCTGACACCTGGTACGTTTACGGTCGTATTTTCTGCTATGTTTGCTTTGATGAGACCTCTTAAAGCATTGACCAATGTGACCTCGGAGTTTCAGCGTGGTATGGCAGCGAGCCAGACTTTATTTGAGCTCATGGACCTAGAGACCGAGCAAGACAAAGGAAAGTATGAGATTGACAAAGCCCGTGGCGAGTTAGCGGTAAAAAATGTTACGTTTACTTACGATGGGAAAGATGCGCCTGCTCTGCGCAATGTGAACTTTGAAGTACCCCAAGGAAAAACGGTGGCACTTGTTGGTAGGTCTGGTTCAGGAAAAAGTACCATAGCAAACCTATTTACACGTTTCTATGATGTAGACTCCGGATGCATTGAACTTGATGGCCATGATGTTCGAGATTATAAACTGACCAATCTGCGTAATCATTTTGCTTTAGTATCACAGAATGTGCATCTCTTTAACGATACAATTGCGAATAATATTGCCTATGCAGCAACGCAGGAGTATAGCCGTGAACAAATTGAGCAAGCAGCGCGTCTAGCTTATGCCATGGATTTTATTGAAAACATGGAACATGGCCTTGACACGGTAATTGGTGAAAATGGTGCTAGTCTTTCAGGTGGACAACGCCAGAGAATTGCAATCGCGAGAGCATTGTTACGAGATGCTCCTGTTCTGATTTTGGATGAGGCAACATCAGCATTAGATACTGAGTCTGAAAAAGCCATCCAATCTGCGTTGGATGAGTTACAAAAGAACAAGACAGTACTCGTTATTGCTCATCGGTTATCAACTATTGAAAGTGCTGATGAAATTCTGGTAGTTGATGAAGGTGAAATCATAGAACGAGGTAGTCACGCTAGCTTATTGGAAAAAGATGGAGCGTATGCTCAGTTGCATAGAATTCAGTTTGGTGGTTAAACCATGATTCAAAAAATCTGGTTTGGCAAATCACTTCTCTTTTATATAGTGTGGCCATTATTCTGGCCACTTAGCCGACTTTTTGGTTTTTTTAGCCGAAGGCGACGCCATGGTTTTTTATCAGGAAAGAAGGCGAGTTATCGAGCACCTGTCCCTGTAATTGTGGTTGGGAATATTACGGTTGGTGGAAACGGAAAAACACCTGTTGTCATTTGGCTGATTGAGCAACTTCAAGCTCAAGGATATAAGCCAGGAGTAGTATCACGTGGTTATGGTGCCAAGGCACCTCATTATCCCTTAGTGGTTGAAGCGCAAACTTCGACCAAGCATTGTGGTGATGAACCCAAGCTTATCTATCAGCGCACTGGATCACCGGTTGCCGTTTCTCCAAATCGCTGTGATGCAGTGAAAGCGCTGTTACCTTTGGGTGTAGACATTATTATTACAGATGATGGCCTACAACATTATGCTCTTGAGCGAGATATTGAGCTGGTTGTGGTAGATGGTCATCGCCGTTTTGGTAATGAGCATCTGATGCCATTAGGGCCTTTACGAGAGTCGACCGCTCGATTATCAGAAGTTGACTTTATCGTAGCTAATGGTGGTGAATCAAAAGCTGGTGAAATGATGATGAGTCTAACACCCAGCCTAGCGGTTAATTTAAAAACGAACTTCAAGGCTCCTGTTGGGCAGTTGGAGTCACTTGTTGCTATTGCCGGTATCGGTCATCCCCCCCGCTTTTTTGATACGCTCAAAAGCTTAGGTGCTCAGCCAGTGTTAACTCAAGGATTTGCCGATCACCAAGACTTTGACCCTTGTGAGTTACAAACTTTGGCATCTCAAGGGCAGCATCTAATCATGACGGAAAAAGATGCGGTGAAGTGCAGTGATTATGCCGAAGAAAACTGGTGGTATCTCCCTGTAACAGCGACATTCTGTCACCAAGATGAAGCGCAGATTATAAATAAAATTAAAGAGGTTAAGGAACAGTATGGACCATCGACTGCTTGAGATTGTTGCATGTCCAGTTTGTAAAGGAAAACTGACATTTGATAAAGATAAACAAGAATTGATTTGTAAGTTAGATCGTTTGGCGTACCCAATAAAAGAAGGTATCCCTGTTTTATTAGAGCCAGAAGCTCGCCAAATGAGTATGGAAGAGGGAAGGTAGTGGCCTTTACAGTTATCATTCCAGCTAGGTACGATTCCTCACGTTTACCTGGTAAACCCCTCGCTGATATCGCTGGAAAACCAATGATCCAGTGGGTGTATGAGCAGGCGACTCAGTCGGGAGCAGATACAGTTATTGTCGCAACAGACGATAAGCGAGTAGAAACAGCCGTTAAAGCGTTTGGTGGTAAAGTGTGTATGACTTCGACTGAGCATCAGTCAGGCACGGAGCGCTTAGCTGAAGTTATCCAAAATATGGGTATAGATGACAATCAAGTGATTGTTAACGTACAGGGTGACGAGCCTTTGATCCCACCAGTGACTATTGCTCAAGTCGCGAATAATTTGGCGAATAGTCAGGCTCCGATGGCAACGTTAGCGGTGGAAATATCTCATCAGGATGAGGTCTTTAATCCCAATTCAGTCAAAGTTGTTACAGATAGCGAAGGTTATGCGCTTTATTTTAGTCGAGCTACTATCCCTTGGGATCGTGATAACTTTGCAAATGCTGATAAGGCGATAGTTCAGCCATTAATGAGGCATATCGGTATTTATGCTTATCGAGCTGGTTTTATAAATACCTATATTAACTGGGAGCCAACAGCGTTAGAGAAAATTGAGAGCTTAGAGCAACTTAGGGTGCTCTGGTATGGTGAGAAAATTCATGTAGAGATTGCTAAGCAGATCCCACCAGCAGGTGTCGATACACCAGAAGATCTAGAGGCTGTTCGCCGAATCGTGCAAACGATCTAGCTTTATTTCTTTAGGTCCTTTTATTTTTCTATGTTTATTGAACGATGAAATGAAAAAGGGAGTGCATCATAGGTGCACTCCCTTCTTTTGTTATACGTTAAAGGGGATTATATTTGTCCATCGTACTCGTTTCTTTTAGGGCAAGTTGTCAGAATTTCTCTTCGTCCTGACTCTTTCACTTCTTCCAAAATGACATCAAAACCCCATAAACGATAAAGATGTTTTAGGACTTCTTCATAGCTCTCATCGAGAGGGATCCTATCATGTGGTACGTATTGCAGAGTAAGTGACCTATCCCCTCGAACATCGACATTAAAGACTTGTATATTAGGTTCAAGACTACTTAGGTTATATTGTCCTGCCAGTTTTTCTCTAATATCTCGATAACCAGTGTCATTGTGTATTGCGGTGACTTCAATGTAGTTCTTCCTATCATCATCAGTTATCGCGAATAACTTAAACTCTCGCATTAACTTAGGTGATAAATACTGACTAATAAAACTTTCATCTTTGAAGTTTTTCATCGCAAAGTGTACGGCTTCAAGCCAGTCTGTATCAACGAGTTCTGGAAACCATTCTCTGTCTTCATCTGTCGGCTCTTCACATATCCTTCTTATATCACGGAACATGGCAAAGCCCAGAGCATAAGGGTTAATACCACTAAAATATGGGCTGTTGTATGCAGGCTGTGCAACCACACTGGTATGGCTGTGAAGAAATTCTAAGATGAAGCGATCAGTGACTAGTCCTTCGTCATACAAATGATTGAGAATGGTGTAATGCCAGAATGTAGCCCAGCCTTCATTCATAACCTGAGTTTGCTTCTGTGGGTAAAAATATTGACTGATTTTACGCACAATACGAACAATTTCTCTCTGCCATGACTCAAGTAATGGCGCATGCTTTTCGATAAAGTAGAGGATATTTTCTTGTGGTTCAGAGGGGAAACGAATTTTAGACTCCTCCTGTTCTACCTTACCTTTGGGTACAGTACGCCACAAATCGTTAACTTGAGATTGAAGATAAGTCTCACGCTCTTCTTGGCGCATCTTCTCTTCAGCAATCGAGATCTTCTCGGGACGCTTGTAGCGGTCTACCCCGAAGTTCATCAACGCGTGGCAGGAGTCCAGTAACTCTTCGACTTCTTTAACTCCATACTTTTGCTCACATTCCGCAATATAGTTCTTAGCGAACAAAAGATAATCGATGATGGAACTAGCGTCTGTCCAGGTTTGAAACAAGTAGTTGCCCTTAAAGAAAGAATTATGTCCATAACATGCATGAGCCATTACCAGTGCTTGCATGGTTACGGTATTTTCTTCCATTAAATAGGCAATACAAGGATCTGAGTTAATAACGATTTCGTAGGCTAGCCCCATTTGACCATGTTTGTAGCCCTGCTCGGTTTGAATGAATTTTTTACCGAACGACCAGTGATTGTAATTAATCGGCATACCGATGCTTGAGTAAGCATCCATCATTTGCTCGGAAGTGATGACCTCGATTTGATTTGGATAGGTCTCTAACTGATAGTGATCTGCTACACGTTTAATCTCGGCATGATAACGGTCAAGTATATCAAAGGTCCAATCAGGGCCGTCTGGCAGAGTTTTTTTCTTAGTCGCTTTTTTGGTTTTCGTTGCCATCATAGCCTCCCTAAGCCGTTTCTTTTCTGAAAAGCTCTCGGAATACGGGGAAAATATCCTCTACGCTTCGAATATTTTTCATTGCAAAGTTATCGAAAGCATCTTCCAATTTTTCATACTCGTGCCACAGAGTTTGATGAGAGCGGCGAGTAATCTCTATATACGAATAATACTGGCAGTTAGGTAGTAAGTTCTTGGTGAGTAATTCACGGCATCTAGGTGAATCATCAGCCCAGTTATCGCCATCTGACGCTTGTGCGGCGTATATGTTCCACTCGCCGATTGGGTAACGGTCTGTGACAATCTCTTTCATCAATTTCAATGCACTAGACACTATGGTGCCGCCGGTTTCTTGTGAATAGAAAAACTCATGCTCATCCACTTCTTTTGCTTGAGTGTGGTGGCGAATGAATACCACTTCAACGTTTTCGTAAGTTCTAGTTAAGAAGAGATACAGCAGGACATAAAAACGTTTGGCGATATCTTTGGTAGCTTGATCCATGGAGCCTGAAACATCCATCAAGCAGAACATGACCGCTTGGCTAGAAGGGATAGGCCTGCGTTCGTAGTTTTTAAATCTAAGATCAAAAGTGTCGATGAAGGGGACCGTATCGATGCGTTTGCGAAGGTCCTTGATTTCCTTTTTGAGCCTCTTTTCCTCCAGTAGCTGAGCTGGTTCGCTCATTTTAACTTGATCTAACTCTTCCTCAAGTTCTCTAAGCATGCGTTTTTTGCCTGCCGTCATTGCCGTTCGGCGTGCGAGAGACTGTTGCAGCGATTTCACAATCGCTATATTTGCAGGCACCCCTGCGGTTTGATAACCCGCTCTATGTGTTTTCCATTCCGTTATTTTATTGATTTGGTTTTTTTCCAAGTTTGGAAGTTCTAGGTCTTCGAATAAAATATCTAGATATTCATCTTTGGATATTTGGAATACAAATTCGTCTTGGCCTTCACCGTCAGGGCTTGCGTCCCCTTCGCCTGAACCTCCTTGACCTCCACCTTTAGGACGTTCTATTTTGTCACCAGTGATAAACTGGTCGTTGCCGGGGTGAACGCGTTCTTTAACTCCCCCTTTGCCTTGATGGAAAATAGGTTCTTTGATGTCTTTGTGAGGAATTGCAACGTCTTCGCCAGTTTCTGTATTGGTAATTGATCGGCGGTTGACAGCGTCTGCAACGGATTCTTTGATTTGTTCTTTATGACGACGCAAAAATCGTTGGCGGTTTACCGCGCTTTTATTTTTGCCGTTAAGTCGTCGGTCAATAAATTGCGCCATGAGTCATCCCTCGTATCTTACACACTCACAATGAGAGTATGTTCTCACATCCAATACGCAGCCAGATGATCAAGTCTGGCTGCTAATTCATTGGCCGTATCCCTCTTTTTCGAAGAGGAAACGCTTCCTAGCTATCAAGACGATTTACGTACTCGCAAGTACCACTCTGATAACAAGCGGACCTGTTTCTCGGTATAACCTTTCTCCATCATACGAGCAACGAAGTCATCATGTTTCTTCTGATCCTCAGAAGATGTTTTGGCGTTGAAGGAAATAACGGGTAGTAATTCCTCTGTGTTTGAGAACATCTTCTTCTCAATGACGGTGCGGAGTTTCTCGTAGCTGGTCCACACTGGGTTTTGCCCGTTGTTGCTTGCACGCGCTCTAAGTACAAAGTTAACAATTTCGTTGCGGAAATCTTTAGGATTACTGATCCCTGCGGTTTTTTCGATTTTTTCTAACTCGTTATTAAGAGCGGAACGGTCAAACAGTTGTCCGGTTTCGGGGTCGCGATACTCTTGATCTTGAATCCAGAAATCTGCATAGGTGACATATCTGTCGAAGATATTCTGCCCATATTCTGAGTAAGACTCCAAGTACGCAGTTTGAATTTCTTTACCAATAAATTCAACGTATCTTGGCACCAAATACCCTTTGAGAAACTCTAGGTATTTCTCTGCGGTTTCTTGCGGGAATTGCTCACGTTCAATTTGCTGCTCGATAACATAGAAAAGATGAACTGGATTCGCTGCAACTTCAGTTTGGTCGAAGTTGAAAACGCGAGAAAGAATTTTGAACGCAAAACGCGTTGACAGGCCAGACATACCTTCGTCTACGCCAGCGAAGTCTCGATACTCTTGATAACTTTTTGCTTTTGGATCCGTATCTTTCAATGTCTCTCCATCGTAAACGCGCATTTTGGAAAAAATCGAAGAGTTCTCTGGATCCTTAAGTCTCGAAAGAATGCTAAATTGAGACAGCAACTCTAGTGTGCTGGGAGAGCATGGGGCCTTCGAGAGTTCTGAGTGGTCGAGCAGTTTCTGGTAAATTTTGATTTCTTCAGAAACTCGAAGACAGTAGGGGACTTTGACGATGTATACGCGGTCCAAGAAAGCTTCGTTGTTTTTGTTGTTACGGAAGGTTTGCCACTCAGATTCATTGGAGTGCGCAAGGATCATACCGTCGAACGGAAGTGCTGATAAGCCTTCTGTACCGTTATAGTTACCTTCTTGAGTCGCAGTAAGTAAAGGATGGAGCACTTTGATTGGTGCCTTGAACATTTCCACGAACTCCATCAGCCCTTGGTTTGCCCGGCAGAGTGCACCCGAATAGCTGTAAGCATCTGGATCATCTTGTGAGTAGTGCTCTAGCTGACGAATATCGACTTTTCCGACCAGCGAGGAGATGTCTTGGTTATTTTCATCTCCAGGTTCGGTTTTGGCAATTGCGACTTGATCCAAGATAGATGGCCGCACCTTGACCACTTTAAATTTAGTGATGTCACCGCCAAACTCATGAAGTCTTTTCGCTGCCCATGGCGACATAATAGAGCGAAGATAGCGTTTCTCAATATCGTACTCGCGTTTTAATAGGTCACCATCTTCTGTTACATCAAAGAGGCAGAACGGATGATCATTAACAGGGCTTCGCTCCCCATTTGCTGATAGGACATAAATTGGAACTTGCTGCATGAGTGCTTTTAGCTTTTCTGCTAGTGATGATTTACCACCACCTACAGGTCCAAGTAGATAAATAATCTGCTTACGTTCTTCAAGACCTTGAGCCGCATGTTTTAGGTAAGAAACAATTTGCTCTATTGCTTCTTCCATGCCATAAAAGTCTTTAAACGTTTCGTACCGAGATATTACTCGGTTAGAGAAAATTCTGCTTAGGCAAGGGTCTTGCGCAGTATCAATTAATTCTGGTTCCCCAATAGCCATCAGTAGGCGCTCCGCTGCGTTCGCGTAAGCACTTTTATCATCTTTACAAAGCGCCAAGAAATCTTGCAAGGATAACTCTTCATCCTTGGCTGCTTCATAGCGTGATTGGTAATGGTCGAAAATACTCATAATGACTTCCCCTCTGAACCTGCCTTTACAGACAATCAACCCGCATAGAAAAAAACAAATCCCTTCATAGTAAAGAGTAGTTGGTTTTTAGAATTTTGCTTAAAAAATATGTATTTATTTGCAAATTGTGATGTTTGACCACTTGCTTCAAGTAAGGTCATTGAGACGCAGTAAACTTCGTCTTGTGGTACTGAACTGATTGATGAATTTGTTAGTTTTTGAAATTGTTCGAAAGTGGGCTTGTTGAGGTGGAGTGCTGCCGAGCGGCAGCGCTCTGTGATTCATGAATTTATTATTCGTGTAATTTCATTATCACACAAGTGATACTGGCGTGGACATGTACGCCAAACATCCAACATTCGATGATATTTGTCTAACATTGGCATTTGAGCGTTAAACTGATGGGTTTGATCAAAGCTTGGATACGCACCTTCTGAAGAAACTAGAAAGCGAACATAGTGGACGTACTCAGACTCGGTAGCCATATCAAAACCAAGGAAGATAAGACGTCTTGGCTCAATCTTGCTTTGAGCTTCTTGTGCTAGCCCTTTGTATGACTCTTGCATCGCATGGAACATTTCCATCACATCGATGGTTTTCCGACATTCTAGCTCGTCGAGAGCGCCGAAGTTCTTGTCTAGCTCACGCATATGAAGAGCATAGCCTCGCTCTACTATATTCCTGAGCCGAGAATACTTTGCTTTGTTTTCTGGGTCTAGCTGCGACATCAGCTGATATTGGTTTGACAGAATCAAACGCTGAGCGTTGGTCATTTCCATAATCTTTCCTTTAAAGTCTGATAAATTTTGCACTGCGTCCAGCTTATCGATTAGGTAATGATATAAATATGATCTCAACACATGTTTTCTATGAAAAAGTAGGGAATCTATAGCGTTCTACAGGCTACTTATCTCGGTAATGATTGTAGATATAATCTCGGTCGGAAAAGACACGCAGCCACTCTGGCTTAAAAACAACTAAAATGGCAACTGCCATACCATTTAGTAGCCCTTCAGGAAATGCAAGTAAAGGTAAAAATATCATGTAGTTATCTGATATGGTCGTCCAGTCGTAAGCGCCAAGAGATAGCAGATAAACTGCATTCGTTAACAGATGCATGCTGCCAGTGAAAGCGCCGTTAAAGAAACCTGCTACAAAAATAAACACAAAAATATTTTTTGGTAGATATGAGTAGCTCAGCAAGAAAACGCTGTAACTGATTAATATGGGTATAAAGCCCGATAAAACAATGTAGCTGGGTAACTGATAAGGATTAATTTGACCGAAAAAACAAAGTGATATTGAAATTACAATGGTTAGACCACAAGCACTTCGCCAGCCATACATAAGGGTTAAAGTGGTGAGCGCTAAAAAATGAATGGTTAGGTTATCTTTTACACTGGCTTGAACTGACCATAAGAGGCCCAATAGAATGATAGCGCCACATGTAACATGTTGAAAACTCATTTCAAGGCGCAACTTAGGTATTAAGTGTAAGGAAATATCCTTCCACACCCACTTAATAGAGAGCAGAATAATAGTTAGGCAATACAGTTCTGATAGTTGCAAAGCAATTCACTCAAACTACCAGTCCAGATAGTCCTGGCATTGTTGATGAAATAACGATTTTTTGGAATCAGTATTTTACGTTAGAGTGATATTGTTCAATAACTGATACCACATTATCCATTATTTGCTTGGATGGTGGTTCGACACCCTCAAGAGGGTATTCTAAGCCTAAAGCCTCCCATTTGTGGGCACCTAACTTGTGATAGGGTAGTAGTTCCACTTTTTCTACGTTGTTCATATCTTGGATGAATCGTCCCAAAAGGTGGGCATACTCTGCGCTGTCGGTGTAGCCCGGTACGACTACATATCGTACCCATGTCTTTTGCCCAATCTTTTGTAGATACCGAGCGAAATCTAACGTACGTTTATTTGAGACACCAATAAAATCATGATGTACCTCGTCATTGATATGCTTTAGGTCTAGCATGACGAGATCCGTTGCTTCTAGCACTTCATCTATAACTTGGCTGTGCTTACGAATATAGCCGTTTGTATCTAGGCAAGTGTGAATACCCTCAGCTTTAGCTGCACGAAAAAAATCCCGCACAAATTCTGGTTGTAGCATGGCTTCTCCACCAGAGCAGGTAACACCACCACCCGACGCGTTCATAAAATGGCGATAACTCTTTGCTTCTTTGATGATTTCTTCAACGGTTATTTCTTTACCAGTGTGGGTATCCCAAGTATCTCTATTGTGACAATACATGCATCGCATTAAGCACCCTTGCATAAACACGATAAAGCGAATTCCGGGTCCATCAACAGTTCCACAAGATTCGAAAGAATGGATACGACCAATCGTTGACATAGACTCTTCTCTGGCGATTTATTTTTCGTTATTTTATTACAAAAAATAGGGGTAATATAGGTTTTTAAGGGGATCAAGCTAAGTTTCTAGTAGCTAACAAAAAGAGCGTTACATAGACTAATATATAGTTAAAGAAAATATCACGTAATGTGCAATTTTTTAACTATATACATACAAGTCGGCTAGGCAAGTTTGGAATACATCAACTGATGTAAAAGGATGTTCTATGAATATACTTGCGCTTTCTCAGAAACAAAAAGTCACCTTGTTTCTAATGGTGCTAACCATAGGTTTTATTACGCTAGCGGTGTTTACTTCTTCTCGACTGACTTATATGAGCGAGCAGTATCATCGCAGTGGTGATATATCGTCTGGATCGATTTCGATATACCAAACTCAAAGCAAGATCCTCACACTGAGTAGTGAATTAGACAATTTGCAAGGCTCTCAAGTAGCAAAAGCGAAAGAGGACATTTCGGATATCGTTGTCGCTGTTAATAATGACTTGTCTTTCTTAAACACTCTAGGTTTGGAGAGCTATGCGAGTGAACTAGCAACGAGTATTGGTGATTTCGAAGCGGCGGTAATCCCTTGGTTAGGCCTCAAACAGGAGCTGGGGTTCAATATCGAAGAAGGGAAATTGGGAGAGCTTAAGCAACTTGCCACTATCATTGAACAAAAAATTGCTGAGACAGGCATGGTGACGCTCAATTCTGATTTTCAGGCAATGGTGAAATCCCAACAAAATTATTTGCTGCAACCTAATGAGAAAAACCTTAAGCTGTTTAATCGCGCCATGGGTGCATTTGAAAGCATGTCCAACGTGTATGCAATGTTAGACCTTTACGAAAAAGAAATCGAACAGTATAAGGCTACGTTTAAAAGGGTGAGTGAGCTTTCAAAACAACTGGGTAGTGTTGAGCAGCAACTCGTTTCTACAAAAATGCAGCTTAAAACCATTATTGCTGCTGCTACTGGTGAGCTTGGTAACATCAGCGCTGAGTATCAATCTTCAGCGGAAAACTCTTCAGGTCAGACGGTATGGTCAATTTTGGTGGCGTGTATTGTATTGGCAGTGTTCACTATATCTATCTTTATCATGCAAAGTAGCTCGCTTTCTCGTTCGTTAGCGAAGACTCGAGAGATTCTGCATAATTTGTCAGAAGGGGACTTATCTAAGCGTATGGCGCTTACTAAAAACCCCAACGATGAGTTTAATCGACTGGCATCGAGCATAAATGAAACATGTGAGAACTTGGGTGAACTCGTCTCAGGGGTGCAAGCGAGCAGTGAAGCACTATCAGGGAATGCGGCCGAATTGAATAAGGGGTTAGATCTATTAGCACACCATCAATCAGAAGTACTAGGACAAACCGAGCTTCTGGCCTCTGCGACTGAAGAGGTCAGTGTCACTACCCAAGAAGTCTCTGGATCTTTGGAGCTGGTGGCTGAAATTAGCCATAGTTCTACTCAGTCTGCAGAGAATGGAGCACGTATTATAGAAGCTGCAATAGGGTCTTTAGAAGAAGTGGGTAGCATACTAACTTCTGCTGCGGGGCATATTCAGCAACTAGAGGAAGCATCGTCCAAAGTTGACTCTGTTATGGACATTATTAACGGTATTGCCGAGCAAACTAACTTACTTGCATTGAATGCAGCGATAGAAGCAGCTAGGGCCGGTGAACAAGGACGTGGCTTTGCTGTTGTTGCTGATGAAGTGCGCAGCCTTGCGGTGAGAACAGTGGATGCAGTGGCGGAGATTTCTGAGACCATAGACACAATGAAGAAAGAGAGTGCCGAGGTAATTCAGTATATGGGTCGGTCGGAAACTTCGATGAAGACAGGGCAAGAAAAGGGGCATGAGGCCATGCAGGCGATGCATACCATTACTGAAAAAGCGGATGACGCCTCTCATCAGACCGATGTTATTTTTGCTTCAATCAAGGAATTGGTGACGACCAGTCAGTCGATGGCTGATAGCATGACTCAAATCTCTAGTGCGATGAAAGAGTTGGAACAAAACAATGAGCAATTACGTTCTGTTAGCCAAGTCGTCGAGGAAAGGGCTGGCAGCCTAAATAGTGACTGCCAGAGATTTACAATTTAGAAAAAAGCGTATAGTGATAAGCTGCCCGAGCTGTAGATAGATTTATCTGATTCTTCATAATCTGGTGTTTTTACAGTGGCAGTGGCAGTGGCGCCAAAATGGTCGTTATACCAAGCTATTCCAGCAACAGCAGTCGCTTGATCTTCTTTTAGTGTAACATCATAAACATTAGCGTTATGTCCATTTAGGTTTGCATAGGTATCTACGCCGGGACGATAACCTTCAATAGTAACATCATTAAACCTGTACCTTGCTTCAATACCACCATACACGAACCATCCTGACTTAGAAGCCCCGAGCATGCTAGCACGGAACGGATTTTCATTATCTATGTTTGCTGCCCCCATACTGCCAGCGAGATCTGTTCCCCAACGAAACATCAATCCCGTTGATATATCGCTACGAAAGTTGCCTAAATTGACCTCTGAAACACTAGATACTTCCCAGCCTGTATTAGCTATTGCGTTATCTCGCCATAGGTTAATATGAGTCAAATACCCTACACTGCCGACGTATCCCTCATCAACCTGATAAACCCACCCTCTGGGCTCGTCCGATCCTACAATGCCATGAACGATGTCTTGAGACTCTTCTGCTAATGAATCTTCACCCGTAGCTCCTATGGTTAGATTAAATCTTTGGGCTTGCTGCGGATGTAAGCTGATGTAGTTAAACTCGCCGTGAAAGTATCCGGCATAAGGACGGTCATTGATTTGTGGGGTTGTGGCCTCTATATCTGAAGGTGTATACATCTTGTGGCCAATGAGAAATTCTAATTTATCTAATGATGTACCGCCCCAGTATGACAGGCTAAGAGGGCTGAAAATAGCATAAGGCGTAATCGCACCTGTGGAATAGGTCAGAAATAGCCCGCTAGTGTAATCTTTGTCCACACCGAAAATGCCATCATTATCGATAGTAAATGCCAACGTAGATTTTTCCGATGCAAGGCAGAGAGATGAAATCAGCAGGAGAGGGATAAAAAGAATACTTTTGATTTTCATTGGCTTGCTCATAATTTACTAAGAGTCTTGATAGTACAGGATAGCCGGGATTAATCGATGATTGAGATAAACATTTGTGCAATGTGTCTCCTATTTGTTAAAGAGAACAAGGAAGTTGGGATGATTTGGTTGAGTAAAAAAGCCCCTAAATGGGGCTTTAAGTCATAGGGTCAGCAAATGTTTACAAAGACTCGGTAAACGTCCTTGCTATGACATCTTGCTGTTGCTCAGCCGTTAGAGAATTAAAACGAACGGCATAGCCTGACACGCGGATAGTCAGTTGCGGATATTTCTCTGGGTGTTTCACCGCATCTTCAAGAGTGTCTCTGTTCAAAACATTAACATTGAGGTGCTGACCGCCTTCAATCCCCGCTTCATGGTGGAAATAACCATCCATAAGACCAGCCAAGTTTGCTCTTTGTGACCCCTCTTCTTTACCCAAAGCATTGGGTACGATTGAGAAAGTATATGAAATGCCATCTTTTGCATGAGCAAAAGGCAGTTTTCCTACTGACGTTAGCGAAGCGACAGCACCTTTCTCATCTCTACCGTGCATTGGGTTAGCACCGGGAGCAAAGGGTGCACCAGCACGGCGTCCGTCGGGTGTGTTACCTGTCTTTTTGCCGTATACGACATTAGAGGTAATTGTCAGGATAGACTGAGTCGGGATAGCGTTGCGATAAGTTTTTAGTGAGCGAATTTTGTTCATAAACACTTCGACTAATTCACAGGCAATGTCATCCACGCGAGCATCATTGTTACCAAATTTTGGATAGTCACCCTCGATTTCAAAGTCAATGGCAATGCCGTCTTCGTCTCGAACGGGTTTTACTTTGGCATATTTGATAGCAGATAATGAGTCCGCCGCCACAGATAACCCTGCGATACCACAAGCCATAGTGCGACGAACATCTCTGTCATGAAGGGCCATGAGTGCTGCTTCGTAGCTATACTTATCATGCATGAAATGAATGCTATTTAGCGCTGTCACGTATTGCTTAGCAAGCCAGTCCATAAACAGGTCTAGTTTTTCCCAAATACTGTCAAAGTTCAGAACTTCGTCTGTCACCTTAGGCATCTCTGGACCAACTTGGACCTTAAGCTTTTCATCGACACCGCCATTGATCACATAAAGTAGTGTCTTTGCAAGGTTGGCGCGAGCACCAAAGAATTGCATGTGTTTACCAATCACCATAGGTGACACGCAACATGCAATAGCATAGTCGTCTGACTCAAAGTCCGGGCGCATCAGGTCGTCGTTCTCGTACTGAATAGAAGACGTATCGATCGAAACCTTGGCACAGAATCGTTTAAATCCATCAGGTAATTGCTCAGACCAAAGTACGGTAATATTTGGCTCAGGTGATGGACCCATAGTGTATAAACTATTGAGGAAACGGAAGTTAGTTCTGGTTACCAGTGTGCGACCATCTAGACCCATACCGCCCATAGACTCTGTTGCCCAGATAGGGTCACCAGAGAACAGATCATCATACTCAGGAGTACGAAGGAAACGTACCATGCGTAACTTCATGACAAAGTGATCAATCATTTCCTGAGCTTTGACTTCATCAATCTTGCCCGCAGCAATGTCACGTTCAATGTAGATATCTAGGAAGGTAGAAGTTCGACCTAGGGACATAGCTGCACCGTTTTGTGATTTAACCGCAGCTAAGTACCCAAAGTAAGTCCATTGAATCGCTTCTTGGGCTGTTTCTGCCGGACGAGAGATATCAAAGCCATAAGACTCTGCCATCTTTTTCATTTGGCCAAGGGCACGATGCTGCTCAGCGATTTCTTCGCGAAGTTGCATCGTCATTTGTAAATCATCACCGTTTTCGAAACGCTCTTGCAGCGAAGCAAACTGTGCCAACTTATCTCTCATTAGGTAGTCGATACCGTAAAGTGCGACGCGGCGATAGTCACCGATAATACGTCCACGACCATAAGCATCAGGAAGACCAGTAAGCACGCCGGATTTTCGACATTTTAAAATGTCAGGAGTATAGATATCGAAAACACCTGCATTATGTGTCTTACGGTATTCAGTAAATATCTTTTTAACTTGAGGATCGAGTTCGCGATCGTAGGCTTTACACGAGCCTTCTACCATGCGGATACCACCGTTCGGAATGATGGCGCGTTTTAGCGGGGCTTCAGTTTGTAGGCCAACAATGGTTTCTAAGTCTTTGTTGATGTAGCCAGCTTGATGTGAAGTTATGGTTGAAATGACGGACGTATCAAAGTCAACAGGAGCATGGGTTGCATTTTCCTTCTTAATTCCTTCCATGACTTTGGACCACAAAGCATTTGTTGCTTCAGTCCCTTCTGATACTAGAAAAGATTCGTCGCCCTCATAAGGGGTATAGTTCTTTTGAATGAAATTACGAACATTGACTTCATTTTGCCAATCACCTTCAGCAAAACCTTCCCAAGCTTTAGCAAATTGCTCTGCCATGACATACCTACCTTATTAATTTAAACGAGCACTATCTGGCCGTTGAGCCAACCAGAGTTCTAATACAAGAACGGCACTCTATTTTTGAATAACAATATGTATAGTGGGCTAAAGTTTTCTAGACCTAGTGTCACCATAGATATTGCTACTCGTGAATGATGTTTGCCTTCGAGATCTACAATAATTTAAAAAAAAACTGCAAACCTTAAACTAAATCAATAAATGATAAACTTTTTACACAAAAATAAGGGCAACAATAGTGTTGCCCTGAAAAGGTAGTGTGTTAAAGCCAAGCTTGAATACCGTATTGGCCTTCAAGCATGCCGACTGCGAGCATGGCGGCTAAGCAGATAACCAATACGCCGACCGGAATAATGATTTTATCGACAAAGGATAGGCGCTTTGCCCGCTCTTTATCGCCAATTAGGCCATTATTATCTAGGAGCATGGTCAGTGCCCAAGCCAAAACAGGGTTGACAATCGCAGAGCCAAATATACAAATCCCGGCAGCTTGTGAGTCTTTGCAGTCTTTGACCATCTGCATGCCTGCCTCTAAAAGTGGAAGAGATACACCCACCAGCAGAGCGACGCGCATAACAGGTGGCCATACTGCGATATCCATTGGAAACCCAAGAATCGCGATAAGCATTACAAGCAGCCCCAGAAGAATTGAGCCAGCAGGGATTGGGCGTTTGGCAATTGCAGCAGGGATCATATACGTTCCCCATGACGAAGTAATGTTACCACCGCCTATTGCTGTGCCGACCATCTGACGAACCGAGCACATAGTCATAGTGTCATCAACATCCATGAGTACTTTTTCGGTTTTCTTAGGGTAATTTAATTCTTGGAAAATTCGATGACCAAGAAA
This sequence comes from Vibrio sp. Of14-4, assembly GCF_022347625.1. NCBI lineage: Bacteria > Pseudomonadati > Pseudomonadota > Gammaproteobacteria > Vibrionales > Vibrionaceae > Vibrio > Vibrio sp. Of14-4. Next base: position 187,859 of record NZ_JAKRGI010000004.1, on the reverse strand, counting down.
ATCCGGTGACCACATAGCGACAGCTAATATTGCAAAAGGCAAAGATGCGATAAAGTGCTCGGCGTTTGGAAGGCCAAGCATCCATCCTTGTTCTGTATTGCCCCACCAATAAGCTGGGTTTAGGTTAGGCAGGCCCGGTTCAGTAACAAACTCTATGTCAAAACCAGCCCCAAGTGTTAACGCAACGGCTAAGCCGGTAAAGGCGCAAACAGGTATCGCGAGCCATCGTTTGTTAAGTTTTGCTAATAACGCGTATAAAGAAATAGTAATGCCTAGCACCACTAAGCCTATATAACCCATACTGCCAGCGGTAATAGATGGAGATTGAAGTCCGACCGCCCAGTCTTGGATGGCGTTAATCTGGCTCATGGTACCGGTTAGACCGAGAAAAATGAGTAAGCCACCCGCCGTGCCCTCCGAAGTTAGGTTGACCAATTTAGAACCACCTTTGAAGAAACTGAGCAGTAGGCCAAATACACCAATTAAAATGGCTAAGGCGAGAGGGTGGGCACCGGCGATTGCAATGGTTCCTATCAGTGGGATCATAGGGCCATGATTACCTGCCAAGTTTGCTTTGGGGTTCACTATTCCTGAAGCCAATATGCAGAATAAAAACGCTGGAATAAGCATCTCAACTCTTGAGACCTCGATGGCAAAATTTTTGCCTAAGTTGACGTGGTCCCAAGCAGCGGTGAGTCCTTCAGCCCAAGACATCATCACCGCTGAATACATGGCGATAATACCTAGTGTTCCTGCTAGAGCGGGCACAAGGTCTTCAAGTTCAAACCTGAAATCTCGAAAGGGTAAGTTCAAGCCGAAACGTCTGGGTTTCATTATTTGTAGCTCGTGGTCTAAGTAGTCTGAGCGACACTTAAACTGAGAGGCTGGACGGTGGAGATCACGATAGCTTTTATCTTCGATATCCGAATCAGAATGCGATGTTTTGACTGCGTCTGACATAGATTCCTCATATTTAGCATAGAGAGTGTTTGTAGTTAAGGAAGCAAGTTGTGTAGATACACAGATGTGCTTAACTACTTTTCTGCGGCCATAAATAGTAACGGGCCAACAGTTGAGAAAGATCTCTCTTATTGAGAGTTTTATCTTTTGTGTGAGTGTAAACCGCAATATTGGGAGGTGAATTGATTTAGATCACCTTATAAATAGATATGAAAGTTAACTACATATCAGGATGATTTAGGCAATTGAGAATTGAGAATTGAAAAATGAAAGTGACTTTCAAACTGATGGGAGGTGTTCAGCAACCAATTGTGCAATTCGTCTATCTATTGATTAAATTATTGAGATGGTTCCGGTTTTTTATAAAAATGTTAATTTCTTTTGGTGGTTAACGATTCTGATGTTTTTATTTTTATGCGTCTGACGGATTTAATTTGCATAATACTTGAATCTAAATACATTTAATTTGATTATGAATTCATTTTTGTGTCGTTAATGATTTGTTGCATGTTAAGCGGTGCGGTGCTAGTTTGTAGCGAGATAAGGCTTGAATTTAGCCTTTCAGTGCCAAGCTTCTTTGTTTGGATAAGCGATAATAAAACAGGGAGTAATGAGCGCATGAATGATGCAGCCGCGCTAAATATAAAGGAACTGCATAAGACCTTTGGCCATAATGAGGTACTAAAGGGAATTTCTCTTCAAGCTCACAAAGGTGACGTGATTTCTATCATTGGTTCATCTGGTTCAGGCAAAAGCACTTTCCTACGATGTGTAAATCTTTTAGAAACGCCCACTAACGGTGAAATTTGGGTCAACGGAGAGCTGATCCAAATGAAAACCAATCGTCAAGGCGAGTCTGTGCCTGTAAGTGAAAAACAAGTCCAGCGCATACGTTCCAGATTGGCTATGGTGTTTCAAGGGTTTAATCTTTGGTCGCACATGACGGTGCTCGACAACGTTATTGAAGCGCCAGTACACGTACTTGGTGTGCCCAAAGCTCAAGCGAGAGAGAATGCAGAGCTACTTCTGAAAAAAGTCGGCCTTTATGAGCGGAAAGATTATTACCCAGGTCACCTCTCTGGAGGCCAGCAGCAGCGGGCAGCAATAGCTAGAGCTCTTGCCGTTGATCCTGAAGTGATGCTGTTTGATGAACCTACTTCAGCGCTTGATCCGGAGCTAGTTGGTGAAGTTCTTGGTGTAATGCGAGATCTTGCTGAAGAGGGCAGGACAATGCTAGTTGTAACGCACGAAATGGCATTTGCACGCGATGTTTCTAACCATGTCATGTTCTTACATCAAGGTCTAGTGGAAGAGCAGGGTGAGCCTGCTAAGCTCTTCACTAACCCAGATTCAGAGCGTTTACAACAATTTATCTCATCTATCTACTGAGTCTGTTGTAATCAGTACCACAGATTCTGCAAATATTAAGAAATCATGTTTAAAGGAGTATGAAATGAAAAAGTGGCTAGTAGCAGCGGCTCTCGCTGCGACCGCAGTGACAGGACTTGTTCAAGCGAAAGAATGGAAGACGGTTCGCTTTGGGATTGAAGGGGCTTACCCTCCATTTAGTTGGACGGAAGCCGATGGCTCTTTGAAGGGCTTTGATGTTGATATGGCCAATGCATTATGTAATGAAATGCAGGTGAAATGTAAGATTGTTGCACAAGATTGGGATGGCATTATTCCATCACTATTAGCTCGTAAATACGATGCAATCATTGCCGCTATGTCGATTACAGAAGAGCGCAAGAAGAAGGTAGATTTTACCGGAAAATATGCTCTTATACCGAATAAATTCATTGCCAAGAAAGGGGCTAATCTGGACTTCGATAAACTAGATGGGCAAAAAATTGCAGTACAAAGAGCGACTACGCACGATAAGTATCTAACTGATAATTATGGCGATAGAGTGGAGATTGTCCGTTACGGCTCGTTTGATGAAGCTTATCTTGACTTAGCAAATGGTCGAGTTGTTGCTGTTTTGGGCGATGCTTCTGCTCTTGAGGAAGGCGTATTAAACAAAGCTGGTGGCGATGCGTACGAGTTTGTCGGGCCTTCACTGACAGATCCTAAGTGGTTTGGCGAAGGTTTTGGTATTGCAGTACGTAAACAAGACAAAGATTTGACTGAAAAGCTAGATGAAGCGATTGCGTCACTTCGTGAAAAAGGTGAATACCAAAAGATTGCTGCTAAGTACTTTGACTACGATGTGTACGGGCAATAATCTTGTCTAAAAGGTCCGCTGATGTGCTTTCTGGTGTAGATCAGCGGTCTTTTTCATTCTAGCTGTTATTTAAACTAACCAATGATTTAAACCCCAGAGCTTAGGAACTTACCTATGTTGGATTTACAAGGATACGAAGCCTCTATATTGAAAGGGGCCCTAGTGACGATTGAAGTTGCGCTACTCTCTTTGTTGCTTGCGATGGTGCTAGGGATGCTGGGGGCTCTGGCAAAGATGGCACCTTATCGCTGGGCGAGAGCGATTGCGACGTTATACACCACTGTTATTCGCGGTATCCCTGACCTTGTATTAATGATGTTAATATTCTTTGGCGGACAAATCTTACTCAACAATAGTTTGTATTCGTTCAACGAATGGTTAAATGAATGGTTTACTGCAAGTGACCCAAATCATGAGTGGACCTCATATTTACCCGACTATATCGATGTAAGTCCATTCATAGCAGGTGTTCTTACCATTGGGTTTATTTTCGGTGCGTATATGGCGGAAACGTTTCGTGGGGCCATAATGGCGGTCGATAGAGGGGAATTGGAAGCTGCCAAAGCATATGGCATGAGCTCAGCACTCGCCTTTCGTCGTATTTTACTGCCACAAATGATTCGCCATGCTCTGCCAGGTTTTGGAAACAACTGGCTGGTGCTTCTTAAAACCACGGCACTTGTCTCGATTATTGGTTTGGAAGACATGGTTCGTATGAGCGCACTAGCTGCTGGCTCGACAAAGATGCCATTTACCTTTTACATGACAGTTGCTGTCATCTTTCTATTTTTTACCAGTGTCTCAACGGGGTTACTCAAACTTGTTGAGCGTAAATTCAGTATCCATACGAGGTAGTTGATGGATTTTTCACTGATCATTGAAAGTTTACCAATCTATCTCGGGGGGCTCTGGACCACGACTTGGCTGGTGGCTGCTTCTCTTATTATTGGGCTATTTGTTGCGATCCCATTAGGTATCGCTCGTAATAGTACTCACTACTTGTTCAAAGGGCCGAGTTGGGCTTTTATCTACTTTTTTCGTGGCACTCCACTATTAGTTCAGCTTTACCTCATTTATTACGGTATGGATCAGTTTTTTCCTGTCAAAGACACTCTTTGGGAAAATGCATGGTTCTGTGCTCTTGTGGCTTTTGTTCTTAATACTTCTGCCTATACCGCAGAAATAATTCGAGGTGCGATAAATGGGCTACCTAAAGGGGAAGTAGAAGCGGCCAAAGCATATGGAATGAGTACATTGATGACGTATCGACGTATCATCCTACCCAGTGCTTTGCGCCGTGCTCTACCAGCATACAGTAACGAAGTGATCTTTATGCTTCATGGCAGCGCAGTTGCTGGAATTGTGACCATAGTGGATTTGACTGGTGCTGCTCGCCTTGTTAATTCTCGTTACTACGCACCGTTTGAGTCGTTTCTGACTGCTGGCCTTTTCTATATGTGTCTGACCTTTATCATTATTTGGTGCTTTAAGCAGGCTGAAAAGCGATTTCTCGCCTATTTGAGGCCGCTTAGCTAAATATAAAAAAGCTTCCTATTGGAAGCTTTTTTATGTCTGAAACTTCAGCTCAATATAATCAGTACAGTACCAGCTAATGTCATTAGTATATTTGCAATCGCGTATGTGCCCGCATAGCCAAGCGCAGGAATAGTTGACTTAGTATAGTCATTGACTATGTCCATGGCTGGGGCGCAGGTTCGAGCTCCTATGATGGCGCCAAATAGCAGTGCTCTGTTCATCTTTAGGATATAAGCGCCCACGAGGTAAGCAAGAGCTACTGGAACAACGCTGACCAATAACGAAAGGCCAATCACTTGTGGGCCGAATTCGGCAAGGTGTTCAAACATTTTCCCACCTGCGCTCAGGCCTATCCCAACCATAAAAAACATTAGGCCTAAGTCTTTGACCATGTTTAAAGCACCTTGAGGTACGTAACCAAAAGTTGGGTGGTTAGCTCGTAAGAAACCTAGCGAAATTCCTGAGAGGAGAAGGCCTACGGCATTACCTAAGCCAAACGACACCTGACCAAAAGTCATGGTGATCAATCCAAACATAATCCCTAGGATAAAGAAGCTGCAAAATGCCAGAAGATCAGCCATCTGACTATGGATGGAAATAAACCCAATTTTCTCTGCTAATCCATGTACGCGGCTCTTCTCACCACTGACCTGAAGGACATCCCCTTTAGCCAGTACGATATCGAGATCCATTGGCATTTCTATTTGTGCGCGAACAACTCTGTTAAGGAAACAGCCATATTCGGATAAGTTCAGATCAGAGAGACGTTTACCTGCCATGGCATCACTTTTTACCACGATTTCTTCTTCAACGATCCTCAAGTCTAGAAGATTGCGGTCGAATACTTCCTTGCCATTACGAAAGCTAGGATCGAGTCTCGCGTGGCTATCAGGGAATCCAAGCAGTGCAATCTCATCACCTTGCTGCAAGATGGCGTCACCATCTGGGTGGGCAAGGATACCATTGCGACGAATACGCTCGATATAGCAACCAGTTTGGCGGTAGATACCCAATTCGCGAAGGTTTTTTCCATCGCTCCAGTCAATGAGCTCTTGCCCAACTCTGTAGGCGCGAATGATGGGCAAATAAACTTTACGCTGTCCATTACTTCCCAGCCCTCGCTCTTGGGCTATCTGCTGTGCAGAGTCGGACAAATTTTGCTTTTGAAGCTTTGGCAGCAATTTGGCAAAGGCAATCATGCTGATCAAACCAACTAGGTAAGCCATAGCGTAACCCACAGATAAGTTTTCAATCACCTCAGAAAAGTCCATAGCATGTGGCGTGGTGGCAAGGCCAGAGTTGAGAGCATCTTGAGCACCAACCAGCACAGGAGTTGCCGTAAGTGCACCAGCCATCATTCCGGCAGAGAGTCCGAAATCAAGACCTAGGTTATGGCTGGCAAAGTAGGTGATAAAAATAGCGCTAGATAAGACCACCATACTCAAAATGAAATAATGCTTACCATCTCTAAAAAAGATACCAAAGAAGTTGGGACCTGCCTCTATGCCAACACAGTAGATAAATAACATAAACCCGACGGTCAATGCGTCTGCATTGAATGTAAAACCCAGATGTCCCATGACTAATGAAGTAAGCAAAACACCAATTGAATTGCCGAGTTGGAGATTTCCAAAGCGAATTTTTCCTATGGCTAAGCCAATAGCGAGTGCAACAAAAATTAGTAGAATAGGGTTTTGCTCAAGCAGGGATAAAACATCAATGTTCACAGGGCAGCTCTTACTTCGGTGCCATAGGTTAAGTGAGCAAATTGTAACTTAATAAAGAGAAATGATAAGTGTTAATTTGTATAATTGACGATTTACTGACTTGTGCCAAATATTTTGCAATAGGATTAAATTACGGGCACAAAAAAGCCGCTATATTAAGCGGCTTCAACAAATTCTGATTAAGCGTCAAACAGACCTAAATGCTCTTTTGCATACGCTTCAAAGTCATCACAGCCACCGATATGAGTCTCATCAATGAAGATTTGTGGAACAGTTTCCACTGGCTTTCCGACAGTTTTCTCAAGGTCAGCTTTTGAAATGCCTTCTGCATGAATATCTACATAACGGTAGTTAAAGTCATCACGTTTTGCTTTCAATGTCTCAGCGTGTTCCTTTGCACGAACACAGTAAGGGCAAGCTGGACGACCAAAGATAACTACGAACATATTGTCATTCTCCTTTATTCTGATAGGCGCCACTATGCCCGAATCGAGCTGGAAAATAAAGAGGCATTTACCTGTTGCTTCGATAGGGTAAACCTATTTGTTTAGAAGTGAGACAATTTGTCGTAGCGTGAATCCTTGAGCGCTTCTTTAACCCGTTTTAGGTTGTCTCTAAAGCCTGAACCACGCCTTAACGTGAAGCCTGTTGCCAGTACATCAATTACTGTCATTTGCACGACGCGACTTGCCATTGGCATGTACACATCCGTGTCTTCAGGTACGTTCAGTGAAATGGAAAGAGAACTGGCTTGATCCAGCGGAGAATCTTTAGCCGTGAGTGCAATAACAGTGGCTCCGTTTTCGCGGGCGAGGTTGGCAATCTCAACCAGACTCTTTGTCCGGCCTGTATGCGATATCAGCACGATAACATCGTTATCCGTACAATTAATACAGCTCATACGCTGCATTACTATATCTTCAAAACAGGTGATCGGAATATTAAAGCGAATAAACTTATTTTGTGCGTCACGGGCGACCGCTGAAGATGCACCTAAACCAAAGAAAGAGATGCGTTTGGCTTGAGTGAGAAGATCGACGGCTCGATTGATCTGCATTGAGTCTAAGCTATTTTTTGCCACATCCAAACAGGCCATAGTGGACTCAAAGATTTTGTGAGTATAGGCATCTGGGCCATCATCTTCTTCAACATTACGATTTACATACGGAGTGCCGTTAGCAAGGCTTTGTGCAAGATGCAGCTTGAAATCAGGGAAGCCTTTAGTATCTAAGCGGCGACAGAAGCGGTTTACTGTCGGCTCACTGACGTCGGCCATTTTTGCAAGAGTAGCAATACTAGAATGAATAGCAGTTTGAGGAGATGCCATTATGACTTCAGCAACTTTGCGCTCCGATTTGCTGAAGTTTTCTAGATTTTTCTGAATTTTTTCTATTGTATTCATAGTGTTCACAAAGGTATAGAGAACAACTTGCTGGATAATTTAAGGCGTCATTACTTACGTACAATTGCCAACCAGCGCCATGTGGCCCAGTATAAACCCAAGCTTAAGGTTTACTGTAATATTTACACTCTTCGATAAGTGTAAACATGACAGGCCTCAAACTAAATATGTCTCAAAGAGATAAAATAGTCTTTATCCTTGCAAAAACCTTCTCTTAAAGAGGTCCAATGGTAGGCAAGTTACACTTATTTAGAAAGAAATTTTCAACTAGCTTCAATGGTTTGAGATGTTGCTAGGATTTTTGCCATCAAATTGGGTGCTTGCTGAGCGATGTATCTTTGCTCTTCTAGTACTGAACTGAGAATATCGTGTCCCGTAAGCGGATTGGCTAGAACGACGCGAAACACAATCGTATTAAGTTTACCCCAGCGAGCCGGGTTTAAACGTGTTCTCGAAACAAATGATTTTCCCGTTTCTCGTTGGCGTTTTTGGATAAATTGAGTCAGTTCATTGATTAACTCATTGAGGTGTTTTCTGCGCTCTGGTGAAGCAAGTTCAAGCGCCTCACGTACTTCGGCGGGAATATAACGATAGGTCAGTAAGCAAAGCTCTGGTTCTGATATCAACTCAAAATCATCTTGCGCTTGTATTAGTTTGGCAAAATACTTGGCTTTTTCGATACTCTCATCGATAAGCAGCTGATAACCTGGGCGGCTAATAATATGCATTGCGGCGTAAACCAGCATCGCCATACCAGACCGAGAACCTTCCAAGGTATGACTGCCTAGGTCTTTTGAGCCTTTTCGAAGTATATATTGAGCGTGGTGCTCAATAGATTTCATCGCTTTAGGATCCTTGAAGAGAACCATTCCAGCCCCCATGGGAACATAAAGCTGTTTGTGGGCATCGATGGTAATTGAATCGGCTTCTTCCACACCTTGTAAGAGGTAACGGTAGTTATTTGACATTAGGGTAGCGCCGCCCCAAGCTGCGTCGATATGAAAATGGCAGTCGTGCTCACGGCATATCTCGGCCATCTCAGGTAAAGGGTCAATCGATCCTGTTTCTGTGGTTCCTGCTACTCCTATAACCGCAAACGGTTTGATATTTTTTTTCTTTAACTCAACAATTTTTTCGTTCAATGCGTGTGGGCATATACGATTGTAATTGTCGGTTTTGACCGCGACTAAACCTTGCTGGCCAAGTCCTAGCACATCGGCAGACTTTTTCAGAGAGTAATGTCCTCTTTCTGACACTAGAATGGCAAGGCCTTGATAACCATAGTGTTGCATCGCACTGAAAAGCCCCTCTTTCTCTACACCCTGAAATTCTCCTTGTGCTTTTAATGCATTGTTTCTCGCAACCCAAAGGGCAGTGATGTTTGCGATTGTTCCACCCGAGCAAAAAGCACCTAGTGAGTGTTGTGCGCTGTGCATCCACTTTGTGTAGAAATCGTCATTTTGGTTGTATACCAATCGATGCAGCATGCCGAGTACTTGACGCTCTAACGGGGTAAACGCTTTGGATGTTTCTATTTTCACCAAGTTTTGATTGAGAGCGATCATGATTTTTGACAATGGCATCAAAAAATAGGGAAGTGCTGATGTCATATGTCCGATAAAGCTTGGTGCTGAGGTATGAACCGAGTGCGAGACTAAGGTATCAAGGAGGTGCTGAGTATGCTCAGAGACAAACTCTGGACTCTCTGGAATGGCGGAATACGAGAAGTCTTTTTCAATCTCTTTAAGGGGCTTCTCTTCTGCCACAATATGTTCACGTAAAAATTGATTAAGGTTTTGCGAGAGCCTTTCTTCGATTTTAGTCAGTGTTGAATCAGGCCCTTCAGGGACAGTAAATATTTTAAGTAAACTGTCGAAGCTTACGTCAGCCGTTTTATGTTTGGTAATCATACAACTACTTTGCTCTTGTCACTCTGTTGCCGCGCCAATCTAAACGAAAAACGGTTTAAAGTCCCGAGTTAATTGTTCGAACTTTTCTGGCAATATCAATATGAAGTGTCACTGCTTTGATATGACTCTCACCAGTGACATTTATATTAGGTTTCACATGACATACTTTCTAAGTCTTTGATAGCTTGGTTATAACGTTTAAGTGCACTATCAATTTTGGTTGGATGACTCAACAAATCAGCAAAGGCAGACCTAAGATCATAGTTTTGATCATGTGGTTTTGATTGACGATCACTGTAGGTTACTTGAGCCAGTCGACCTAATTCATCACTGCGAGACGATAAAGTTTTAATATCTTTCTGCTCGAGTAAGAGCCAAGACTCGACTGGTTGGTTTACGGCAATCTTCGAAGGGTCATTTTCTAAATAGTAGTGGACAGCCGCTCTGTTGAGCTCAAAATGGTTTTTTCGACCTTCTAAGAACCATTCACTGACTTCTTTTAGGTCGGGGTATTGTTCGCTAGTTAGCTTGGCTAAATCTTCATACCAATGAAGAGAAGCATCAATGTAAGCATCGTATTTCTTGGATAAACATGCATTGTCGGCTGCGGCAACCATGGTAGAGGTTGCTCCTAACAACAATGCAATCAGTAGACGTGTCATAATTATTCCTTTTTTCTAAGGTTATATATGATTAAGCCACTCAATATGATTCATTAAATTGTATAGCATGGCTGAGTCATTAATATAATGAACTGAAAGATAAAATCATGCGATCTGCTCTGCAAGAGAGACAAAGAACAGCATCAATAAAGGTACTAATAGGCTCAAAATGAATCCACTGACAATGGCAATCGGTACGCAGCGAACGCCTCCAGTACTTTGAATAATTGGCAATGTAAAATCCATTGCTGTAGCTCCTGCGTAACCTATAGCCACACTAGGTCGTGAATGTATAACCAGTGGAATCATAACTAAGGCAACGAGTTCTCTAACTAGTTCAATCATAAATGACGCTCCGCCAAATATTGGTCCAAAAGCATCCCCCATGAGAATCCCTGATAAAGAATACCAACCAAACCCACAAGATATGGCGAGTGCTTGATAAAGATCCAAGTCAAGTATCATTGCAGCGACAACTCCTCCTAAAATTGAAGTTGTAATTATAGTGACTGCGATGATCATGCCTTGCTTGTTGAGCAAAATTTGACGTAAGGAGAGCCCACTATTTCTGAGTTGAATCCCAATCAGAAATAGAAGAACGAATAAAACAGATTCACTTGCTATGTCCACCCAGCTTAGATCTATATATAGAAGTCTACCCGCAGCCAGACCCATGCCAACAAAGAGAATTAGCTTTATTGACTCGAAAGCCATAGTTGAAAGTGAAAGGGTATTTTTTTTGCTTTCAACCCTAATTGGGAAGAGTCTATCAACGATTGGAAGTGCCGCTAAGTTGCTTAGTCCAATACATACAGAGAAGACAACAACATACTGAAGTATCAACTGTAGATTTTGACCCAGATTATCGAGTGAAGCCAGACTCAAACCCATCAAGGCCAAGATAACAGTAATTAAATAGTTAGTTGTCCGATTAACTCCGGAGAGAAAAGCGGTATTTGACGTTTGAATAAGGTACCCCACAAGTAATGGGGCAAAAATAAAAAGCATTCCCGTAGGCATGATATTCCTGAGTAATGGCTAGTCTAGTTTATAAACCGCTAGCGCTGATGAGTTCATTGATTTTTGATTTAAACTCAATATCACTCAAATTACTCAATTTGTATAGTATATCGGCTCCCGTAACATCAAATTCGACAGTATGTTCATCGATTTGATCATCTTGACGGCGGAACATGAGAATATGATTAGCAATACGGGCTACATCGAGGTAGCTGACATTAACATTCTTTATTTGAGTGGCTTGGTTACTGGCAACATCAATAAAATCGTGGTCAAAACCCCACTGTTTTAATACCAGTTCGCTCGCACTGGTACATAAGTTGTTAAATACCTGAAATGCGATGTCTTCATCTAGGTAATTCCCTTTTTCTAGATAAGTATGGTATTCGCTAACAATGCAGAAAAGCCCAATATCTGCTAGCAACCCTGTCAGCAACGCCTTATCTGTTTCTAGGTACTCATAATCACTGGGAGAGATTTCTTTGAAACCCTTTACCACCATCACCATAGTTGCAGCAAGCTCTCGTGAAGTGCTGGCGCTATTTATAAGCATTTGATTGCATCCGCGACTTAAATTCACGGAATGCTTAAGTTGCTCTATTGCTTGGGCTGTGACTATGTCGCGAACTCTCAAGATTCCCAGACGTGAAACGGCTGTGACAATGTCAGTACAGGTAATATTACGACGGTTAAAAATCACCGAGTTTGCTACTCTGATAACGATAGCGGCAAGGCCAGGATCTTCAAACAAACAATCAGCGATATCAAATACGGTCGTGCAATCTTTAGTACAGAGCCTTTGTATTTTTAGTACGACTTCAGGGATTGGAGGTAATGTGATTTTACCAGATGTAATGGCATGCTCTACCAAGGTATTGAATTCAGACTCAATACCTTTGATCAAGAGCTCCTCATTTTCGGGAAGCCAGAAAAAAGACAGATGGTTCATTCTAATTAAGCGTTATCTTCTACCATATATATTTTACCTAGCATAGTAATCATTATGCAAATCATTGATATAAAATATGGATTTGCATATGTGTATATTGATGTTGACTCAGTATGGAAAGATACTTTATGTGATTTTAGTCGCGCTTTAGAGCTAGTCTAGCCGGATTGATGTGATCTGTGCATAGACATATTTTTTATCGTTAACTACCATTTATGGACTTGGAGTCAGAGGTCAAAACAAATCATAACTTAGAGGTTTTCTGACACAGGTATATTTTTTCGCTTACATCTGCTGCTATCTGGTGATCGTCAAATAATCGGGGTTTTCTGGTTTAAAAGGATCATGGATATGACAGAGCAAAACTTTATCTCGTATGTAAATAAGTTCGGGAGTTTCCAAAAGCGTTCAATGTTTGGTGGGCTGGGCCTCTTTAAACAAGATGCCATGTTTGCCTTGATTAGTTCTGGGCAAGTGTTTATTCGAGGTGGGGAACAACTCGACAGGCAATTGATGCAGTTGGGGTGTATGAAATACCGTCACGTAAAAAAACAGACGACAGCAACGGTGAACTATTATGATATAACGCGCCTTTTTCTTTCGAGAAGTGCAAAGCTTGACGATATTGTCCGGCAATCAATGCAATTTTCTGTTTCTCAGCGACATCATAAAAAATCATCCGCCAGTCGTCGTTTACGTGACTTGCCGAATATGCAACTAACTCTAGAGCGTATGGTAAAAAAATCCGGTATTGGTGACGTAGATACGTTTGTTGAGCTTGGTGCTCCTAAAGTGTTCTCAAAGGTGAAAGCCACATATGGCAATGATGTTGATGTGAAGCTACTTTGGAAGTTTGCTGGTGCAATAGATGGCGTACACTGGAAGTTGATTCAAGAACCGCGTAAGCGTCAATTGCTCGCATGTTGCATTTAAATAGTGAGAAGGTAAAGAAAAGCCGAGTTTCACTCGGCTTTCAACCATTAGAATTTAAAACGTGTCGTAAACATTAGCTGGTCGCCATAGAAGTCGTTAATTCTAACTTCACCTCCGATAGAAAATAGCTCTGTCGCATGAAAGCGAGCGTAAGCAGAACCAATCCAATCGTCATCATTATCAATATTTACGTAACCAGCTTTACCACCGACTTCGAGTTGAGGCCCCAGCCACTGGCGAACCCCCACATTCAGTTCCATACCAGTATCACTACCTTTACCTTCTTTGCCGTCAAAATCCACTACACGGAAAAGCATTTCACCAGTAAAGTCCGCCCAGTTATTGATCGGAGCATGAAAGCCAAAACCTGCAGCTGCATCATAATCTCCTTCGAACTCAGAGTCGATTCTACCGATGAAGTGAGCATTTGGGTGGACAGATTTACTTACAGCTGTACCGAAAGTCACAGGACTTGCTCCAATTCTGGCTTCTATGTAATCGTAGCTAAAGTTACTCATTACGGCGGGGCTGTTTGGGTCTGTCTCTGCAAGAGTTTGAGCGGATGCTAGCACTATGGCAGCAGCTAAGATTTTATTGCGCATATGAAAGAAAAACCTTTTCTTGTTAATTTCCTCGGTCTATTGCGACTGAGCACTGTCATACCATAACATCATAATGCATTCTCGTGGTATGACACCACTAAAATGTCATTGTTTTGTCACTCTTTATATCAAAAGGCAAAATTTACACCAAAATAAATTTTAAAAAGAGATTTATTACCCATCTTTAAAATCAACTTAGGACTTTGAGTGGGAGTGTAACTGGTGCAAGGGGACATTGTGTTTTGCAATTGGGTGGTGTGAGGTGGCATAAAACCTTACAGTGAATTGACCCACCTTTTGATCGTGTGGACTAGACTAGTACCAGTGAGTGTAACGTGCGGATCGTTAAACTTATAATATGGTAAAACACCAATGCTATGATTTAATAGAGAGTTTTTTGGCGTAAACTGTAATAAATACTCGAGTAAAGATAAAACATGCATCAATTAAAAAAATATGGCGCTATTGGTGGCGCAATTGCGTTAGCATTATGTTGGCCTTTGGCTGTTGGTCAAATTGGGCAAAATGTTATTAAGGACGGTGTTGCACATTTAACCAATGAATCATTGAAAGCGGAAGTAATTTCTTATGATAGGGGATATTTATCTTCAGAGGTGACAACACGCTATACAGTACATGACCCCGTCCTATCAAAAGAACTCGAATTGGATGGCTTTCCAACGGAATTTGTTGTCAATAGCCATGTTACTCATGGGCTTTTGAGTTTAAAAGCTGAGTCGACGTTAGAAGATACTGAACGCTTTCCATTAAAGTTGACTACCGTTACCCAGCTCAACGGTAACACAGATTACTCACTAGAACTGGGTAATTGGCATCAGTCTTCTGAAGGTGAAGATGCTGCGATGATCTCTGTGACCGCTTCCACTCTTAAAGGGCATTTAACCGTGCTCGGTGAAGTTAGCTATGACCTCAATGTGCCTTCGGTTGAAATCGATTTTAATTCTGGAGAGAAAATGTTGATTTCTGGAATTAAAGGCGTAGGAGATGGCCGAAAGCAAGATAACTTTTGGTTGGGTGATCAAGAAATACGCATCTCAGACGTGAAAATATCCGACGCTCAGCAATCTTCCATATTTAATATGGAAGAGGCCAAGTATGAATTCTCTTCATCGATAGACGAGGCGTCTTCTCGCGTAGATAGTCAGCATGTTGTCAATATATCTAAATTAGAAATGCCTGAAGGTAAAGCAGAAAATTTAGGACTTGACGTTGAGTTTGGTGGATTAGACAGTGATGCTTTTAACCACCTGATTAGCTTGTATCAGAACAGCCCGACTTTGACACCTGAAGACATCCAGCACGCCATGCCTTATGTGGACACTCTATTCGACAAAGGTTTCTTCCTATCGGTGAATAAAGCAACACTGACACTGGGAGATGCTGGTGAGTTTAATAGTGTGGGTAAAGTGTCTGTTCCTGAAGGTACGAGTGAGATTACGAAAAACCCAGCTAAGCTTTTGCCTGCCTTGAGCGGTGATATTGACACCTTCTTCTCGAATGGCCTTGTAGAGCAATACCCATTCATTAAACAAAGCATTGATGAGGCTTTAGTTCAGGAATTTATCGGTCAAGATGATAAGGGTTATCAGCTTAAAGCTGAGCTTAAAGATGGTAATTTAGTATTTGAAAGTGGTCAAAAAATACCCCTGATACAACTGTTCTTGCCAGCTGTAAATTAGCCCTAACCGGTAAATTTTTGCTGTTTAATTGAAAAAGAGGTCTTAAGACCTCTTTTCTTGCTTTTTATGTACAAAAAAACGTGGTATTAATCAATAAAACCTCTATTAAAAGCGTAGACAAGGAATTTGGGAATGGAGAATGTGTATAACTTTAGTGCTGGCCCTGCTGGGTTGCCTAAAGAAGTAATGCAAAAAGCACAAGCGGAGTTTGTTGAATGGAATGGGCTTGGTACTTCAGTGATGGAAATCAGTCACAGAAGCAAAGAGTTTATTCAAGTGGCTGAAGAAGCAGAACAGGACCTAAGGGATTTACTCGATATTCCAGACAACTATAAAGTATTATTCTGCCAAGGCGGTGCTCGCGCACAATTTGCAGCAGTGCCTCTAAACTTACTTGGAAGCTCGCTAAAAGCAACCTATGTTGATGCAGGCTACTGGGCTCAAAGCGCAGTGAAAGAAGCAAAAAAATACTGCCAAGTAGACCTTGTTGATGCAAAAACTACAAAAGAAGACAGAGTGGCAGTGATACAAGCCTCAGATTGGGAGATTGATCCTGAGTCTGCTTATGTCCACTTTTGCCCAAATGAAACCATTGATGGGATTGAAATATCTGATTTGCCTGATACCAAGTTACCTATTGTTGCTGATATGTCCTCTAACATACTCTCGCGTAAGATAGATGTTTCACGATATGGTGTTATTTATGCGGGAGCCCAAAAAAACATCGGTCCAGCAGGTATTTGTATTGCTATTGTACGTGACGACCTACTTGATTTAGCTCACGACCTTTTACCTAGTTTTATTAGCTATAAGGTTTTGGCAGAAAAAGACTCGATGTTTAATACTCCTCCTACATTTGCTTGGTATCTATCTGGGCTGGTTTTTAAGTGGCTTAAAGAGCAGGGAGGGGTAAGTGCCATCGAGCAAATAAACATCGAGAAAGCCACAATTTTGTATGATTATATCGATAGCTCAGAGTTTTATAGTAATAATGTCCATGCTCAAAACCGGTCGCGGATGAATGTCCCTTTCCAACTTGCAAAACCTGAATTGGATGAAGCGTTTCTCAAACAAGCTTCTGAGAGAGGCTTAGTTTCGCTTAAAGGGCATAGGGCTGTAGGAGGAATGCGGGCGTCAATTTATAATGCAATGCCGATAGAAGGTGTAAAAGCTTTGGTTGAGTTTATGAGAGAGTTTGCGGCAGATAACGCTTAAACCTCCATCAAATTTAGAGCACGAGATTCTGTTATCAAGTGCTCTTCATTCAAGTTCGGTATCGACTGCTCTTATCTTATCTTCTTTTCTTGTTGCGCTTTGTATTACTATCATTCTGATTATTATTGGGGCTATTCTTGTTCCCAGAACCAAATTTACCTTTGGGCTTAGCCCCTTTACCATGCATTTTTTCAAATCCAGGCTGACTTTTGGTGTGTTTAGTAGCAAACCGGTTTGCACCATGACGGCCAGACTTTCTGCGTTGGGCGGGTGTTAAGGTTTGCACATCTTCTTCTGGTACCAGACAACTCGGCTTATCTCCAATCAGATGTTTTTTGCCCATATTGATTAACGCTTCACGTATGATTGGCCAGTTGGCTGGATCATGGTAGCGCAGTAGTGCTTTGTGCAATCGGCGTTGTCTTTCTCCTTTGGCTACAGGCACTTCTTCGCGTTGTTTATACTTTACGCGTTTGAGTGGGTTCGTTTCTGAATAATACATAGAGGTTGCATTACACATAGGAGAAGGGTAGAAGTTCTGTACCTGATCACATTCGAAATTATTCTTCTTAAGCCACAAAGCCAAGTTGAGCATATCTTCATCTTCTGTGCCGGGGTGTGCGGAAATGAAATAAGGGATCAGATACTGCTTCTTTCCGGCTTCAGCACTGTACTTTTCGAACATGTCTTTGAACTTATCGTATGTCCCCATTCCTGGTTTCATCATTAAGTTAAGCGGCCCTTTTTCAGTATGCTCTGGAGCGATTTTTAAATAGCCTCCCACGTGATGGGTAACTAGTTCTTTCACATATTCAGGGGACTCAATAGCCAAGTCATAGCGAACACCTGATGCTATCATGACTTTTTTAACGCCTTTGACCTTACGAGCGGCGCGATACAGGTCTATGGTGTGCTTGTGATCAGTATTGAGTTTGTTACAAATTCCTGGGAAGACACAAGATGGACGTCGACAATTCGCCTCTGCTTTAGGATCACTGCAGCCTAAACGGTACATATTAGCAGTCGGACCGCCGAGATCAGATATGGTACCGGTAAAGCCTGGAACCTTGTCTCGGATTTCTTCAAGCTCATTTAGAATCGACTCTTGAGAGCGATTTTGTATGATACGGCCCTCATGTTCAGTAATTGAACAAAACGAACAGCCACCGAAACAGCCACGCATGATGTTAACGGACGTTTTGATCATGTCATAGGCAGGAATTTTTGCTTTACCATATTGAGGATGAGGTACTCTCGCATAAGGCAATCCAAACACATAATCCATTTCTTCAGTAGAGAGAGGGATCGGAGCCTGATTGACCCATAACTCGCGATCACCATGACGTTGTATCAAGGCACGGCCCGAATAAGGGTTGGTTTCTAAATGCATAATACGACTTGCATGGGCATAAAGGATACGATCGTTATTCAGTTTCTCGAAGTTAGGGATACGTACCGCGGTTGTCGCAGCGTCGTGACGTGAGGGGCGAATTGTGATTGGTTTTGCTTGCTCTTCTTTATCCTTGGCTTTGATATCACACTTTTCTTCAACAGCGTAAGGGTTGGGTGGAATAAAGGCTTCTTTACGTGGTTTTTCAATCCGTGAAGAGTCGATAATCTTATAGCCGTCAGGCTCTGAGGCCAAGCTGACAACTGTACCACGTATATTGGTCATTCTGGCGATATCCTCACCATCAGCGAGCCTATGGGCTACTTCAACTAATGCTCGTTCAGCATTGCCAAATAAAAGAATATCGGCTTTAGCATCGAATAAGATAGAACGGCGCACTTTATCTGACCAGTAATCATAGTGAGCGAGCCTTCTTAAGCTAGCTTCAATACCACCAAGTACAATCGGAACGCCTTTGTATGCTTCGCGGCAACGTTGAGAATAAACAAGAGTCGCTCGATCTGGTCGCTTTCCACCTTCATTGTTCGGAGTATAGGCATCATCATGGCGTAACTTTCGATCTGCCGTGTAGCGGTTGATCATTGAGTCCATATTGCCTGCAGTGATGCCAAAAAATAGGTTTGGCTGGCCAAGCTTTGTGAATGCTTCTTTGTCGTGCCACTCTGGCTGCGCTATGATACCAACTCTAAAACCTTGAGCCTCTAACAATCGACCGATAATCGCCATACCAAAGCTAGGGTGGTCAACGTAAGCATCCCCTGTAACGATAATAATGTCGCAGCTATCCCATCCTAATGCATCCATTTCTTTGCGGCTTGTCGGGAGAAACGGAGCGGTACCGTAGCATTCAGCCCAGTATTTTTTGTATTCATGAATAGGAGTGGTCTTAGCGTACATATTATTGTCTCTACTTCAAGGAGCGCGAATTATAGCGACTTGTTTGTTCGCTATCCACCCCAATAAAGCTGTCTAATACAGTATCCAACAGTTTAGAAAATGTTAATCTTGTAGACCACCTAACGTAAATTCTCGTGATATGCAGCTAATATCATAGTATTAGACGGTTAGCAGCAATGGGTCTATCTGTATGGGAAAAGGAAATTCAGGTAAAGAAGTATCCAATACGCAGCAAACATCTTGTTGGCACAAATACGAGAGTTATTCTTGGCAGCTTGACCTCACCACTCAGGAGTTCAGTTGTGAGCCACAAGCCATGAAATCTCTTTTTGGCTATTCTCAACCGACTATTTCGGCCAAGGAATTATTGAAACGTTTACCTCCAGCTCAAAGAAATAATGCTCGCGAGGTGTTTCGAGCGGTAATCAGTACACACAGGGTTCGTTATTTTCACTGCTGTATCATGACACCCGACAGCCTTTTTAGTTATGTGGAATTTAAAATTACAGTAGAAGAGCATTCTTTATTAAAAGGAACCTTGTTACCTTGCCTTGTGATCCCGTCCGATATTGTTGCTGCAGAGATATTCTATGCGATGTTTGAGAATTTCCATCATGGAATGCTGGTGACCGACGAAAAAACGCGGATACTCGCGTGTAATCGCCATTTTGAGAAGAGTACAGGGTATGTTCTTGAAGACATAATAGGTAAAGAGACCAGCGTTTTTAATGCAGAGAAACTAAGTAGCGACTATTACAAGAATTTATGGGGTGACATAGAAAATAACGGCCACTGGAGTGGCTTAATCTTAACCAAACGCGCTAATGGTTCGACGTTCCCCCAAAAATTAACAATCCATAAAGTATCACCGGGAAATGGTGAGTCTTATTTTTTGGGCTTAGGTACAGATTTATCTGACCACCTTCAATGTGTTGATGATAGGCAAGCTGGTGGGGTGGATTTGCTTACTCAATTGCCAACAAGTGATGCTTTTCTTAACAATATTGAAGATGATCCACAGTCGATATCTCAAGAAAACATTCAGATTATTCTCGCCTTACAACCACAATTTCCAGAACCTAATGCTCAGGAAACAAAACGCCAGTTTGCCAGCTATTTAATGGGAAATAAGTTGATCAGTCATGCCGGTTATATTGGCGATGACCGCTTTGCTGTCGTGATGACAGTGGTTATTGCTGAAAAGAAGGAAGGTATACGCTTAATTAGACAGGCCATAAAAACCTTTTTTCAGAGCTTTAAGCATTCACAAAGTTCTGTCGCACTTTCTTTAAAGCAGGGGTTAACCGGAGTATCGATAAGATATTCAAGAGATATGGCGCCAAAGCAGCTGCTATCTCATGCAGTTCAAGCATTACTTGAACTGCATTCAGGGCAAGATAGACGAGTAGCTTTTTATGACCGCCATATCCATGAGCAAGTGGAGCGCAAAAAATGTTTGGAAACCTGGGTTGAAGAGTCAATTGAAAATGACTCCTTACAAGTTTTTTTCCAGCCGATAGTCGATATCAAACAAGGCCGAATTGATAAGTTTGAAGCCTTATGTCGATTCCCCAAACATCCGAAGATTCAAACATCAACTCAAGAACTCATCAATACGGTAGAAGATATAGATAAAATTGTTGAGCTAGATGATGCGCTCAACAAAAAAGCGTTTTCTTGTTTACCAGAGTTACAGAGCTTGTTTGGGCAGCATGTGGGTATATCTATCAATCGTTCGTTTAATGCCAAGCAAGATATTATGGCAATATTGCAACACACTACACAGTCAATTGACGAAAGTGGTATACCTGCTAATAAGGTGACTATTGAGTTTACGGAAAGTGCGTACTTTGCTGGTGATAGATATCAAGAAGAGTTATTAGCGTCTATGCGAAAAGCTGGGGTTCTAATTGCGGTGGACGATTTTGGCACCGGCTTTGCGTCATTTGATTACCTAAATAAAAGCTATTTCGATGTGTTAAAAATAGATCAAAGTCTTATTGAAGGTATAGGTGCGAAAACCAGACAGTATCATGTGGTGAATACAATTGTTCAGCTAGCTCAAAAACTCAAGCTCAAAGTAGTGGTGGAAGGTGTTGAGACCTTGGATGAATATATTGCTTTGCGTGACCTAGGTGTCGATTGTATTCAAGGGTATTTCTTCTCAAAGCCCCTTTCTATTGATGAACTTCGTAATGTTGAAGATTATTGCACTTTGCCTGTCATTGATGGAAGTGCAGAAAGTAGTGTTGGCACAGTTTCAGAGCTTGTAACACCAAATTTGCCGCGTGTTGATCCGGGAGAATCATTATCTCTAATATACACCTATTTTAGTTCTGATGAACTTAATGTATTACCTGTGGTAGAGACCAATCAGTGCGTCGGTCTAGTGGACAGGGTGGCGATGAACTTACATATGACGCCGAGTATGGGCACTGACCATGAGACAAATAAAGAAAATTCTATTTGGCAGAAAGCCGTCCACCGTATGATGTCACCACCCCATGCTGTTTTAGATTGGCGTTTGCCTTTGGGTGATGTGAAAAGTTTATTGAAGACGCACGCTCTGCCTTGGGTGCTTGTTGATAGTGATTCAAGGTTTAAGGGGTTGGTCGAGCAACATGCGATAATTGAGTACTTAATCTAATACTCGAGCATAATCTGTTCGTGCTTGAAATTGTAATGTATGTTGCGTTCACACGTATACGAATATCTCCGTAGCCGACTGAGCTATTGTTTTGTTATCATACTCGCCCAGACATTATAACGACGATTCTCGCAGTGATGATTCAGCAACTTTTATCCCTTCTTGCTCCTATGCTTTTAGGTGTCCAATTATTATTAACTCTTATTTTGGTGAAAGGGGATATTTGTCCTGGGCAAAGAGGGCGAATTCATAAAGTTTTACCAGTTGTAGCGCTTCTATGGCTTGCAGTAGCATCGCTAAAAATTGAAGCGATAATGCTGGTATTCGCCATCCTGTACTTTTACTCGCAAGTTCAAACCAAAAAAACGCGTGTACAAGGGCCTCTTTGGGTGATGTACCTCGCCAATGGTCTCGCTTTTGCCTATGTAGGAATAGTGATTAGCGAGCAGCCCAGTATTGCTGGCTCCGCTTTGAAGATCATAGAGATATTTTTGCTTGGCGCTTTATTTTCTCATCTCCTTCTCACTATTGCTAAAACACGCTTACAGGCCTTTCACCGTATCTTGCCAGTTACAGGTATAGTTTCAGCTATGCTACTGAGCATTGTTGTACTGGCCAAAAGTTCTCAGATAGATCCAAATCTATTGGCTGAACATACTAATATGTTGCTAAGTGGCTTTGCATTAATGATTACTGCGGTTCTGATCTGGTGTTGGCATATTTTGCTCTCGAAAACAGTGCATAAAATTCAGCTTTGGGTGGCGTTTATTACTATGCTGGTGTCTATGAGTTTCATTGAGCAGTTTATTGTCTTGTAGCTGATGCCTATTTCTTATTTTGACTATTTGACGCTAAGCTTAAAAGATTAGGAGTAGTGTTGGGGCGTTATTATGGACCTAAGTAATGTCGCTAGATTGGATAGTAATATCTTGCTTGGTATTGTTAACGAAAAGCTAAGGCTTGAATGCAATAGCTTTGAAGAGTTGATAGTCATGTATGAGATGGATACCAATACTGTGACTCACAAGTTGGACAGTTTAGGCTATCACTATGACCCTTTGACTAATCAATTTAAGTCGTTCGACAGATAAACCAACCAAAGACCGCTTTACATTATGGCTAAACAGGTTTGATCCCTTCCAGGTGGTTCTTAGATTGCTGTTTTGCGGTGCTGTAAAACGCCTGTAAATAACGTTTATCTTTTTCACATTGACGAGTGGCAGCGAATAAACGGCGCCATAGCCCTTTACCAACCGGTAAGCTGCTGATCAACCCTTGACGAGAAAACTCGTGAATAGCCCAGTTAGGCAGAGCTGCAACACCAAGCCCTGCGGATACCATTTGCACCAGCATTAACGTGTTATCGGCTTGTTTCCATTTAGCCGGTTCTACTCCTGCCGGTTGGAGGAAGTGTTTGACTACATCAAGGCGATTTTTTTGCACAGGATAAGAGAGCATAGTTTCTTGTTTGAGATCGTCAGCTTGAACACAGTTTTTATTTGCTATTGGGTGATTTACTGCGGTGATAAGGCGCATTTCAAAATCGAATAAAGGCTCATAGTGGACTTCCGAGCGGGGTTGGATATCTGAGGTTATGACTAAATCCAACTCCCCACTGAGTAATGCTGGAAGGGGTTCAAAACCAAAGCCTGATGAAAAGTCTAGCGTCACGCTTGGCCAGGTTTGCTGGTAATCCCTCAGAGCTGGCATTAGCCACTGAAAACAAGAATGACATTCAATGGCCATATGTAATCGTCCATTAACGTCTTCTTTCAAGCCGGCCAAATCATTTTCTGCTTTGGCTAACCTAGGCAAAATTTGGTCAGCTAAGTCGAGTAGAATCTTGCCTTCAGAAGTAAACTTAACTGGGCGAGTTTTGCGTAAAAAGAGCTGTCCCCCGAGTCTTGCCTCAAGATCTTTTATCTGATGAGAGAGTGCTGACTGTGTAAGGTGTAATGCTGTCGCCGTGGCAGTGAGTGAGCCTGTATCTCTCAAAGTTACAATTGTTTTCAGATGCTTAAACTCTATCATTAGCTTTCTTCAGTTACGCGAGTTCTGTGTGAATATAACTAATCTACGCTTTAAAAAAAGATGTGTAAACATCTAGACGTCTATTTTTCGCCATTTGCGCTGTTTATCCCTGAATAGAATAAGCTGGGTTACACATGAATTTTTTTCATAAACAAGTTGAATAATTGGAGATTGTCACTTTACTGCTTTGGCGAGATAGTTTAGCCATCTAGACGCCTTTAGGTGTTCTATACAAAACCCCAGAGGGTGATGATGAATGAGCTTGCGCTTTGTAAACAATCTCACCCGTTTAAAAAACTTCAAATAGAAAAGGACGAGTAAGATGGTGACAACAACGCATATATTAGGTTATCCAAGAATAGGTGAGCAACGTGAACTTAAATTTGCGCTTGAAAAGTATTGGCGTGGCGACATTGATCAAGCGGCTTTAAAAGCGGTAGGTTCTGAGCTGAGGCATAAGAATTGGCAAACACAGTCTGATGCTGAACTCAGTTATGTTACTGCTGGGGATTTTGCTTGGTATGATCATGTATTAACCACCACCTTGCTGCTTGGCCACGTCCCAAAGCGGCACCAAACTGGGTTTCCTGACTTGGATACTTTGTTTCGAGTTGGGAGAGGACGCTCCCAACAAAAAGAGGGTGAGAAAGGCGCAGCAGCCTCGGATATGACCAAATGGTTTAACACCAATTACCACTATATTGTTCCCGAATTTAGTCAAGAAGATACGTTTGAAGTCAGTTGGCCTCAGCTATTTGAAGAAGTGAGTGAAGCAACTAAGGTGGGTCATAAGGTTAAACCTGTTTTGCTTGGCCCTATAAGTTACCTCTACTTAGGGAAGGAAGTTGAGGACGGATTCGATCGTTTGAGTCTGCTACCGCGTATTCTTACGGCTTATCAAACCATATTGTCTAAACTTGCTGCGCAAGGCGTTGAGTGGGTTCAAATAGACGAACCGATTTTATCTTTAGAGCTTGAGACGCCATGGTTGAACTCATTTAAGCTTGCTTACCAAGTCCTCCGTTGCGATGTGAAAGTACTTTTAACCACTTATTTTGATTCATTAGAAGATTCACTTGATAACGTTGTGGAACTCGATGTTGATGGTTTGCACGTGGATCTCTCTGCGGCTCCTAAGCAGCTCGATCAACTTGTGTCTAAACTTCCCCAGCACTGGGTGCTTTCTGCTGGAGTAGTGAATGGCCGAAATGTATGGCGCGCAGATCTTGCCGCTCAGCTAGAGCGGTTAAAGCCCATCAAAAACAAATTAGGCGATCGCCTATGGGTTGCAACTTCATGCTCATTACTTCACTCCCCTGTGGATCTTGACTTGGAATCCGAACTTTCTGAAGAGGTGCGTAGTTGGTTTGCGTTTGCCAAACAAAAGGTCTCTGAGGTGGCTCTATTAGCTAAAGCGCTTGATGGCGATCAACAAGCGATTGAAGCTTGTCACAGCTACAGTGTGCCTGTGAAGTCTCGTAGAGACGCAACGCATGTTAATAAACCAGAAATTCAAGAGCGTCTTAATCATATAACCAAAGCTTTTGCTCAGCGAAGTGCTCCTTATGAGGAGCGTGCGCTTGCCCAAAGTAAAGCGCTGGATTTACCTTTGTTTCCGACGACCACAATAGGATCGTTTCCACAAACGAGTGAGATCCGGATACAACGCAGTGCTTATCGTACCGGCAAATTGTCCGAATCGGACTATAACATAGCGTTACAAGGTCACATAAAAGAAGCGGTGCTGCGTCAAGAGGCCTTGGATCTCGATGTCTTGGTTCATGGCGAAGCTGAGCGAAATGATATGGTGGAGTACTTTGCAGAAAACTTGGCTGGTTTCCAGACTACGCAATTTGGTTGGGTGCAAAGTTATGGCTCTCGATGTGTAAAGCCTGCGATTGTGGTTGCAGATATCGAAAGAGAAAAACCAATTACCGTTGAATGGTCAAAGTATGCTCAGTCACTAACGTCCAAGAAAATGAAGGGCATGCTTACTGGTCCAGTGACCATTCTATGTTGGACGTTTCCTAGGGAAGATATCAGCCGTAAAGAGATCGCTAATCAGTTAGCGCTGGCGCTTCGAGATGAAGTATCAGACTTACAAGCGGCGGGGATCAATATTATTCAAATCGATGAACCCGCATTTCGCGAAGGTCTGCCACTTAAAAAGCGTGACCATCCTGAATATCTTGATTGGGCAGTCGACGCCTTTAAAATTTCTGCGGCAGGAGCAAGTTCAGAAACCCAAATCCATACTCATATGTGTTACTCCGAATTTAACGAAATTATTGATTCTGTGGCAGCTTTGGACGCTGATGTGATAACCATAGAAACCTCGAGGTCTAATATGGAACTACTCAAAGCGTTTGAGGAGTTTAATTATCCTAATGAGATTGGCCCAGGCGTTTATGATATCCACTCTCCAAATATCCCCAGTAAAGAATGGATTGAAGGCTTGATCAACAAAGCAGCGGAGAAAATCCCAGCTAAACGGTTATGGGTAAACCCTGATTGTGGTTTAAAAACTAGAAACTGGGCTGAAACGGAAGCTTCTCTGAATAACATGGTGTCTGCGGCTAAAAAGCTGCGCGCTGAATATTCATAAAATCGGGTGAAGGTAAAAATGCCGACTACTTTGGTCGGCATTATTGACTATAACTCACATAAGTTTGCCACCATCGGTCAAAAATTAGTTATAATGCAACCATGTTGTGCGCAATGAAAATAGACGATGAACACACCCAGCAAACCTAAACCGACCTCAGATAAATCCATGCTTCTTTTAAGTGAGCAGATATGCTTTCCTCTCTATAGTGCAGCTAACTCAGTGACCAGAGCTTATCGACCTTTATTAGAGAGCTTAGATCTTACCTATTCGCAATATCTGGTCATGATGCTGTTGTGGGAAAAAGATGGTGCCAGTGTTAAAGATTTAGGCAGTCGGTTACATCTTGATTCTGGAACTTTAACGCCATTACTTAAACGCCTAGAAGCGAAGGGTTTTGTCGCAAGAGGAAGAAGTGAAGAAGACGAGAGAGTACGAGTACTCAACCTAACTGACCAAGGTCGAGCACTTAAAGAACAAGCCAAATCTGTCCCGAGCAATATGTTGTGCAAAATCAATCTCGATGCCGATGAATTAGTTTCTCTCAGACGCTTGTGCGATAAAGTTCTTTCTAACCTCACTTAATGATTAAACTTGGTTATCCCCAACGCCGAAAGCGATGATCTGACTAATTTGAGTTAGACTACGGCCACTCTCTTGCTGCCATTGTGCAAAGGCTTGGTTTATTGCTTTGAGAGAGCGTTTAGTGTCTTTTCCGCCCTCAAAAATTTGATAGCTTCTTAAATAAGACTCAACATCGCCAGATAAAATAAAGGTGTCTACGCCCATTTGACGAAGGCTATAAGGGCCAGTATTACCACCTAGTCGACAGCCATGTTTTTTAAGAAAGAGCCATAGTTCAGTGATTTCGTCGCTTGGCCATTTGGCGACCATCTTGCCAAATGACCCGTGTTTTAGTGTCACTTCATGGATCATTTGGGCATTTTCACAGATTGACTTTACTTTGGAATGATGGCGAATAATACGTTTATCGGATGCTTTTTTGTCCCATTGTTCTTCAGAGAGCATAAGTAAAGGTTCAACCTTAAAATCAAAGAAAACCTCTTCAAAATTCGGCCACTTTTTTCTCACCACACTCCATGAGATGCCACTTTGAAAAACCTTCATACTGAAAGCCGCCAGCCAGCGATCATTTGGAATGTTAGCGATTTGCTCCTGACTCAGTGGGCTTGAAAGCATGGATTCAAGCTGCTGTTTTCCACCTTTGCGTTCACTCGCTCTATGATAAATATCTGCAAATTTTTCTAGTGACAATGCTACTTTCTCCGATTAGGAAATACGAGTTTTCTATGTATGCAAAGGAGCGATCTTCTTTGCTAGCCGCTGCTAAGATTACTTATAGAAGCTTTGATTCTAGTACTGAAGATTGACCCAAATAGCTTAAGGGTTTCTTTACTACAATCTCATTGATGCTAAGGGAGATTTGATGCAAAAGGAACCATATTATTTACATTTAGGAGAGGGTTATTTAGACGCAAAGACTATGAATGAGTTGGCGGGGGCATTTGATTTAATCCATGTCGACTTACTTCGAGGTCGTGGCTCAGTGCAGGTCGTGGACATGCAAGGTTGGAGCCGTGAAAAACTTAAGCAGTTCAATAGAAGTGTTACTAAAAACTTAGGTGATACACCATATATCATCAAAAATGCCGTGGATAATAAACAGCCTAAGCTGCGTCCTTACTCTTGGTACACACAAGAAGATTGTTTGAAGTCTGCCTTGGCTATGAAGAGTACTGACGTTGTATTGAGCAACCATAACCATCTCTACCACCTGGTGAATCATCAAGCAGTGCCTTTGATAGAATCTACTCTATACAAGATGGTTCCAGATATAGAGTTAATCGAAAACTCAGGCTCATTTATCTATCCTCCTGACGATGGAATGATGTCATGGCACACTAATGAAAGCGCGTCCTTAGCACCTATCAGAGTTTATTTTGTTTATACGCCGGAAGACCGAAAATCTTTCTTTCGTTATGTAGATGCGGACGGGAGAATATATACCTCATGGGACAAAAAAGGTTGGAATATTAGAGCATTTTATTGCGGAAATGTGCAGGTCGATGGATTTCGCCTTTGGCACTGTGTTCTGTCTAACACTCACAGATTTTCATTCGGTTTCAGATTGACAGGTATTTCAATGGATCAGCTTAGCTCGATGACACAAGGGTTTGATTCTAATTATATGAGTATTGAAGATTGGAGAGTTTGGTGAGTATATAAGTAAAGGCCAACAGAATCTCAGTTGGCCTTGCTTATCATAGTTTATTCTACAAAGTCAGTAGATAATTGATCAATTGGCTATACTCTTCCATTGTTCTAATTTTTTCTGATTTGACTATGTACTTGTCGTTGACCAGAACACCGGGAACGCCAGTCAAGGTACTTTTCTCAAACTGTTTATCGAAGTTTTTCTGCATCGAGTTAACCACAAAGCTGTTATAAGTGGCATCAAACTTTTTCGCATCTACCCCATTGTCGATAAAGATTTGTCGTAGGGCTTTCTCGTCTTGTGGTGCGCTGCGCAGCTGATGAATTTGCTTAAACATCGCAGGAACCATACTGTCTTCAACACCAAGAGTTACCATAGTGGCATAGGATTTAGCCATAGGAATAGCCATGTCTTTACCCATAAAGGCAACATGAACTTTTTCAAATTGCGCATCTTTGGGGAGTGAAGTTTTCACCTGATTGATAACTGGTTCGAAGTTGTAACAGTGTGGGCAGTAGAAAGAGAAAAACTCGGTTACTTTTGGTGTGGCTGATTTTTCTGTTTTTAGCACTTCATAATATGTGCCTTCATCAAACTTTGCTGCGTGAGTACTGAGCGAAATAATAGCGGTTGTAAGTAAAGCAAATAATTTTTTCATTAAATAATTCCTAATAAATACAAATGACTCCGACTATTGTAGTCGGTAATAAATGAGTAAATGGTTAAGAACTAAGTAATAGGAGGTCGAAACAAGGTTTGTATACGGGCCACCGCTTTTTCTGATTTGTCTGGCCTAATTAGAGCGAGAGAACTCTGACGAGTATCTGTTAATTTGAGCTCAGCGAGATAGGGAGCTTTTAGGGTGCAAAAGGAAGCGCAGCCGTGGTGTGGTGTGCTGGCTTTACTGTGATTTTGATTTTTGGCGGAGCATTTTATTTTATGAGTTAGTGAACTATCTGGCGCTATGACCGAAGCTTCTTGACTTAACTGAGAGGCAAAAGCGACGCTGACACTGATAAATGTGAAGCAAAAAAGCGCAACAATGTATGATGAAAATCGAGTCAGCAAAGTCAACTATCCCCAATGGCCGAAAAACTAGCTTACCGCATTTGGCCTCAATGATAAATGGTGAAAATAAAGTTGAGTCGCTATAATCGCTGCTTGATCTTTTTATATTAATCAATAACATAAACCCTACTTCTAAGGTTTGATTTAAACTATCTTACAAAAATTAATACACACTATTGATTGAGGGGGGAAGCAGGGTTGAGTTCTCAGCGCTGTTTAGGTTGCCAAAAATATGATAGCGAGGCATAACATGATCACAGGCAGCTGCAACTGCGGTGCGATAAAATACCAAATTACTGGAACAATTAAAAAAATAGTCAATTGTCATTGTAACCTGTGCCGAAAAATGAACGGCAGTGCGTTTTCAACCTATGCAGCGGTATTGCAGTCAGACTTTGAATTGATATCAGGGGAACCTGGCTCTTTTAAGGTATCGGAAAATGCCTGCAAGCATTTTTGTAACCAATGTGCTACGCCAATATACAACAAGAGTTCAAATTACACGGGTTTGAATATCGTACATTTGGGAAGCCTTGATTGTGCAGAAAGGCTGGTTCCTGAGGTAAACATCTACGACGAGTCCAAACTCGAATGGCTAACAGAGATTGCACAACTTCCTACTTTCGAAAAGTCAATCAAGTAGTCGTTCTTATGCTGTTTCTCACTCCTGCCAACGCCTAAGCTGGTTTGTTCTTCTAAATATTAATCGCTCTTTCAGATAGCAACTACA
Organism: Vibrio sp. Of14-4; assembly: GCF_022347625.1. NCBI lineage: Bacteria > Pseudomonadati > Pseudomonadota > Gammaproteobacteria > Vibrionales > Vibrionaceae > Vibrio > Vibrio sp. Of14-4. The sequence goes on along the minus strand of NZ_JAKRGI010000004.1, from coordinate 157,394 downwards.
CTTACATTTATATCTATTAATCTTTCGGTCACTATAGGTGTGTTTGTCGTGTATTGATCACTAATAACGTATCGCTGGTAGCTATTAATAACGTCAAGTTAATGGCTCTTTGTGACGATTATGCTTGCGAGGTGGAAATGGTGTTTATGCGTCTGAAGGTGCTGTTGGTAACTTGCAGTGTGTTGTACACCTCTAACGGGCTAGCGGGCATTAATATGTCGGAAGTTAATGCCTATGCTTATGAAGGGCTCGCCAGTATATGTGCGACTTCAAGAAAGATATCTGGTGCCCAAGCTCAAGAAATGAAAGCCATTCATGTGGAAAAAAAACGTGAGAGACAGAAGAGAGCTTCTGCAGATACCAGCTTTTCTTATTACGCTGCAAAGCAGTTATGGGGCATTCAAAGAGGAGATAGCCCTTCTTATGAAGAATGCTCAGCGCTTTTGAAGTAAAAGCGCTGTATGGGACTTAATTGAAAGGTATCCGTGATACGTTTAATTTATAAATCAGGAGCGTTGTTTATCCTTATAAAAAGTAATCCAAAGGGGCTATTTCTTTAAAAACAATATTGTACAAACGACCGCTTTTTTTTGGTTTCATCTGCAATGCTTTGATAGCAGGATAAGAGATTAACAGCTCTTTGCTCATTGGCTTCATCATATGTCTGAACTTAGGTTTTACATTGAGCCCAAAGTATGTTTCATAGAGATAGAGTAACTCACCAACCCCTTGTTTTTTGCGTTCTGCTTGCTTACACCAAGAACTATAAATCAAGGATTTAAGCTCTATTGAGTCAGCACTTTGTCGCCACTTTCTCGCATTATTATAAGCATGTATCACTTTGTCAGTATGCATGAGTAGAGGAGGGACTTGTATTCTTCCCGCGAGATGAAAATTTCCTCTTGTATTGAGAAGGTGCTCCATATGTTTTGGGGTGACCCCTCTTGGGTCGGAGCCAAAGCATGTTTTTCCGTATATAGCAACGGATGCAGCCTCATAGGCAGTAATAGCGAGTTGTGAACAAAACATATCAGGGATGAGATTAGTACTACCATAAACAAAGCTAAGCACATCCTCGATATACTCATTTGTTGTCGCATGGAATGTTCTTTTAGTATACAAAGATTTGGCTGCACCTACCATATCATAATGACCTCCCTCTACTGGAAGGCCTTTTGGTCTTGTATCGACTGTTATCCTACATAAAGCTTTAGTTATTGTTACTGCAGCCTCCGCCAATTGTTTATCTGCACATCGGTATACAACAGCAGCTGTATTGGGAATGTCATCATCGTCATGAATTTCGCCAGCAGCTTCAGCAAGTTTTCTGGAAGATAATCCAATAGCGATGTGTTCAGAGGCGGCATCACCTTTAAGCTTGATACCTGCTTTTTCATCGGGTGATTTCCAATGAAGGTATTTTTGAGCTTTGGTGATCGAAGCTGCAATTTTGTCATGAGCCCACCCCGGAAAGACTTTAAAGATGAGTACATCTCCTGGCTGCACTTTCACCTCTTGCAAACGATTGTACTGTCTGAGGCTTGCGATAACATCATTATCAAACACTTGCGACTCCTTTCTAAATATGGGCGATCATTTTCAGCGACTGAGTTAAGACTCTCAATAAAGGTGTTCCATCCACCTTTTTGTCTTTGAAAGTCACTATTGATAATAATATTTGTATATTGTGAAGTTCGCCATTAAAGCGAGCGGACTCTGTTTATATTAGTAAGCTGCTATTTTTAGTCGGTGTAATTGAAACATGTTTACATGTGTGACTGTGTTATGTCCTTGGGCTACTTGATTGACTAGTAAGTGAGATGACCGACGTGGTTTGCTATTGCAGAACAGTTTATCAAGGTGATCCTAATAACAATTCCTTTGAGCAATTTGATGAGACTTGGGGGTCGATATCAGATTTTTCTCACAAGTTAGAATTATTGATAATAAAATCCAAGCTAAATTAGGCTTTTTAACACTAGTAAACTAATTTTTATGGCATCAGAGCTTAAGATTGGGTTGGCTAAATTGAGACTATGGGAGTGCTGGGATTGTCAGCAAATACTTTGCAGGTATTGTTAGTCGAGGATGACTATCAGCTTGGCGATGTGGTTCACGAATACCTTGATATATCGGGCATAGCGGTCACTCATAAGCTGAATGCACAAGATGGTTTGGACGCGTTAAGTCATGGTGCCTTTGACTGTGTAATTCTTGATTTAAATCTTCCTGACGAGGATGGATTGGTTGTTCTTAGAAAAATTCGCTCTTCATCTGTCATTCCAGTTATTGTTTGTAGTGCCCGAGGAGACGTTGAAGATCGTATTATTGGTCTTGAATTTGGCGCAACAGATTATTTGTCTAAGCCTTATTCTGTCAAAGAGTTATTGCTACGAATAAAAACACACTCCAGTCGCTACATCAGAGATGAAAAACTGCAGGAAGATCTGAAAGTCCAACATATCCTGTTGGATACAGAGAAAAAACAGTTGCGATGTTTAAAGCGCGAAAAAGATATTCCATTGACATTGAAAGAATTTATGATTATCAAACAATTGGCACAGAAAGTAGGACGTGTATACTCAAGAGCCGAATTAATTGATGCTGTCTCTGGTGTTGATGGTCCTGAAAGTGAACGAGCCATGGATGTTGCTATTACGCGTTTGCGAAAGAAGGTAGAGGTCGACCCCAAACATCCGCAAATCATTATGACATCAGTTGGCTTTGGCTACTACTTAAATAGTTAATGTCATTTGTTAGAATCTAAGAGGTCGACCAATCGGAGACTTTTCCCATTTCGTTTTTCGGTAGCTTTGCTCCAAATACTATGTTTTGAGCTAATACCGATTGCTCGCATAGGGTGACAATTTCATATCTAAGCTTGTCTTTTAGTGCATCACGTACAGGAACTATAAACACATGGATTGACTTGATCTCATCATGTTCTTTTACTTTGATTGCAGAGTCGATAATATCAGGGTGTTGAGATATTTTGTGGCGAACTTCTCCAATATCGATATTATGCCCCTTGATTTGAATCATCCCATCTTTTCGTCCTTCGATATCGAAGCTGTTTGCGCTGACAACTTTTAGATGATCTTGAATGTCCAAACGACTCTCGCCCTGATAGATATCGGTGCCGATGAACTTGAGATCTTCTCTTAGTCGATATTCTGTGTGACATTGGTCTCGCCACCCAACCCCGCCAGTTTCTGTTGAGCCGTAGATTTGAATCACACGTTTTACCCCAATATCAGCTGCATACTTCAGGTGTCGGTGGTGGCAAGGTGAACCAGATATGACGACATTGCATTGAGACAGCATTTTGTGGCGTATGGTTTGTAACATTGATAAGCCATCCGCGATGGTGACGATCAAACTCTTATTATGTTGAATGATCACTGACAGTGGTAACTGCCGCGCATCAACCACATGGGCATTACAAAGCGCAGGTAAAATTGTTGCCCATATAAATCCATAAATATGGTGGGTTGCTACCATACTATATACGTATCGTACATCTCCGTTTAATCTCAGCCAGATTCGTGCTTCTTGTTCTAGAGCGTAAAGTGGTTTCGATATTTGTTTAGCTTTGCCTGTTGATCCAGAAGTGAGGAAGGTAATTCGGGCGTCGTTTGTTGCATTAAGGTGTTCTGCGACAATATGGGCCCATTGGTTTAAATTGGCAATTGCATAAAGCGCTTCTGCGTCTTTTTGTTCCCTGATATTAAAAAACATGGACACGAAACTTGCGGCTTGAAATGTTGCCAATGAGTCCAACTGCCATCGTCCGTTTTCATCTTCATTTGTCGCCATCAAACGAATGGATTGCTTATCTTCATAGGAGTATTGGCAGGCTTCGACAATGAGATCCAAAATCGTATTCAACAGCATATATCCTGTCCAGTGCAGTCTTTCTTCCGGCTTCATTTTTGGCCTCCTTACGCTTGTCATGAGTCGAGTATAGGTTGCTTTAAGCGATCGATTACTGAGTGAAACATGATTGAAACATCTTAGAAATGGGTTGGAAATCTTGCTCTTCATAATCAAGGTTATCCCACAACAAATCATATGGAATGTAACCATGACAGAAGAGAAGCTTTTAGAATTTTTATATGTAGCGCCGGTCGCACTTATTGAATTTGATGGTCAGGGAAAAGTGAAGATTGCCAATCCACGTGTTGCCCAGTTATTTAACCGATTCGCGCCTGGAGGCTACTTTGATAACTTTTTCACATTCCTAGACGATGTGTTGCCAGAGCTAAAAGAGGCTATTTTAGCGTTCAATGAGTCTGGTGGGCAGGTGATGGAAAACCGACGATTTTGCATAGAGGTACCAAACGGGAGTGACAATGAAAGCTTGTGGCTTGACGTTACTGTCATGCGTCAAGCTGAAGATGATTACATCGCGTCACTGAACAACGTAACTAATCAAGTTAAATCGGAAACCGAAAAATACATTGCCGAGCAGCAACTCTCGACAGTGTTCGAGTCCGTTGATGGTCATGTAATTTTTACGCTCGACACCGAAGGCAGCATAGACAGCTGGAATGTCACGGGTGAAACACATATTTGTAGTTCTGACTCAGCACTCGGCAAGTTGTTGTCACAAGTTACTAACTTATCTCTTGAAGATAATGCTCAATACCTTAAGGCGTCTTCTCAAGGTGAAATTATTAAACAGCCGATTCAATTCAAAAGCCGATATGGGGATGCGAAAGGAGCCGAGCTTTGTATGTCAGCAATTCACGATCAGAGAAACCACAATCGTGGTTTTTCTGTCGTGCTTACTTTAGGTCATTAGACCGCTAATTATAAACACAGGAGAAAGTTATGAACTTTTCAAACGTCAGTGCTAGTCAGCTAAATGGTTCAAGCTCATCTGATTTTAATAGAGCAAACTTTGGCATTGTTAAAATGGATCACAAAGGAAACGTGACCGATTACAACGATAGCCAAGTTAAGCATACAGGTATGCCCAAAGCCTCTGTTATGGGTAAACACTTTTTCACTCAAGTCGCACCTTGTACCAATAATTTTATGGTGGCTCAGAAGTATGACAAGGGTGCAGCACTGGATGAAAACTTACCTTACACCTTCACACTCAAGATGGAGCCTACGCCAGTTAAGTTACGTCTTATTAAAGACAACAGCGCTCAATATCTGCTGTGTGATTGGTAATTAAGCTCAGTGTTATGTCGAAACAGTGTTAGTAGGTGGTCACTGTTTTGACATGTACCGACCAGTTATGTTTTGGAGGGAAATAAATGTTTGAGCTATATCGAATTTTAGCATCCTCATTGATTGCAATCGTGAGCTTGCTCTTTGCCTGTGTTCTTTTTGCGTGGGATAGTGATGCATTAGCCTTTACGGTTTGTGGCGCAAGCGCAATATTTGTCGTTATTTCAACTTATTTACACTGGCGTAGGATTGTTCTTCCAATGCAACAAATACTTGAGATGGTCAACCAAAATGCTGATCAATTCAACATTCGAACTCAAGAGGGAAAGCCTATTGAACCCGACTTTCTTGTACCTTGGCTTGCGGATACGCTGAAGGCGGTTGCTGAGCGATCACATAAGTTATTTGATGATTACCACCATGATCATGACCTTGTAGAGAGGGCCACGGAAGAGCTGCGCTCAGTGCAATGTTATTCTGACCATCTAGTTTCGATTGGTGATCAACACCCCTTCAGCCCTGACGCTGTGCGCAGTGCCTTTGCCCAAGGCGATTCAGCGGCCGATTATGCGACGCAAACATTCGAAAAAATCTATATTTCTATTGATGGATTAGGACAGAGGTTTCAAGCTGTATTAGATGATTCCGGCGAGTTGAAAGAGAAAGCGACCAGCAGTGTAGAAAAAGTACAACAAACCCATTCTATGATTACCGCACTGGCCAAACAGGCAGAGGAGATCTCTGACGTCACCCAGTCAATTGCCGATATTGCTAATATGACTCAGCTGTTAGCACTCAATGCATCCATCGAAGCTGCTAGAGCTGGGGAATCGGGCAGAGGGTTTGCGGTCGTTGCCGATGAGGTGAAAAAACTGGCCCAGCAAACCGATGAGGCAACCCATCGTATCAGTGAGATTTCACAAAATATTCTTCAAGCGAGTGCTTCTTCTGCGCAGTCTATGGCTGAAATAGATGCATCAATTAGCACCGTTAGTCATTCTGTCTGCAATGTTGTGGATGAAATACAATGTCAGTGGGATGATGTTCAAGTATTAGTAGGCCAAATGGGTCAAACAGCGGGTACAGTTAGCGGCCTGAAAGGAATCTTACAGTCTTCATTGGCCGAATTAGAATCACATTTTTGTATGTTGGATGGAATCTATCAGTTCGCAAGAGAAAGCGTCCATTCAATTAATCGCTTGAGTGAAGTTCTTGAAGTACCGCTAAATTTGAATACCGGAGTCGAAGCAAACCCACCCGAGCAGAATCTATCTATCGATAATACTCACGGTGAATTTGGCTTAGATAACTCAAGCAAGCAGCGCTTAGCAAATGTAAATTAAAGCAGGGAGTAAGACTTATATGATGGATTCAAGCTATGCCAGTGAGTTATACGCTGAAAGGCGAGAGGTTAAAAATTGGATAGAGCTTGATGGTGTTTCATTGACACTTTCTAATATCAGAGCTTTGTGCCGAAATGGCTATGATGCGAAATTAGGACAAGCGATTAATAGTCCGGATTTTTTTGATAAAAGTTGCAAGGTGCTTAGGCATCAACTCGATGCTGGCGCCAAAATATATGGTGTGAATACTATGTTTGGCGGTCTTGCTAATCAAGCCGCTGAGAATCCCACCGAATTGCAAAAAGCATTGGTTTGCGCCCACATGTCTGGCGCAGGAAAGCCGCTTCCTCAAAATGTCGTTAAAATTGCGATGTACTTACGCGCAAATTCTCTTTGCCATGGCACATCGGCAATTAGGAAAGAAGTTGTAGATAGATATATTCAGCTTGCTAACCAAGACATAACCCCCTTGGTTCAAGAACTTGGTTCTATTGGTGCAAGCGGTGATTTGATACCGCTTTCTGCTATTGCGGGTGCCGTAACCGGACAATCTGAGCGATTTAAGCTGTTACTAAATGGGCAATATTTGCCATGTACTCAAGTGCTGTCCAGATTAAATCTAAGTCCCATTGAACTGAAAGAAAAAGAGGGTTTGGCGCTCATCAACGGTACGTCATGTTTGACCGCAATTGCGGCAAAAAATGCCCTCGACTTCGTGACATTGTTTGATCTTCATTTAAAGCTTCAAGTGGCATTTTGTGAAATCATGCAAGTAGATACGCGTCCTTTTGACGACTTCATTCACCAACATCGACCTCATCCAGGGCAACTCTGGGTTGCGAAGGCCATGCGGTTGGGGTTGGAATCGAGTGAAATGCTTCGGGTGAGGGAAGAGGTAGAGAAGGATTTTGCTAATCAGTCATTGATTCAAGATAGGTATTCTTTGCGCTGTATACCTCAGTTTCTCGGTGCGATACTTGAAGACTTTGTCGTGTCAAAACGTTCTATCGAAATTGAAATGAATAGTGCGACGGATAATCCGCTGATTGACACGGTTCAGGAACGCTTTCTTCATGGAGGAAACTTCCTTGGTCAGCATATGGCAATGAGCATGGACAGAATGCGCGTTAACCTCGCATTGCTTGCAAAGCACAATGAAGCTCAAGTAGCGCAACTCGTTGAACCTGCCTTTAGTGGAGGGTTATCGGCTTCTCTTGTGGCACCACACTATGTAGGACAATGTCTTGGCGTTAAGCCATTACAAATCTTGAGTAATTCTTTGGCGCCATTGCTTGAGCAAAAATCTTCCCCATTGAGTATCCATTTCCCAGTTTATGCGGAGCAATTCAACCAAAACCTAAACTCTCAAGGGTTCGGCTCTGCCCAGTTAACTCAAGATAGTATTCAACTTTTGGCAAAACACATGGCGGCGACTTCACTGATTGCAGTTCAGGCTATCGCTCTCAAAGCACAGCAATTAGGTAAGCCAGTGCAAGCCTGTTTTGGAACACATTCTAAAGAACTTTATCGAGAGTGTAGAAAGTTACTTTCGCAACAGGATAGTGACTTTGTTTGTCAGCCACAAAATCATGGTCGATATTCTGAGTTTGTTGAGATACTAAGCGAGTCAATGCTAAATGGTGAGTTGATGAGCAGCCAGCCATTTCTAGATGACAGCATTTCCTTTTAGTGGGCCATCTGAATGTTAGATTTACAAACTGATTATGAAAAAGATAGTTGTCACACTTGTCGTTTTAATTGGGATGGGAAAGAAACCTGGGAACACTTGGACGGCAAGCTGGACATGAAGGAAAAAATAGTAGGCAGTTTGCAAAGGCGGCTGAATCACACGGCTCGCTGGTGTAAAGTCTTCCACTCGTCTTTTGAGTTTTCACACTATGAATTTGAAGAGGCAGAAGGCGCAACACTTCAAGATTTAAAAGTCTACACGTTTAAGCTTGAATTACAAACCAATGGCAATATCTCGTTGTTGATTCAGCAATCTGACCGAGACTCAATATTCGACAGTGTGGGTGACTTTTTTCATATCATAATTGAAAGTATGAACGATGCCGTGGTTGTGACTAATGCCCCAGATCTAAGTGAAGGAGGGCCAAAGATCATTTTTGCTAATGAGCTTTTTGCCAATATGTCTGGGTATGGTCAGACAGAGCTTGTCGGTTATTCACCCAAAATATTGCAGGGTCCTGAAACATCCAGTGCGAGTAACCGGAGAATTCGTCAAGCATTAGAAAGCTGGACCCCGATTGTTGAACAAGTCACTAACTATCGTAAAGACGGTAGTACATTTAGTGTGGAATTAAACATCACGCCAGTGAAAGATAAAACGGGTTGGTATTCTCATTGGGTCAGTGTGCAAAGAGATATCTCGGCTTGCCTACCTAGAGATGATTCGTCAGCGTGACATGGTGATGGATTCCTCTCTCGTTGGTTGTTGGTCTTTTGATCTTGAAAGAGACAAGCTGAGAATGGACACGAAAGTGGCACGGATGCATGGGTTGTCTGATGTGCCAACGGTAACCATCGAGCATTGGTTAAACACCATACATCAAGCAGATAGGCAAGAAGTGAGGTTTAAGTTTATTCGAGCCCTTACGGCAGAAGCGGATTTGAATGTTGAATATCAAATCAATAGTGACGAAAGCAGCCAACCGAGATGGATACGTTGCAAAGCAACAAGTTTTAGTGAAAAGAAATCGATTCAGCGATGTATTTCAGGGATCTGTTTCGATGTCTCACAGGAAAGGCTCAATGCTATTGAACTCGAAAAGCATAGACAGATCTCTCAACAAAATGCCAAATTAGCATCTCTTGGTGAGCTGGCTGCCGGTGTGGGCCATGAGATCAATAATCCGCTTTCGGTGATTGTCTCCATCATTGACTTAATTGGCCTTAAGCAATCTCAAAACTTAGGCGAAGAAGTATTTACCGCTTCTCATCTAGAGCAACTGAAGGAAGCCTCCCACCGAATAGAGCGTATCGTTGATGGATTGCGAGGTGTTTCCAGTGTTGCGAGAAAAAGTGAAGAGTTAAAACCTATCGATGTGGTTCTTGCCAGTAAAAATACACTTAATATGCTCAGTGACTTATTTAGTAAAGAGGGTATTGATGTGACCTACAGAGTATCGGCAAGCGATCAACAATGCATGATAATGGGCGACGCTGCAGGGATGCAGCAAATTCTGATCAATTTGATGAATAACGCCAAGGATGCAGTTGAATTTACCACATCCAAATCAATCTCCGTTACCTTCAAGCAAACAAAAGTTAAATGTACATTGATCGTCGAGGATTCTGGCGAAGGTATGAGTGAAGATGTTCAGGTTAGGATCTTTGAGCCATTTATGACAACCAAGTCAGTGGGTAAGGGGACAGGATTAGGCCTTGCCATGACAAAAACTGTGGTGGAATCTTTTGGGGGGCAGATATCTTGTAAGTCAGCGTTAGGCAAGGGAACTATTTTCCAGTGCGATTTCCCTCGCTATATCGGTTATGCGAGTAAAGATAAAAAAACTACTGCTGTGCCTCCCCATCAAAACAAGCATGTTTTACTTGTGGATGATGATGTAGCGGTTGGACAATCTTTGACCGATCTCCTCTCTGCATTGGGGTGTAAGATCACAACCGCGCAAAATGGTGCCGATGCGCTAAATAAAATGGACCAAGCTCAGTTTGACCTTATTCTGACCGATTTAAAAATGCCAGTGTTAGATGGCGTCGAATTACTTGAAATACTAGACAACAACGAACACTGGCGCTCGATTCCCAAGTACGCTATTACAGGAGAGGTGATCAGCCATGGTGACGACTCAATTCGAGTCATCAATCAGCATACTAATGGGATAGTCAACAAGCCTATTCGTCTCAATGACATTATCGCTATTTTAGAAAAATGCTGAGCTGTGCGACGATTATATATCACGCCACAAACAAGCTAAGAAAATTTCACGCATAACCTCTCATTAAAGCGATTCAGATTGTGTGATCCGGCAATAAACCATGCAAAATTCGTCATTGAGTTGTTGCTAGCTCAGTCACCAGAAAATACAAAAAGGAAACAATGATGTTTATTGTGTCGATAACCTACATCAGTGATATGTCTCAAATTGATAAATATCTAGAGGAGCACATTAGCTACCTAGACAAGCACTATGAAAAAGGCAGCTTTATCGCTTCGGGTAGAAAAGAGCCCCGCACTGGTGGAGTCATTCTTGCCACAGTAGGTAATCTAGGCGATTTAGAGCAAATTTTAGATGAGGATCCGTTCAAGGTTCATCATCTGGCCGATTATGAAATAATCGAGTTTATTCCTACCAAATCTGCTCCTGAGTTTGCGTCTTTAGTTCAGTCAACTGGCTAACTATCGTAAAAAGAGCAGGTCGCTCACTTTGTGCTTTAGTTAAGCGTGGTTACGAATATCTATTAAGCGTTATATGGTAAACATGGACAAAATAATCGAACTGATTAAGCAAGACCAAGTCAGAGTATCCGCGCTAGATAGAGTATCTCAACTGAATTTGCCTCAGTGCTATATAGCTGCAGGTTTTGTACGTAACTTAGTTTGGGATTGGTTACATAGTTTTGAGTCGCCAACACCTTTAAATGATGTAGATGTCATTTACTACGATCAACATGAAGCCGATCCAAATGCTTATTTGGCTTACGAAGCCAAATTGAAAAAGTGGCAGCCTGAAGTAAATTGGCAGGTTCGTAATCAAGCCTATATGCATAAACGTAATGGCGATCGGCCCTATTTAAGTACTTTAGATGCTATGAGTTTTTGGGTTGAAAAAGAAACCGCTGTGGCTATAAGGAAAGTGGGGCTTGACCAGTACGAATGTATTGCCTCTTTTGGTTTTGACTCACTATTTGATTATTGCATTACATATAACCCCAAGAGATCTCGAGAAACGTTTGAAAATCGTCTAAATTCAAAAGGCTGGTTAGCTAGATGGCCAGCCTTGAAAGTTGTTCCATAACAAGTATCCGAGGCTCAAAGCCACTTTATTTACCTTATATTGATAATGTTTTGAAAGTGCTTAAATAAGCACTTTTCATTATTTCAGTATATAATTAAGTTAATTATGAAGTGAATGATTTGACCTTTAACCCATCAAATATCTTGTTGTAAAAAACACAAAATATTAGCCCAAACATAATTAGTAAAGTTCCGGTTTTTTCTATATTAGATAACCTTTCTTGTAATATAAAACTGGAAGTAATGATGCCTACTATAGGGATCAATAGGGCAAAAGGGGTAACAGAGACTGCCTCATACTTTCTTAACAGCCATCCCCAAATAGCAAAAGCAACCAATGTGGACGCATAACTGACATATATTAGTGCGGCCCAAGTTGTAGTGCTGGCAGACATCACTAATTCGATAGGTGTATTTGTTTCTGTATAGTATGATATAGCTAATAAAGGTAGAGGTGGTATTAAGCATACCCATATCATAAAATTTAATAAGTTAACGCCTTTTGTTCTCTTCATAATGATATTTGATATGGCCCAAAAAAATGCAGCCATTAGAATTAGCACTAAGCCAAGCAATGTAATGTTGGTGCTAGTTTCAATAAAGAATAGACTAAAACCTATAGTGGCAACTAATATCCCTATAATCTGACCCTGGTTAATTTTCTCTTTAAATAGGAGGATACTTAACCCTATAGTAAAAAATACTTGAGATTGTAAAAGTAACGAGGATAAACCAGCTGATGCATCGGCATCCATAGCAAAAAATAAGAAACCAAACTTTAATACACCAAGAAATAGACCCACTCCCAGTACATTCCATACTGAAGTTTTAGGGAAGGGAACAAAAAATACTGCTGGAATTGCAACAATAGTAAAGCGTAATGCAGAAAATAACAATGGTGGTAGTTCCTCTAAGCCAATCTTTATAATGGAAAAATTTACACCCCATATAACAATAACTAATAATGCAAGAGAAATATCCTTTAACTTCATATATAGAGTCCTTTTTAATTTTGTATTTTGTCAAAAAAGTCGTAGTATATCAACTTACAAAGGTATGCTGAGGGCTTTGTAGGCACTTTATTCTGGTAACTTTCCTATTTAGCTTCCAGAATTTCACTATTTTTAAGAGCTGATGAGCTCGTTATATTACTTCCTTTTCTAATAGTTATAGTATCCATTGATTTATGAAAATATAGGACTCAACATGATGAGGGCACCATTTCAGGTACTGGTTTTTCCATATAAATTAGAAATAAAAGAACCCATTTTTTTGATAGCTTGTCGAAGGGATAACGGTGAATGGCAGGCAATTTCTGGTGGTGGAGAAGATAAAGAATCTGTGCTGGATACTGCAAAAAGAGAGCTATATGAAGAGACGTCGTTAATTGGTTATGATTGGGCTCAACTAGACTCTATGTGTATGTTACCTAGAATTTTTTATTCTGGTCATGAGAAATGGAAGGAGCACCCCTATGTGATACCAGAGTACTCATTCTCTGTGCAGGTTTTTGGTGAGCCACAATTATCTGCGGAGCACACTGAATTTCGCTGGTGTAACGCATCTGATGCAAGTAGGCTTCTTAAGTATGATTCAAATAGAATAGCTTTGTGGGAGCTATGCGAACGACTTAAGTTATCTAACTGATCCTTAATGTATTAAAGCTTTGGAGCTTGCAGACAAAGTCGATTGTATTATTAGCTATGAGCGCAGTTTTTTCAGACCCGTATTCGGTTAGGTAATGGGATAAAATAATTAAACGCCCAAGAAGTGGGCGTTCTTATTAGTATTTGTTTATATTATTCGCGTGTGACAATATTGTAAGATAGTCACTAGTATCTTTGTCTTAGATGACTCACTTTTTGGTTAATGCAACACCATCAAAGTGAATACCGGCACAGCCGTGTTGGATAAAATTGCGGATGTTAGCGTGATCCTCACCATTTGGATTATTTAACACATCGTCACGATAGAACTGGCCGAAACAAGCCAAGGTTGATGATTCATCTAAGCCTTGCAGTTGTGCGAAGGCAAAGATCTTACAAGAGCCATTGTTTTGCCCTGCTTGATTTTGAGTTTCTCCGTTTACAAAGCTGACTGGGTGAAAGTCAAAATGTTCGTCGATCACCTGTATTGACTGTTCAAACATAACCTCATTAGGTGTGCTGGCCAGTCGTTTTAGAAACTTATCCATTTATCGCTTTCCTTACAGTTGAATAGACTAACTACTATATCACTAGGCAAAAAGAAAGTTAGCCCCCAAACGGTGAAAGAACCGTTTGGGGGCGTATGAGTGTGCTTTAGTTATTTAAAACGGTGACTGACTGTTGACATGGGTAAAGCGGCTGTAAAGCTTTGCAACTTCTTCTGGATCAAATGCCTCTGTATAGGTTAGCTCACTGAGGCGGTGAGTAATATTTTGCAAATCATGGGAGCGTTGCTGCGCTCTATGCTGGTAACGCTCGAATGCTCTCGGAATATCAAAAAAGTTTGATGCTAAGCTTTGGGCAAGAATAAAAGCGTTCTCGATACCAAGACTAAAGCCAATGCCCATGGTGGGCAAAACGGCGCAGCACGCGTCGCCGAGCAGTACGGCATTCTCGCGTGACCATTGAACAAATGGGGCAATATCGACCAGAGGTGAGGGGATAATTTGCTCGTCAGGTGTTTGGGCAATCATCTCTAGAAGATAAGGTGAGTAGTGAGCAAATTGGTCGAGTATTTTTTGCTTGTCTAATGTTTCATCAGACTCCATCTTGCAGGCTGCAAACCAGTACTTGCCTTGTGTTTCACGGTTATAGGTGTAGGTCACAATGCGTGATTGCATTCCAGCAAATACATAACATTCCTCATCGCTTAGCGAAGGGCTGTGGTAATCAACCATGCCTCGGCAACAATACACGCTGGGTTGGCGGAGAGTGACTTCAGGAGCAACAAATTTTCTTACCTGAGAAAATACCCCATCGACACCGACAATAACGTCAGCCTCCAATGGTTCACCGTTAATAAGTATGGTGTCATCTTCAACGGTACAATGTTGCCCTGTGATTATGTTCTCTTCGCCATAGGTGTCGAGTAAAAGCTGATAAAGGTCGCGGCGGTGGAATAGACCAACATCTGCATTTACTTTGCCGTTGACTTGTTGCATTGAAAGCTGGTTTAGTACTTCAGCATTAAACGTCGCGGTAGTGAGAAGATCGACCGTATTACCAATGCGCTTTACTTTGGCGGCGTCGGTTAGTGCAGCTAGCACTTGCATACCTTCCGGCCACATGATGATACCAGTCCCATCAATGCGCGGTTTATCAGACTTTTCATAAACACTTGCCTCAATACCAAACATACGCAGAGATAGGGCCAAGGCAAGTCCATTGAGACCCGCTCCCACGATGGCTACATTCAGAGACTTTTTATCCATTTCATACTACCAAAAGTGACTAATATTGGTTTTACGGTAACAGGAAGGGTAATCAACGGGTAGTGAAAAGTCGTATTTTGCTGTTATTTGATGCAAAGTTAATCTTTAAGAGAATGTGTGTTGATTTGTTTAATGATATTTATACTTTTTAGAGAGTTTGATAGGCGAATCGACTATAAGTAAAGGTTGTAATTCATAGATGGGTGAATGAACCTAGCCCGATGAGTAAAAAGAAATGATGGCAAAAAAATCAATGCGTAAACTAATAACGAGAACTGCTTGCCTAACGGGACTGATGAGTGTGTCTGCTTGCTCATCATTTGTTAGTTTGGAGACACCTAATAAAAATGATAGGGTTCAGTCTATTGTTATCCATTACACCCAAGAGACAGAAGAAAAAACTCTCAAGCTTTTTAATAGCCCTGAAGCCAATGTCAGTGCCCACTTTGTGGTCACGGAAGAAAGCATCTACCAGCTTGCTGAACTTAACCAGCGCGCATGGCACGCAGGGAAAAGTTTTTGGCGCGGAAGAAGTGGTCTTAATGACACGTCAGTCGGCATTGAATTAGTCTACGAGGTGGATTGTCATCGTTTGGAAAATACAGGAACCCCGACTCAGACAATGACGTGCTTGTATCCTGATTACCCACCAAAACTGATAGAAAATCTGATTAAGGTGCTGGATAAGATTTATCAGACTTATCCTGATATTCAGCCTGTCAACCTTGTCGCTCATCAAGATATTGCGCCAACGAGAAAAAGCGATCCTGGACCTAAGTTTCCTTGGCAGTATGTGTACAGCAAAGGTTATGGGGCATGGTATAACAGTGATGATTACTTGAGAGAATACAGCAAGCTTGTATCCCAACCTGTCAATCCTGATAGTTTCTATAGAGCTATCGAGTATTACGGATATCCCCAAGTAACGGATGCCAATAAAACCGATGTGATTAAAGCATTTCAAACGCACTTTACACCTTGGTTAATCAGTGGTGAAGTGACTCCCGAAAGCATGGCGGCGATTCTTGCGCTCCTCAATAAATATGATCAGGAACACTACCTTGAAATCAGTTCAGAGATGGATGGTTTTATGTTGCTTGAGCCAGAAAGTGCTTACTGATTTTGACTTGTCTATTGAACCCCAAAGCCAGCATTTGGGGTTCATTGAGTTTTGTTAGTTTTTGGGTGAGGGTTTTTGGTTTTCTAGGACTTGCAGTTTTGCACGAATAAATTCGCTGTGGTCGACATAAATAAGCTCAGCAGTTTTGCGAATGACGGCGTCTTCTAGCGGGTCTATTTCACCATCGGCATTGGCGACTTCCCACATCGATTTAATCAGATCAAAACGTGCTGCTTGGCTTAATTCCCTCAGCTGAGAGGTAAATTCGTAGAGCGATGCGGATTGACGGCTTTTAGCTTGCGCACGCGCGATAAGCTCAGCGGCCTCTTCACTACTTGTATCTAGCAAACGAGCAAGCAAGGTATTTTTCGCCTGAGTTTCCGCCTCATCCGTTTTATGGTCAGCATTGGCAACTTCACACAGCAAACATGCCATTGCTAGATTTGGGTCCGCGCTGTCATGTTTGCTGAGGTCATTTCCCTCGACTAACTGCTTAAAAAGCGCCGATATGGAATTCAACATGTTATCTGCCTCGACATTCTGTGTTATTTCTATAGATAGTGATTATTCTCGATGAGCACAAGTGCTTTGACAAAAAGATGACTTTTCATCAAGCGGTGGAAAGTCGATTTCATTGCCTTCTCCAGTCAGTATTGAGATACGTTTAGGCTTACCATGTTCATCAAGCTTTAACTCCCCAACCGCACTGGCATTGACTAGATATCGAGACCCACCAATATTTGGTTGGCGTTTTTTAACTTTGAGCCGCTTGCGCTTGGTAAAGAAGTTCAGCGGTGAGCTAGGTGAGTAGAGTACTCTATCTATATGATCACAACATCCGAGTAAGGGCTCTGGAAACTGGTTCTTGAAACCACTCGAAGTAATTTGATAAATGTTGGGGCTGGAGCGACGAAAACGAAGCTTAACATCATAAGCGAAAGAGTAATGCACATCACCGGAGAGGATAACGAAATTGCTCGGTGTTTTGGTGTGAGTAAAAATACTCAGCAGGGTATTGGCACTGCCTCTGTGCGCCATCCAGTTTTCTGCATCAATCACCAAGGGCTGGCCCATCATGGTCATGCTTTTTTGTAAAGCTTCTATGAATTTAACGCCAAAAATAGGGGCGGCAGAGACCACAATGACTTTATCTTGGTACATCAACTCTTGTTGAAACTCGATAAGGGCTTCCCAGTCCATTAAGCCAGAGGGCTTGTTCATCTTAGACTCTGAACGCCAGCGACGAGTACGAGTATCAAGTACTACCACTTTGGGTGAGGTATCAATTGTGTAGTGCCAGCGCTCAAAACTGTATAAGTAGCGGATAAGATCTCTATGGTGTTGCTCAGTCGGCTGTTTGAAATAGCCGAGAGCAAGAGATAAAAATTCCTGATTGAAGTTATCAGGCTCATTCCCCCAACCTTGACATAACCAATAAGCAATCAGGGCATTACCAATGATCTGATGCGAAAACGGGTTAGTGTAGGCCGCTTGCTCCCATCCTATGGTGAGATTCCAGTCATCGGTTACATCATGATCATCGAAAATCATATAGGTGGGAATATGAGCAAAAAGCCGTTGGACTTTAGCCAGCCCTTCAATAAAACTCCCCAGTCTCTCGTATTCGCCTTGCCATTTCTGCTGATAATGTTCAGAAATCGTTTTGCCATTGGGAGTAAAGGCTTGGTCGCTGAGGCGATCTCGATTGATGCATGGCCACAGAGTAGGGGACCAGACTAGCAAATACATGGCAAAGTATTCAGCAAAAGTGATGAGGTGGTTTTCACTTTCACGCGCACTGAATATGGGAATATGCCGTTTAGGTAAGAATTTGCGGATCCAAGTCTCTTCGCCAAAGTGATGAGGAAGTATGCTATCTCGCCCATAAAAGCTATCTGGGTGCAAATATAAATCTTTGGCGGAGCTAAGTGGTCCGTCAGGGAAGGTTTCGTCGGGTAATCCTAATAACTCGATAGTCTGAAGTATGGCGTCAAGTAAAGGGCCTGATACGTGGTCTGCATATATTTGATCGCCACTCATCATCAGCATATCGGCTCTCTCGCCCAAAGGTTGCGATGCGAGCTTAGTATCCATAGCCACTAGAGCATCTTTACTAGGATGATCCGGGTTACGACACGAGCCGTGTAAAACGTAATCCGCTTTAGTGGAAATCTTAAAAGTCAGTGCCTGCTCATTATCATGCAATAAATGCGGGTATAACTGACTCAGTGGGCCGTTTTGAGTATGGAATTCGTAACTTAGCGCTACATTGGTTGGAAAGTGGTGCTCGAAATGAGCCAGAGTGACATAGCAATGCTCCCCAACCTTAACTTGATTACATTGTTCAATCGACTGTTCGAAAATAACACCACGATCGGGTTCATGATTGAGAGAAAACTGTCCTTGCAGTGGTTCGCTAGTCACAAGCCAAAAAACCAAATCCTTGGCGGAGGACTTTCTTAAGATTGGGCCAGCCAATAGAAAAGGGAGTTCATGTTCTGTCTTCATTAAATATCTGTTGGGTCCTTAGGTACTTCTGGGTCTTCTAAGATCTCTATGATTTCAGAGCTCGACATTTCATGGCCCATAAGAAATAGGGCCAGCATAGCATCTGCTTTAGTTTTTGTATCGGAACTTTCATCGATAATGTGTTCAAATCTTTTACGAATCATATCAATCTCATGCTCAACAAAGCCGCGTCCTTCCTCATCGCCTTGCATTTCTTCTGGCGCATTGTCGAATTCAAGGAACAACATTTCTTGGTCGAGCTGAGTACTAACCAAACGCTCTGGCAGCCATACATCGCCAGTTACCAGCTCTGGGTCTTGAGTCTCATCGAGTGAGTCGATAATTTTCTTTAAGTCTGAAGCTTTCACGATTTTTTCAATTTTGGGTAAAGGTATACTCTTATAGTAATGGTGAATTGCATTAAGCGATAAGTAAAAACGCATTTAGTTTTATCAGCTTTGTACAATTTCGTCTGCTCTGTAATTTTAAGGCATAAAAATGAACAGCATACAGACATATTCAGCGCTGATGATGCTAATAACAACTCCTACCAGCTTTTCTTACGCACAAGATCAAACTTGGGGCATTGCTGCGGTTTATCGCTCGGCATCGATTCCTTTTGTGACGCCTGATAATAATCAAGCTGTCGGCTCCTTTGTTCCCATGATGTATTTTGATAATCAGCAGGTGTTTATTGATGGATTACAAGGTGGTGTTTATCTGTGGCAATCAGAAGATGAGGCTCTAGAGTTTAACGCGCTGATGCGCTTAAGGTTTGTTGATATTCCCGCTTCTGCCCAAAATGCCAACGGCGGAGATGCGGTCGATTTTGGTGCTCAGTTGGGGTATGCCTTTAACGATACGTGGCGAGTCAACACAGAACTAATGACAGACGATGAGTTTCGGTTTCACGCCAATTTTGCCCTTAAAGGCGAGTATGAGTACCAAGATTGGCAGGTGAATCCCTTTGCCGAGATCAGGTATAAAGATGCTGACTTTAATACTCAGTATTATACATTTTCGGCCTCTGACGACGAAAAACTTGGCGCCGGTGTTGATTTTAGATTAGGGGTTGATGCCCGTTATCACTTGTACTCAAACCTCTATTTACTAGGTTCAACCAGTGTCCGTCGTCTTGATAGCAACGCTTACGACTCTTCAACGGTTGACGACAGATATCAGGGTGAGGTGTTTGTTGGCTTTGGCATCTTCAATAACAAGACCAGTGATTCGAAAAAAACATTGACTGACTCAAGGTACATACGCTTGGCTCATGGCTGGGCCACGCCGTCTAACATAGGTGAAATACTCGCGTTAGACACTCAATCTGATCAATATAACAACCAAATGAGTTCTTTGTTTTATGGTCACCCGCTGACAGACCAATTGTTTGGCGTGCCGATAGATGTGTATTTCACCCCGGGTATCGCTCATCATTGGTCTTCCGAAGTGCAATCTGCCAGTACAGAATATATCGCGGCGATTAAATTTTATTACACGATTGAATGGCCTTTTAAATGGCGGCTGGGCTTTGCTGAAGGTATGTCTTTTATTGATAGCATTACCTACATAGAGCAGACAGAAATGGATGAAAAAGGGTATAACGCCAGTAATTTACTCAATTACTTGGATTTATCACTTGATGTGAATCTAGGAGATCTGGTCGGTTATTCTGAGCTCAACAAAGTGTGGTTTGGGTATTCACTTCATCACAGGAGCGCAATATTTGAGCAAGCGTCCCAGTATGGTCGAATCAAGGGTGGCAGTAACTACAACACGATTTATTTTCAATTTGAGTTCTGATCCTAAACTAGTAGGTAAGACACTGTTATTCTCTCGTTAATCCCGCAGGTTTGAAGTATTTTTATTGTTCATTGTGATACAATACGCACAGTTTATGGAGTAAAAAGAATAGGTAACGCTTTGACATCGTCACAGCCCAAAACACGCCCTACCGAAGAGCACACAGCACAAGCCAATACACCATCTTCTTTGCGCAGCGCTTTGAATCAATGCATGCTAAGAGATAGGTTTCGCCTTAGTAAGCGTATCTCTGGTGCGAGTAAAATAAAAAAAGAGCAGTCACGTCATGCTGTGTTTGATGAAATTGCATTGGATATTGCCAAGTCAATAATGGAAGCAGAGCAAAGAGCGAGCTTCAAGCCCAACATCGACTATCCAGAGATATTACCGGTTAGCCAGAAACGGGACGACATTGCTCAGGCAATACAAGACAATCAAGTGGTGATTGTTGCTGGGGAAACCGGCTCAGGTAAAACCACTCAGTTGCCTAAGATTTGCGCTGAACTTGGGCGAGGTCAATATGGCTTGATTGGTCACACCCAACCTAGACGTCTGGCAGCAAGGTCTGTGGCAAGCAGAATTGCTGAGGAAATGGGCACCAAGTTGGGGGATTTTGTCGGCTATAAAGTTCGATTTAACGATCAAATCTCAGACCAAACTCAGATCAAACTGATGACAGACGGTATTTTGCTTGCTGAAATTCAGCACGACCGCTTTTTAAATCAGTATGACACTATCATTATTGACGAAGCGCACGAACGAAGCCTCAATATCGATTTTATTCTGGGTTATCTCAAAGAGCTCTTGCCTCGTCGCCCTGACTTAAAAGTCATCATCACATCGGCAACGATTGATCCACAGCGCTTTTCAAAACATTTCGACGATGCACCGATTATTGAAGTGTCGGGCCGAACTTATCCTGTTGAAACTCGATACCGTCCATTGAGTGGAGACGATGATGTTGATCGTGACCAGTTAGAAGGCATCTTCGAGGCGGTAGATGAGTTATGCGATGAAGGGTTAGGCGATATTCTTATCTTCATGAATGGGGAACGTGAGATCCGTGATACAGCCGATGCTTTGAGTAAACGGAATTTAAAGAGTACGGAAATTGTTCCTCTATATGCTCGCCTTTCAGCAGGTGAACAGAATAAGATTTTTCAGCCTCATGCAGGGCGTCGAATTGTACTAGCCACCAACGTGGCCGAAACCTCTTTAACAGTTCCTGGTATCAAATATGTTATTGATCCCGGAACGGCTCGAATCAGTCGTTATAGCTATCGAACCAAAGTTCAAAGACTTCCCATCGAGCCTATCTCTCAGGCGAGTGCTAATCAGCGTAAAGGTCGTTGTGGCCGTGTTGAAGAGGGGATATGTATCCGCCTTTACTCTGAACAAGACTTTGAATCTCGCCCTGAGTTTACAGATCCTGAAATACTGCGAACCAACCTAGCGTCGGTTATTTTGCAGATGACGGCACTGGGTCTTGGCGACATTCAAGCTTTTCCGTTTGTTGAGGCTCCAGATAAACGCAATATCCAAGACGGTGTGCGTTTGTTAGAAGAGCTTGGCGCTATTAATGAAAGTGCTAAGGACGCCAAAAAACGTCTCACCCCAATAGGTAAGCAACTTGCACGGATACCCATTGATCCTCGCTTGGCGCGGATGGTATTGGAAGCGCCAAAATATGGTGCCCTGAAAGAAGTGATGATTATTGCGGCGGCGCTATCCATTCAGGACCCAAGAGAAAGACCAAGCGATAAACAGCAATCGTCGGATGATAAACACAAACGCTTCTTCCACGAAGAGTCTGACTTTCTAACCTTTGTCAATGTTTGGGATTACGTGCAAAAGCAGCAGAAATCGCTGTCGGGAAATCAGTTTCGCAAGCAGTGCAAGCAAGATTACCTGAACTATCTCAGAGTTAGAGAATGGCAGGATGTTTACTTTCAAATCCATCAATCAATGCGAGAGATGGAATACAAGCTCAATGATGAGCCGAGCAGTTATCAAAGTGTTCACAGTGCGATTCTTGTCGGGCTTTTATCCCATATTGGTGTCAAAGATCAGGAGAAGAACGAATATCAAGGTGCACGTAATGCGCGTTTTCATATCTTTCCTGCTTCGGGGTTATTTAAAAAACAGCCTAAATGGATAGTGTCGGCGGAATTGGTCGAAACCTCCAAACTATGGGGCCGTATCATTGCTAAAGTGCAACCAGAATGGATTGAGCCACTGGCTAAACACTTAATTAAAAGAAGTTACAGCGAGCCTCATTGGTCGAAGAAACGAGCTGCGATCATGGCACATGAAAAAGTCATGCTTTACGGCGTGCCAATTGTGCCCAAGCGGTTAGTCAATTACGGCAGCATTGACCCAAGCGTTAGCCGAGAGCTGTTTATCCGCAGCGCCTTGGTTGAAGGCGAATGGGAAACCAAACACGCTTTCTTTAAGACTAATCGCAAATTATTGCAGGAAGTGGAGCAGCTGGAGCATAAATCTCGTCGGCGCGATATATTGGTTGATGATGATGAGTTGTTTGATTTTTATGATCAGCGTATCGGAACCGAGGTCGTTTCTGGAAAGCACTTTGATTCTTGGTGGAAGAAGGCGTCGCAGACCAACAGTGAGCTGCTGAATTTTGAAAAAGAGATGTTGCTCAAGGGAGATGCCAGCCATGTAACGGAATTGGATTACCCTAATTTTTGGTATCAGAATGGGTTAAAACTTAAGCTCAGCTATCAATTTGAACCGGGCGAGGATAATGATGGTGTCACGGTTCATCTGCCTCTGCCTGTTCTTAACCAAGTTGAACCTGCTGGTTTTGATTGGCAAATTCCGGGCTTAAGACATGAATTGGTGGTCAGCCTAATAAAGGCGCTACCAAAAACCTTACGTAAGAACTTTGTTCCAGCGCCAAACTACGCAGATGCGTTTCTCGCCCGAGCCACTGCGATGGAAAGCCCGCTTTTGGACTCGCTAGAAAAAGAGTTACGCCGCATGACAGGTGTTGAAGTGCTGCGTGAAGACTGGAACCTTGAACAGGTTCCCGATCATCTTAAAGTCACATTTCGGGCCGTTGACCACAGAAACCGTAAGCTCAAAGAAAATCGCGATCTTTACCTTTTGAAAGAGAGCCTGAAAGACAAAGTTCAGGAGACACTATCAAAAGTGGCTGATGATGATATTGAGCAAAGAGATCTAAAGACTTGGAGCTTTGGAGAACTGCCTAAAGTCTACCAGCAAAAGCGTGGTGGTTATGACGTTAAAGCCTTTCCTGCGATTGTTGATGCAAAAGACAGCGTTGAAATTAAGTTGTTTGAAACCGCTGATGAGCAACACTTAGCGATGCAAGCTGGGCAGCGTAAACTTGTTTTACTCAACGTACCGTCACCGATTAAATATCTGCACAGCAACTTGCCGAACAAATCCAAGCTGGGACTTTATTTCAATCCTTATGGAAAAGTCTTGGACTTGATTGATGATTGTATCGCTTGTGGTGTTGATAAGTTAATTGAAGAGCAAGGTGGTCTGGTTTGGCAGTCTGAGGCGTTTGAGAAACTTAAAGAGCATGTACGCGCTGAACTTGGGGATACCGTTGTTGAGATTGCTAAACAAGTGGAAGTAATTTTGACGACTGCCTTCAATATTAACAAAAAGTTGAAAGGGAAAATTGATTTCTCCATGGCATTCGCCTTATCTGATATAAAAGCGCAAATAGAAGGGCTTATATTCAAAGGCTTTGCGACAGAATGCGGTTGGAAGCGGTTACCCGATATTCTTCGCTACATGCAGGCGATCGAGAAGCGTATGGAGAAATTGCCAATCGATCCAAACAAAGATCGCTTACATATGCTTAAGATTGAGTCTGTTGCAGATGAATACAAGGAACTATTAAATAAGGTTCCTAAAGGGGTAATGGTGCCTGAAAAGGTGAAGCAAATTCGCTGGATGATTGAAGAGCTTCGCGTGAGCTATTTTGCTCAGCAGTTAGGGACGCCATATCCGGTATCGGATAAAAGAGTCAAGAATGCGATCAGTGAGTGCTAGCGAGAATAAGTGCTCACTAGTCGTTTTAGGTATGCAAATTGCTTAATTGTAATACAGAGTAAAGTTTTTGACTGGGAAGGCAGAGGATTGCCGTAGCAGTTTCTGTCAAGGATAATAGAGAAGGCTAACTATGAAAAAATCACTATTAGCACTGGCATTGCTAAGTGCTTCAGCAGCGGTATCGGCAGACTCGTTGATTTACGGCGGGGCTAGCGTTGGACAAACAGACTTAAACGGAGAGTCGACGACTTCTTATAACGTTCATGTCGGAACGGGCCTCTTGCCTTTTATCGGCCTTGAAGCGGGTTATCAAGATCTCGGTAAGTTCGATCGTGTTGACTACAATGGCATTAAAACTAACCTAACAGGTAGCGCCATTTATTTTGCTGTAAAGCCAAGCATTGATTTCGGTCCTCTCCATGTGTATGGAAAGGCGGGTGTGCATTCATACAACCTGAAAGCCGATGGTGGCTTTGATGAAGATGAAGTCGATGTGACCTATGGTGTGGGTGCTGAGTACTTTGCCCCCGGACCTGTACCGATTTCTTTTGGTGCAAGTTACAATGTATTTGGCATGAAAGAAGACGATATTACTAATTTCTCTTTGAATGCGACTATCCACTTCTTGTAATATTCACTTTTCGTAACATCGACGCATAAATAAAAGCTTGGCTGTTTATAGCCAAGCTTTTTTATTTTGTACAATAATTCATATCATCTTATTGTAAGTGTATCTGAAATTTATAAGATAGCTAAGTACTATCTTAGGATGAAACCTACTCGTATTCGAACATAAATGAGACATTAACTATTTTCACGAGGTTCTAGCGTTTCTCTCATTACAAATATAATGGGGTCAGGTCTTGCTTCAGTTTATCTTTCATTATTGTGCTCAAATAGTATCAATCTATAGTGCTAATTTTACCTGTTACGGAGGTTGGAGGATAGTTAGTATAATTTAGAAATACTAGTATGAAGATTGGATAATAAAAGTCGTGTAGTAGTTCCCTCCGACACAAATTGTATTAGAGTTGCTATAAATACATTACATAGCTATGCATGTTTGGTTATACAAATGACTTCTCTCACCAATGTCGAAACATCTCTGATATAAACGCCTAATTTCGACCGTTAGACTATAAATGTCATATGCAACATCGATCACATAAATTGCAATTTATTGAAACTATATTTCACATATAGATATATTTCACTTATTATTTTTTCTCATTATATAAACCAAAGATTATAAAGGAATACTTAATGATAAAAAGAACTCTTCTACTCAGCTTTTTCTCTCTGGGAGCTACAGCTTCACCCATTCAGATCGATAGTTGCGAGAAACTACTCAACCTTGAGAATAAAACTAACTTGGATTATGAACTGGTTCAAAATATTGATTGTGCTGGATTACTTCATAGCAATCCTAAAATATTTTCAGGAAACTTAAATGGTAATGGTTACTCAGTATCAAACCTATCAATTATGGCAACTAAGGGGAACATAGGACTATTTTCTAAAATTGACTCAGGAGAAGTCAAGAACCTAACTATTAATAGCTTTCAAATTACCACGCAAGGAGTGAAAGCACAGACCGTTGGAGCTTTAGCGGGATTATTAAATGGTGGGCTTATTAAAAACGTTACAATTTCTAATTCGTCGATCGTAAATGCTGTAGGAGCTTGGGCCACTGGTTTACTAGTTGGTAGAGCAGATAATGCCATGCTGCAAAATATTACTGTAGAGCATAGCATCTTAAGTACAACTACAAAGTCTGGTAGCGTTGGTGGAGTCTCTGGCTGGCTAATAGATGGTGCGGGAGCAAACGAAATTAAGGTCCATGATCTTAATATGACGATAAAAAATAATAGCTTTAACGACACTGGAGGTATATTTGGAAAAGTATACAATACAGATCTAAGTTTGCTAGAAATTACCGATAGCGCTATTAAAAGAAATGACTTAGCAAAAAATGGTCATAACGGATTATTAGTCGGGAAGCTCGACAAGTCAACCATCAATAATGGTAGTTTAGTAAATGTTACTCATAACTTTTTGCTTGGTAAATATAATGGCATTGCAGCAGGAGTAATAAATCAATCAGAAGGCGATGAATTAGTATTAAATAGCATCTCTCACAATGATGAAGATAACACTTTAGGTTGGCACTATATCGATGCCAAACAAACATATAGAACTAATAATCTATATATTAACTTGGATAACGAATCTACTTTGCCGCCCCCTGTATGTCGCTTATAATTATAAAAATGTTTGATAGACTTATGGAATCATATGTATGCAGTAAAATGATTTTTTATTCCATGAAATTAGATTGATTTTAATTATTTAAAACTTAGTGGTATATTTTTTCGAATCTTTTACCTGAAAAATGTAATGGGTCAGGCTTTAATTCTTGTTACCCATGAGCTTTTCTATATCAAATCTACTGTTGTAATACTCACTTTTTATGACATCGATGGATAAATATAAGCTTGGTTGTTTGTGGCCAAGCTTTTTATTTTGAACATAAACATGTCAGTGGTTTTGCTAAACTATCAACTTATATAATAAATACAAGTACCTTAAACCACGTTATTGAAGCTAGCGCTCAGGTTTACATGCGATAGTTAGTCTCGACCACTCTTGCTTTGTACCGATTGCAAACAAACTGACTATAAACAAACAGATACCTGAACTTACCAACCAAAAAGTTAAAGAATTATCTGGAAACATAGACAAAAAAGGAGAAAGCTCTCAGGAGAAAAACACTGGTAACCACAACTAAAATGGAGCGCGTAAATGGAAGTTTCCTTATTACGCCAGCCCCTGCCAAGGCAAAAGTACCCCAGACACACAAAGCTGCTGCTATTGTAAGCGTGATAAGTGTAGGGTACCAAAGTCCTTGCTCCGCCATTTGTGCCATCGCTTCTCCGGCCCCGAACAGTCGATACCAATCAGCCCCAAATACAATACATCCCAAATGAGCTAATGCGGCTAAAAAGCAACACCCTGAAGATGCTATGAGACATTTGTTCTCACGACGATTCATTTATCCTCCTTGATACCTAAGGCTTACTCGACGACTAAATGCCGTTTGTCATCCAGCTATGATGCAATCTTTGTATCACAATTCAACTAAAAATCAATATATTACAGGAAGGTAAAAAGGGACGTGTTTGATTTAAAAACGGCAGTGCTTCTATACGAACACTGCTATTTTACTTTGAGCAATAACTCGTATCACCTTACAAGCTTTTGTGCACAACTTTCGTAGACTAATCACTCAAGTTAGGAAAGTTACGGAAACTTTAAGAATTGCAAACAATGATACAAGAAGCTGACACATGGCCCTGCATGTGTCAGCACGGTAGGGTATGCTAAGAAATTGCAGGATAAATTAGTCACACAACTTAGGGTCTAAAGCGTAAGTTCTACTTGAAAACTTCAAAGCTAGCTCTCGCTTAGATGTGCATTCTATATAGCCTCTACTCGCAATTTCTTTTTTCAACGCTACATTCATACCCCAACCAGTAATAAAAGATAAAATAGTTATAAAGCCTAAAATAATGAATACTATTTTAGGGATCCATTTCGCCTGTTTTCCTGTGATTAAAGGTATGGTTGAGAATACAAATGCGATAACGGAGCTCATGAGGCCGGCAAAAGATGACGCATCATTGAGAGCACCGCTAACTTTTATTGTGTCACTTAGATGATTGAAGTTATGGATGATTTCTATAGATTGTTCCCAAGAAATCCAAACCATTGGGCTACAAGCCAACATGAAAAGGAGAGCTTTAAACCGACTAACTTTCATCAATCAGCTCCTTTATTTTATCTTTTAGTGGCTTTGTGTATTCATAATGATCATCAATATCCGAAACGTACCCGCCAATTACAAAGGAAGATACAGCAAAAACACTTAAACCGACAGCCACGGGTAGTGTTGCGCCAAAAGCAAACGCAGATATCCCACCAATAACTAGAGTAAATCCTTGTGCAGCTACGCCAGCAACAACCCCCTTGGCTACATCAGCAGAATATTGACCGACAACCTCACCCAAGGTTTTTTCATCATGCATGATGTAATCTACGGCATTGACTGCACCACTGAAAACAAGCTCTACATAGATGTTACCTTTCAAGAAGTTAATATTACCCTTAACAGTATTCAGTGAGCATCTGATTTTAAGTATTTTCTAGTTAGGGCTTGGCTCTAACTCGTTATCACTTGGATAAGGCAAAATATCTCAAACCTAAACCGTTTGTGTACAAACATTACTTACTTGTAGCTAAACGGGAAGCAAGTACCAAAAATACCACACCCAACATACCATCGATATGACGGTTTAAACGTAAGTTACGGCCTAGCAAAGAACCCAACTTACTAAAAGACATTGAGAAAATAGTATTGATACATAAAACAATAAAACTAAGGATGGTTCCCAAGATGAGTATCTGATTGGTCAAAGGACTATCAGAATGAGTAAATTGAGGTAAGAACATACTGAAAAAGAGTAATGCTTTGGGGTTCATAATATTGTTAATTAAACCAAGGTAGATTAGCTCCTTGTTACCCAGATACTGAATCGTCTGACTTGCAGATACGTCTTTGTTATTCTTTAGCCACCTACGCAATAGATTTAACCCAAGCCAAGATAGATAAATCGCCCCAACAATTTTGATTGCTAATACCAAAAGTGGTATTGCTTGCAATAGTTTTCCTAAGCCAAATGCGACTAACAGTGTTTGAATCAATCCCGCGATGAAAATACCAAGAGACACCATTAGTCCATTTTTAAAGCCACGAGTCGAAGAATATGTTGATATAAGCACTAAATCTGGACCAGGAGAAATTGCCAAGAATATTGTGGTAACAAAGAATAGCGGTAATACTGTGGTATCAATCATTTTTTACTGGCTCCTTTCTTTTTGCCAGATTTTACCCGCTAATTATTTGATATTAAAGCCTAATACACGCTACATGATTTGGCATGAAGTCAGAGTTGCTTAGTCTTCAATGGAGCTTTCGAATACTAAGCAGAAATCGTTTGTCATCATCATGATTTTAGGAAAAGTAATGATATAATTAGCAATTGTATGTTCACTGTAAGCTTAGAAGAGGCATCTTCGTGTTTCATGCCCCTTAGCGCCTCTCTGGACTAACGAGTTATGTTCGAGATGGTTCCAATGCATTACAAATCAGCTCCAATGGCCCATTCATCATTTCGGTTTTGATCAAATTCGCATCATGACAACAACTGGTAGAGAACGCGAAACCATGTAAGTAATCAGCCAGCAAATCTAGGCCATCTTTTGCCACTTTCTTGTTTAAATCTAGAGGTGCAATAATAGTTTGATAACGCTCAGTAAACACTTGGGCAGGTCCATATGATGACATGCTTAGCATCGTTTGTAGTAGGCCGTTGTTCTCGCGTAACAGCTGGATATAACTAACACATAAACGTTTTAACTCAGCTTGCCAGTTTGAACTTTCCTGAGGCTGATAGATCTCCGCCACAAGTGATGTGGTAAGTGCTTCCAACAAAGCATTCTTGTTTTTGAAGTAATAATAAATCGCCATAGGGTCTACATTTAATTTCGCCGCTAATGAACGGATAGTGGGAACTTTTCCATCTCTTTTCATCAAATATTTAGCCGTTTCTAGAATGCTTTCGGCACATAACTGTGACAGTTTCCCTACTGGTCGCCCGCGTTTCTTTTCATTGACAGCCATTTGTTCTTCCCGATAAAATCAATAAAAATTCTACTGTGTAGAATTAATTTTAAACAAATTTTTTGCTTTTCTCTACCACGACAAATTTGATGAGGCTCATATGGCAAACATCGTGTTTATTGCAGCCAGTCTGGATGGTTTCATCACAGATAAACAAGGTAAACTCGACTGGCTATATTCTGTACCAAATCCAAACAATATTGATACTGGATTCTTTACGTTAATGGAGCGAGTCGACGGCTTGGTGATGGGGCGTAATACCCTCGATGTGATTCTGAGTTTTGATTGCGATTGGCCTTACACAAAACCAGTGTTCGTGTTGAGCAACACCATGACGAAAGTGCCACAAGGCTATGAAGGAAAGTTATTTTTTGTCAAAGGTGAGTTGAAAGATATTATCTCGGAACTGAATGCAAAGGGATTTTCTGATCTATACATCGACGGTGGCGTGACAATTCAAAACTTCCTCAACGAAGATCTGATCGATGAAATGGTGATCACTCGCTTTCCTATCCTGCTTGGTGACGGCGCACCTTTATTTGGTGAACTAAAAAATCCATTGAACTTCAAAGTAACCAAGAATGAAGTGTTACTAGAAACCTTGGTTCAAACCACTTACGTACGAGAGAAATAATTTCGACTTCTGTATCTAAACACGCTTCACAGCAAATTGGAGGGCATTTTACGATCTGCTTGAGTAACAGTTAACAGGTTTTATCTTTTGTCTCATCGATTAATTTATGTATTGAAAAGGTTTCTGAATTGTCCACAAAGTAATATTAGACGTAACTCCCTTCGGGGCAAAAATGAACTAGCCACGATCGCTAGCTCGTTTCTGGACATAAGTGTGGCAGTGCCTTTGCTAAATTAGCTATTCACGGATAACTTCTCGTATCCCAAAGTGACGAAGTGCACCTCTATGCGAGATGCCGATTTTTGAAAGCTTTTGGACATAGCCTTTTACCTCAGAACCATGGTGGCAGATTCGTTTAATACAGGATTTTTGTCAAAACATGCAAGATACCCCGAGTCTATACTGTACCACTAAGAGGTTGTTTTTGTATCTAATGGTTGGTATTTTGAACTCTAAAGGACTAATGCGTTTGTTATCTTCTGGCAGTATATCGATTATGAGACGCAGATCTATAGCCACAAACCCCATTCAATAAGGACATCAATATGGAAATTCAAGTTTGGATTACATATGTGGTAACGGTGTTGGTGTTAATGAGCACACCAGGGCCAAGTCAACTTCTTATGTTATCGAATAGTATTGGTAGTGGTTTTAGACGATCAATTTATACCGCAACTGGTGACTTGACGGCGAACTTCTTTCAGATGGTAATTGCAGCACTTGGTTTGGCCACGGTTATTGCAAACTCACAACATTTTTTTACCATTTTGAAATGGGGTGGTGTAGCGTATCTGCTTTATTTAGGCATGAAATTATTGTTATCAAGTCCAGGCAACTCCATTGAGCAACAAGGTCAACAACGCTCTAAGTCCTCTCTTTATTGGCAAGGTTTTATAACATCAGCAGCCAACCCGAAAGCAGTAGTTTTCTTTGCAGCCTTGTTCCCTCAATTTATAAACCCTGAGTCAGGATTGCTCATGCAGTTTGTGGTTCTCAGCTCTACCTACTTAATAATGGATGGCGTATTCTTGTGCTGCTACGGCAAGTTTGCTGAGTCTATAGCACATAGACTACATGGGAACATGAAGCACCAGTTGGATAGAATGTCAGGTATATTTTTAGTGCTTGCAGCAGTACTGTTAGGCAATAAAGAAGTAAGTTAGCCATGAACAGACGTACGGAAACGTCAATGGGCGATCTGTCACTGAGTCAGTGCGTTAACTTGGTAAAGGGGGCATTTTGTATTTAATACCCCGTCAGCACCCTTCTGGACAATTCTGAGTCAGTGAGTTTACTAATTTAGCTTGGTACGGATAACTTTTAGTACCCCAAAGCACAAACAGCTATCGCTTCTCACGATGGCTGATATGCACGAAATGGACAAAACCAAGCAATCTCTATCTATGGCATTGGATTCGCTTTATGCAGAATGTTTCGCTGAACATGCAAAATGGAACTAGACCCGAAACGCCCTAGATATTCAGCCCTAGAGATATTAAGTCTTTTTCACATTGGCCTATATCTTCAAATTGAATTGCATGCATACCAACAGACTTTGCTCCTTCTACGTTGTAAAGCATGTCATCAATAAACACGGTCTCTGAAGCTATAAGTTCGTACTTATTGAGTAATAAGTGATAAATTTCTGGTTGAGGTTTCAGCATGCCCACTTCCGCCGATACTATCGCTCCATCAAATAGCGGCCAAAATGAGTAAGTTGACTTTAAGTAGGCTACTATTTCGTGAACGTTATCCGTTAGTGCATAGACACCATAACCTGCACTCTTAATACGTTGAATGAGAGCAATGGAACCAACTATTAGACGTTGAGTCTGCTTTACATAATAAAACAGCTCTTCACACTCCTGCTATGAAAACCCGAGAATCTGCTGATACTGAGTTTTGGCTTCTGTTTCTGATATGAGTCATTTGTTCAAATCTATCCACGTCTGGGATTGGAAGGTTGCTTTGGCAAATTGTTGATGATCTTCACTCTCCACAAAAGTGAGTCGAGTAATTTCTAAAGGATCCCAACGAACAATCACGTTGCCAACGTCGAAAACAATGTTCCTTACTTTTGGTTGAGCCATAGTTTTATACCTGAATGAATTGGTCGTTTAGACATGCTGAGACATCAAAGTAATCCCTTGCTGATGTAACTCCATTTATAGTGGGTTGTGTGGGAGCAACAGCGGTAATATTAACAACATCACACCCAGCGCTTAGAGCGGATTGGATACCTGCTAGAGCATCTTCAAAAACAAGACAATGCTCAGGGAGCACTTTTAGTTTTTCGGCCGCTAGCTTGTAACCTTCTGGGTCAGGCTTTCCTTTTTGTACATCCTCTACGGTAACCAATATTTGAGGGACTGGAATTGAGGCAGCCATCAATCGTTGAACGGCCAATTCTCTTGGTGCAGACGTATATATTGCCCAGTCGTGATCGTTTAACTTGTTCAGGAAAGCAATCGCTCCGCGTATAGGTTTTACAGAATCGACATTGTCCAATTCTATTGCTTCCAGCTTAGCAACTTCTTGTTTGATATTAAGGTGGGGCATCAGCTCTTTGATGACGTCGTCCGCTGGGCGACCATGAGATATAGCTAAAATGCGCTCGACATTGATGTTATGTTCTAGCGCCCATAGACTCCATGCTTTTTCGACAGCGCCCTTTGAATCGACAAGTGTTCCATCCATATCAAAGATGAATTTTGCATAGTTCTTCATTCTTTCAACCTCTTTAAGTTGTTGTTAGTTTTTTTCGAGGTTAGCTAAGCTCTTGAGACTATTATTCGGTATATTTAGCGCTTTTAGTCGCACTATTTGGACATTAAATGATACTATCTCGACAATGTTTAAAGGCATTATTTATTGGATCTAGGCAGAATGAGACCTATACCGACGAAAAGCTTGATACGTCCAGGCTACTCTTGGAGACATCATTTAGATGACTCTCCCTTAGAGTTATTGAAAGCTCATTTTCACAGTGAGTTTGAATTTCTGTTGCTGGATCACTACCAAGGCGTAATCAGGATTGGAAGTGTTGATATAGATGTCACTTCGTGTTCTTTGTTCTTGATTCCTCCAGAATTACCCCATGATTTAAAAGGCTTAGTAGCAAATAGTAAAAAGCTTCCCCCCGAGAGGTACAGTCTATGGGTTGATAAAGAATGGGTGTCGAATATGTTGTCGCACTGTAAGGAAATGAGAAAGCTATCCAGCATACTTGGTGATGGCTTATCCATTCAATTTTCCCGACCAACGGCTGTCGAAGTGAAAACAGTCATCAACCAGATTGATTATAAAACCTCAAGCCTAGAGCAGCTATCGGTGCTTTTTCGTGTTTTTTCAGTGGTAACTCAAGACAAGAATCCCGTGACTTTAGGCTCTTCTGAACATGTTAAATTTGAGTCTGAAAAAGATAGAATTGAAGCACTATCTGAATATTTGAATCAGCACTATGCCCATGATATTTCGTTGCATGATTTGTCTCAGCATATTTTTTGTTGTGAGCGAACGGTTAATCGTATTTTTATTCGTCATTTTGGCGAAACATTTAGTCAAAGGTTGAAAAAAATACGATTGAGCCATGCTGCTAGGTTGTTAGAAACGTCTAGCCTGAAAGTCAGTCATATATGCCAAATGGTTGGATACAATAATACTTCAAATTTTAATCGGTTATTCAAGAGCTACAAAGGAATAACACCTAGGGAGTACCGAGATAAATTTTCTAGTAAATAGCAGATAGAACTATGTATTCAGATAGTTGTTCACCAGTTCACACAAGTGAGTAGCTCACTCGTTTGTTCATTAACGGCTTATCACGCCCAAAGAAATTGCATAACAATGCAAGCAGAAGTTGTCGGATAGAAGTGTCGATTTTGCACATAAATGAGAGATGCTGAGAATCGTTGTTCCGCACTCAGTCATAACTACAAGTATCGGAAATTCAGCAGCGTGATCCATTGGTTAGTCATTGCACTAAGGCGGAATGGGGCATCTTTAATTTAAAAATGGCAGTGCTGCTATATCAGCACTGCCATTTTATTAGGGTACGTAATCTCTTTCTTACAGGAATATTATTTATGAGTCGCTGCTTTCATCGGTGAAACAAACTTAGATAGCTGCACCAGCATTTCTTCTGGGGCTTCTGTGTGTGTTTCTATGATTTTAACCACTGCTGAGCCTGAAATCGCACCTGCGGCACCTGCATCAATCGCTTGTTTCACTTGCTCTGGTGTTGAGATACCAAAGCCGAGTAGGGCGGGTGGCGCATCGTATTTATTGAGCCTGTCGAGTAAATCACTGACTGGCATATTGGCTTTTGTTTCCGCTCCTGTCACTCCAGCGCGTGAGAGCAAATAGGTGTATCCACTGCCTAATTCCGCTACTGACTTTAAGGTGTCATCAGAGGCGGTAGGCGGCACAATAAAGATAGGCTCAATGCCATGTTTGGTTGCAGCTTCTACAAATTCGGCGCTTTCGTTTGTAGGTACATCGGCGATTAACACAGAATCGATGCCTGCGTTTGCGCAGCGCTGATAAAAGTTATCAATGCCGCGTGCAAACACTAGGTTTGCGTACATGAGCAGTCCGATTGGTAAATCTGGGTACTTTGCACGAATTTCTCCAATCAGATCAAAGCAGATCTCTGGGGTCGCGCCAGATTCAAGTGCACGAATATTCGCTCCTTGAATGGTAGGGCCATCAGCCAAAGGATCGGAAAAAGGAATGCCAAGTTCGAGTGCATCTGCTCCCGCTTCGACCAGCGTTTCCATTATTTTTAACGACTGAGCTGGGTTAGGGTCGCAAACCGTAACAAAAGGAACAAATGCGCCTTGGTTTTGCTCGTTTAAGCGTGCAAACATTGATTGGTAACGGCTCATTAGATCACTCCTTTTTCTTCTAAGATGGCATGTACGGTGAAGATATCTTTATCGCCGCGTCCTGATAGGTTAACAACCAATAACTGTTCTTTCTCCGGGTTCTCTCGAGCCATACGAAGGGCGTGAGCAAGAGCGTGTGAAGACTCAAGGGCAGGAATGATGCCTTCACTGCGAGCCAACTCCTGAAAAGCGTCTAAGGCTTCATCATCGGTCACATTGTCATATTCGGCGCGACCAATCGCATTTAAATGCGCATGCTGCGGCCCGACAGAGGGAAAATCTAAGCCAGCAGATACAGAATAAGACTCTTCAACTTGTCCATTGCTATCTTGCATCAGTGGCGCTTTCATACCAAAGAAGATGCCTGTTTTGCCGTGTTTTAGTGGCGCGCCATGTTGGTCGGTATCAATACCTTTACCAGCAGGTTCAACCCCAATCAGGCGAACATTTTCTTCCTCGATAAAGTCTGCAAACATACCAATGGCATTTGAGCCTCCGCCCACACAGGCAATCACGGCGTCTGGCAGGCGACCTTCGCGTGCCAAAATTTGGTTTTTGGTCTCTTCCCCAATCATACGCTGAAAATCGCGTACTATGGTTGGGAATGGGTGTGGCCCTGCTGCTGTGCCCAGAAGGTAATGGGCTTGCTCATAGGTTGCTGACCAATCGCGAAGGGCTTCGTTACACGCATCTTTTAGCGTGGCTGAACCTGAGTGAACGGGGATCACTTCTGCTCCCATCAACTTCATTCGAAACACATTAGGGCTTTGACGTTCCACGTCTTTTGCACCCATGTACACTCGACATTTTAGGCCCAATAAAGCGCAGGCTAGGGCAGTGGCTACGCCGTGTTGGCCCGCTCCGGTTTCGGCTATGATCTCGTTCTTGCCCATACGCTTAGCAAGCAATGCTTGGCCAAGTACTTGGTTGGTTTTGTGTGCGCCGCCATGGAGAAGATCTTCACGCTTTAAGTAAAGTTTGGTCTTTGTCCCTTTTGTTAAATTGCGTGTTAGGGTCAAAGCGGTAGGGCGACCCGCATATTCTTGTAGTAAGCCCATAAATTCACTACGAAAGTTGGGATCGTCTTGAGCATCGATGAAAGCTTGCTCAAGCTGCTCTAATGCAGGGACAAGGATCTGGGGGACATATTGACCACCATATTCGCCAAAATAGGCATCAAGTTTTGCCATGGTTCTATTCCTTTAATCTCGGCTGGCGTCGTTTCAAACCCCAGCACAATCGTTATTTGTTATAGGTTCAATGCTTATTACTGACTCAGTAGTTACGAATAGCTTGGAATGCTTGCTGCAATTTCTCGCCATCTTTTTTTCCGGGAGAGACTTCAACGCCTGAGTTTAGGTCTAAACCTAAGCAGCCTTGTTCAGCGGCTTTTTGAGCATTAAAAGGCGAAATACCACCTGCCAGCATAACTTGTTTGGTGTTTTCAATCAGAGACCAGTCAAAGACAAGGCCAGTGCCTCCAGTTTGCGCTCCTACTTTAGTATCAAGCAAGTGACGATTGACAGGTGTTTTAAGCATATTTGGTAAGGCATCAGTAACGCCGTATGCTTTCCAAATCTCAATACCTTCGCTTAATTGATTATTCAGGGTTTCAACATAGTCTTGGTCTTCATCTCCATGCAATTGAACAGCAGTTAACCCTATTTGATTGGCGATATCTGCGACTGTTTCAACCCTGTGGTTTTGGAATACACCCACATACTGCAAAGGGGCTCCAGACATTGTCTGGCGAGCAGTTTCAAGCTCAACACAGCGCTTAGATTTAGCAACAAAAATTAACCCGCCAAAGACGGCTCCTGCTTGGTAAGCTTTGGCTGCATCATCTGGATTGGTTAAACCACAGACCTTATTTTCGCCGAGTGTCACTTTGCGCACTGCTAGCTCAAGATTATCTTCAGCCATTAGTGAACTACCGATAAGAAAACCATCGGCAAACTTGGCTAGGTCACGTACTTGCTGGTGTGTGTAGATGCCAGATTCCGAAATAACGGTTGCTTGTGGTGCTAGCTCTCGTATTTTGGGTGCCAACTCTTTGGTGCGGTTAAGATCGGTTGTCAGATCGCGTAAGTTACGATTATTAATGCCAATCACTTTTGCATTAAGTTCGACAGCTCGCTGAAGTTCTTCTTCATTACTGACTTCAGTTAAAATGCCCATATTGAGAGAGTGGGCGACGGCGGCGAGTGCGTTATATTCCTCATCGCTCAGTACCGACAACATAAGCAGAATAGCATCGGCTGAGTAATGACGCGCCAGGTAGATCTGATAAGCATCGATAATGAAATCTTTACATAACACAGGTTGTGAAACTTGACGTCTTACCTGTGGTAGAAACTCAAAGCTGCCTTGGAAATATTTTTCGTCGGTGAGGACTGAAATCGCGTCCGCGTGCTTTTTGTAAACAGAGGCGATGTAATCAAGGTCGAAGTCTTCTCTAATTAGTCCTTTGGAAGGCGAAGCCTTTTTACATTCAGTGATGAATGCGGTTTTCTCACCGCTCACGGCTTGATAAAAGCTGCGATCAGATGGCGTGAGTGCTCCTTTAAACTCAGACAGAGGTAAAGACGATTTGTGTTCTTCTAGCCACAGGTATTTGTCACGGACAATTTTTGCCAATACTTCCGCCATCTGAGCTTCTTTAACGGAGATATGTTCAGAGAGTTTATCTTTTGTCTGAGTCATGGATTTCTTACCTTATCCTAGAATAATTAATTATGGGCTGATAACTGCTTCACGAGTTCAAACGCTTTGCCTGAATTCATGATATCAATGGCTTGCTTGGTATTGTCTTTGAGATTGTCACGACCAAAAAGCCGCATCAGCAGAGCAACATTGACTGCGACCGCACCGATTTGAGCATCTGTGCCTTTACCCGTAAGAATATTAGTGATGATGGCTTTGTTTTCCTCGGGTGCGCCGCCCTTTATCGCTTCTAATGGGTGTGTGGCGAGACCAAAATCTTCTGGGAGTAGAGTGTACTCGATAATTTGCCCATCTTTGATTTCTGCCACAGTGGTTTGACCATGAATCGCAACTTCATCAAGGCCGCTGCCATGTACCACAGCCGCTCGTTTCATGCCCATCTTGAGCATGGTTTCAGCAATCGGTCTAACTAAATCTTCACTGTATACGCCCATAAGCTCAATACTTGGTCTAGCGGGGTTAATAAGTGGACCAAGAATATTGAAGATAGTTCGCGTTTTCATTGTTTGGCGAACGGGCATCGCGTGGCGAACCCCACTGTGATATTGAGGGGCGAAGAGAAAAGCTACGCCCAACTTATCCATGGCAGAGCGGCTGGTTTCAGCGCTCATCGCAAGATCAATACCAAACGAGTCCAACAAATCCGAAGAGCCGGATTTACTCGAAACACTGCGGTTGCCATGTTTGGCAACTTTTAGGCCGCAAGCCGCTGCAACAAAGGCTGCTGTGGTTGATATGTTAATGGTATTATGACCATCGCCACCCGTGCCAACAATATCTGCAAAATCATAGTCGGGGCGAGGAAATGGATTTGCATTATCAAGCAACGCAGTCGCGGCGCCAGCAATTTCATCGGGTGTCTCGCCTTTGATTTTTAGCGCGGTGAGTGCCGAAGCCATCAAAATCGGGTCTAGTTCGCCGCGAATAATCACATCAAACAGCTGTTTGCTTTCTTCTTGGGTCAGAGAGTTCTGTTGGTAGAGTTTATTAATTATATTATCCATGTCTCTTTCCTTATTGCTGCATTGCGTGTGTTTCTGAATTTTCTAGCGCCCATTCAATGGCATTAGCGAGCAAGGTGGCGCCTTGTGTGGTCATTATTGATTCGGGGTGGAATTGAAATCCACAGACTTTATCTTGTTCTTGCACTACAGACATGACTAATCCATCAACTTCTGCGGTAACCGTTAATGAGCCTGGCACATCAGTTGCGACAAGGGAGTGATAGCGCGCGATTGCGATGGGAGAAGGTAAAGTCTTATAGATGGCATGATGTTGGTGTTCCATCATAGACACTTTACCATGGACAATATCACCAGCCCCATCGACCTGACCGCCATATGCCTCAACAATTGCTTGATGGCCAAGGCAAATTCCTATCATAGGCACTTTACCTTTAAGGTTATTGATCACTTCTGGCATTGAGCCTGCTTCTGATGGCGCTCCGGGTCCAGGAGAAAGGAGCAAAACAGGGTTATTAAGTTTCTCTACTGCAGCCTCGATGGTTGAAGCAGGTAAGCTATTGCGGTAAATGGTGACGTCGTGGCCTAGAGAGCGGAACTGATCGACTAGGTTGTAGGTGAATGAATCGAAGTTATCAATAAATACTATATTAGCCATCTGCTTAGTGCTCCATATGTGCTGCTTGAATAGCAGAAATCACGGCTTGTGCCTTACTGCGAGTTTCGTCGGCTTCTGCTTGAGGGTCAGAATCAAATACGACTCCAGCACCTGCTTGAACGTGTGCTATTCCATCTTCAACATAAGCCGAGCGGATAACGATACAAGTGTCTAATGTGCCTTCACCTGTTAGATAACCTACTGCGCCGCCATAACTGCCACGGCGACATTGTTCTACGTCGCGAATAAGCTGCATAGCCCGGATTTTAGGCGCGCCAGTTAGAGTGCCCATGTTCATACAAGCTTGATAAGCATGCAGTGCATCTAAGTCATCGCGTAGTTGACCTACAACGCGAGAGACTAAATGCATTACGTGGCTATATCTATCCACCTTTAATAAGTCAGCCACATGGCGTGAACCTGCTTGCGAGATACGGGCAACGTCGTTTCGCGCCAAATCAACCAACATCATATGTTCGGCATTTTCTTTTTTGTCGCTGCGCAGTTCGAGTTCGATGCGGCTATCTAGGTCAAAATCAATTTGGCCATCCGGCTTTTTGCCTCTTTTACGTGTGCCTGCAATCGGGTAAATTTCAACTTGGTTAGTGTCAGTTTCGTATTTAAGGGCGCTTTCAGGCGATGCACCAAACAAAGTGAATAGCTCGTCTTGCATGTAGAACATATATGGGCTGGGGTTGCTTTGTTTTAACTCTTTGTAGGCAATAAGAGGAGATGGACAAGGCAAGGTAAAACGACGAGATGGAACAACCTGAAAAATGTCACCTTTAACCACATATTGCTTGAGATCGCGAACAATTTGGCAAAAATCTTGGTCACTAACACTGGGTTGAGGTGAAATATTACTGTGTTTATCGGCGATGGGTAATGGCTTAAGGTCCGCACACTGTTGTTGGATATCTTGTATACGTGCTTCTAGCTTGTCTTTTTCTGTACATCCTGCAAATAAGCTTGCCTTTATATCACACGATTGGCGCTGGTGATCGACCACAATAAGGGTTTCTGCGACGTAGAATACGTAGTCTGGGCATCTATTTTCGCTTGATGCTTCACCAAGAGGTTCGAAGTTTGCGACCAAATCATAGGCAAACAAGCCACCAAGAAAGACCGCATTTTTATCCTGTTCGCTGATGTTGAAACTATGCTGTATCAGACGAAGCGCATCGAAGGAAGAAGCTTCACGTAGTCGAGAGTCTTCATCGAGCGTGTTGCATGGCTCTTCAAATTCTATGGTGAGTTTCTCACCATCAAAGACGTGAGTGATATTAGTGTGGATATTCTGGGTTAAATGCGCCAGCAATGAACGACCATTAT
This sequence comes from Vibrio sp. Of14-4, assembly GCF_022347625.1. NCBI lineage: Bacteria > Pseudomonadati > Pseudomonadota > Gammaproteobacteria > Vibrionales > Vibrionaceae > Vibrio > Vibrio sp. Of14-4. The sequence goes on along the minus strand of NZ_JAKRGI010000004.1, from coordinate 116,036 downwards.
TGGTCAGCGCCTGCATGGTGACAGTATGTCCAAAGCAGACAATACGGACCGCTGAATCAACAATTAATAAGCTTTTTAAGTTCTGCTTGGAGTCAATCTCTGCAGATTCAAGTAGTAAGCTATCGGTTTTGTTTTCACACAGAGTGTGAAACAGACGAGTTGGGTCTAATGTGTAGGGTGCGTTTACATGAATGACTTCTAAGTCACCCAGCTTTTTAATCTCAATGGCCTTGTTCACAAGACCTCCTTTCATATTGTTCATTTCTTCTTCCCGCTTCACATAGTCGCACAAACAAAAGCTTCACCCAATGTTGAATTTGACCGAATTGGTAGTTGTTTAACCAGTTAACTGCATTATATTCGACAAAACAAAAAGCCCGCTTTAAAAGCGGGCTTGATACTATTTATTTAGTAAATCACAAGTACGTATCAGCCCACCTAGCAGTAACCCAAGTACGCCACCAAGAAAGGTTTGCAGAAAGATCAAATTGTCCTTTCTTTGCAAGATTCACTTTTTGGTTTGGGTTAAACTCTTGTAACATGGTAAGCCTTAAATGACACACTTTGTATTTGTGTACTAGTAAACTAGTTCATGCGTAAAAAGTCAACTAAAAAAGTAAGTTTATGAAAATTGATTTACATAGCCATACGACTGCATCAGATGGACGGCTATCAGTAAGCGAACTAATAGACAGAGCAATCGACTTCGATATTAATGTATTGGCCATAACGGATCATGACACAGTGGATGGCCTGAAACATGCGCATCACTATGTGGACACAAATCAGTTACCCATCACCATTATCAATGGGATAGAAATATCGACGGTATGGCAAAATAAAGATATTCATATTGTTGGCCTTGATATTGACCCTGAGTCTAAGCAACTGAGCGAATTGATCGACAAACAGAAGCAGCATCGTCAAGTTCGCGCTGAGTTAATTGCCGAGCGTTTGGCTAAGGCAACAAACGATAGGGTGTATGAAGAGGTTAAGGCTATTGCTGGAGAGGCGTCGATTACCCGTGCTCATTTTGCGAAATGGCTAGTTGATAACGGCTATGCCAAAACGATGCAGCAAGTATTTAAAAAATACCTAACCCGTAATAACCCAGGTTATGTGCCGCCGAATTGGTGCTCTATCAACGAGGCTGTCGATGCGATACATCAAGCTGGGGGGTTAGCAGTGCTTGCCCATCCGGGGCGTTATAACTTGACCGCTAAATGGCTCAAAAGATTGATTGGCGCTTTTTCTGACGCTGGAGGAGATGCCATGGAAGTTGCTCTGCCGCAGCAAGGGCAACAAGAAAGGCGTAATCTGGCAGATTATGCGATACAATACAATCTATTGGCTTCTCAGGGGAGCGATTTTCATTATCCTTCACCTTGGACAGAGCTGGGCAGAAACCTGTGGTTACCATCGGGTGTCGAACCCGTATGGAAAGATATGCCAATCTGCCAATAAGTAGCTAGACTTTCCAAGCCAAAGTATGAAGTCACAGATTAACTTCATGTCCGACTGTAAATTTACTCGGTCGTATGACCATAGCATTAATAAAAATTATAGAGTCGAGAGACTCAGTGATGAGGAATTATAATGAGCCAGTTTTTTTATGTGCATCCAGAAAACCCTCAGGCTCGCTTGATTAATCAGGCTGTGGCCATCATTCGTAATGGTGGTGTTGTTATTTATCCCACTGACTCGGGATATGCGCTTGGCTGTCAATTAGAGAACAAACAAGCGTTGGAAAGGATCTGTAAGATCCGTAAATTGGATGAAAAGCATAACTTTACTTTATTATGCCGTGATTTATCTGAGCTCTCTATCTATGCGCGTGTAGATAATGGTGCTTTTCGTCTGTTAAAAAATAACACCCCGGGCCCTTACACCTTTATTTTTAAGGGGACCAAGGAAGTACCTAGACGTTTGATGAACAGTAAACGTAAAACCATAGGCATTCGTGTGCCAGATAATCGAATCGCACTCGATTTACTGGAAGCCTTAGGTGAACCATTAATGTCCACATCACTGATATTGCCTGGCAATGACATCACCGAATCTGACCCAGAAGAAATTAGAGATAAGCTTGAACATGCTGTTGATTGTATCCTAAACGGCGGTTATTTAGGTGAGCAGCCGACGACGGTTGTCGATTTTAGTGAAGATGAGCCTGTTATTGCTCGCGTGGGCTCAGGCGATCCATCTGCATTCGAGTAATTTAACTAGGATAGTGTCTAGAATAAACAGAGCTTAAGATATTGATGTTTATGCTCTGTTTAGCCGCAAATTTCAAATTGACTGCTATGCTGATTGTTAAGTCTCATCAATCACATCGAAATTATGCGCAACACTGCCATCTCCCTCTACTTTTTGAGTATTCCTTGTTTTTCCGCGCCACTGGAAATAAGCATTTTAGATATTGACGGTCGACCAGTTGAAGATGTTGTTGTTTACGTTACTGCTTCAAACTTGCCTAATGAAACCGATCCCCCTGAGGATCTAGTTACTGAAATATCCCAAGAAAATCGCGCTTTTCGACCCTATGTCTCAGTAGTCAGGGTGAATCAGCCTGTGCTGTTTACCAATAAAGATGACATATCGCATCACGTGTACTCAATAGCAGGTCCCTTGGATTTCTCTTTCGTCATTCGATCAGAGGAAAGTGGTGTATCTAAGTCTTTTCCTAGTGAAGGCATCGTCGGGGTAGGGTGCAATATACATGATTGGATGAGCGGATATATAAAGGTTGTTGACACACCGTATTACTCCATAACGGGCACCTCTGGCAGAGTGAAAATGACCTTGCCGGATAATATTGAAAATGCCGAGGTTATTGCATGGCACCCTCAAATGAATGAAGTCCTAAAAACAGGGCTTGGTGAGCAAACAAGCATCACTTTGTCTCTCACTAAGGAAATGTCGCCTATACCTAAGCAGAAAAATTCACAAATGATTGATTTCTACGGTAAGTACAGATGAGCGGGTTCAAAAGTATCCAGACACAAATCTTGTTATCATTTGTGGCCGTATTAGTCATTGTACAGAGCATACTCTTTTATTCCCTGTTTCAATCAAACTCAGATGAAAGAGCAGAGCGAGCTCAGATACAGCTGAATACCGCGCAGGCAGTGTTCGAAAATCAGATGGCACAACGAACAGAAAACCTATCGGGATTTGCTCAGACTGTTGCCAAGGACTTTGGCTTAAAGCAGGCGTTAAGAGAAGATATTAGAAGCTTTTTGGTTGCGCTTAATAACCATAGACAACGTATTGATGCAGACTTGGCCGTTTCTATCGACAAAGAAGGACAGTTTATTGGTAAGTTGACGTATGACAAAAGCAGCAATCGTACAAGTGCTAATACTGAATCTGACTTTTTGAACATGCTTGATCTAAATGCAACAGATGAAAACAGGCCAATTCTCTACGAGTATCAAGGAAATGTATATCAGGTAGTACTTGTTCCAGTAAAAAGCGGTAATGTACTGGTTGCTTGGATCGGTTTTGGATTTGCGGTTGACCGAGAACTTGCCGAACAATTATCGGTTTTAACTGGTATGAACATTGACATCGGGTATCAAATTGACGGTCGTTGGACCTTGCTCGCGAGTAGCAATCCGGATGTTACAGATAAACAGCTAACGACTGAAAAGCTAAAAGACAACAATAAAAGCTTGGTCACCACCCAAGTTGAGATTGGGTTTACCGATGACAAAGCTCTCATTGCTACGCTTTATCTAGCCAGAGAAGACTTATTCGCTACTTTACAAAAACGCTGGCTTCATATTGTTCTTATCGTTTTGGGCACATTTGGTTTTTCAATTATCGCTGCTTACCTTTTATCGAAAAACCTAGCTAGACCATTACAAGAGCTGGTAAAGAAGGCAAAAAATATTGCTCATGGTAAAGACAATACTCAACTAAACGTAAATCGCGAAGATGAGCTAGGTGTGCTCGCCCATGAATTTAACTTGATGAATCAGGCGGTAAACAATAGGGAAGCGGAACTCAACTTTAGAGCTTATCATACCGATCTCACTAAAATGCCCAATAAACGCAAGTTATTTGATGATATTGACTATTTGATTCGTAAAGAGTGCGATGGTTTTTTACTGATTCGATTCCGTGTCTTAGAGTTTGAAGAACTTAATTTCAGCTTGGGTTTGGATACCGGCGAGGAGCTACAGCTTGCTGCTGCAAATCGGTTGATGGCTTTGGAGGACGAAGCGCAATTTTATCAACTTTATCCCTCTGAGTTCGCGCTTTTGACTGCTTGCAATACAGTCCAAGCGGATGAACAAAGCATTAATGTGATCCTGCAATGTTTGTCGGGCCTAGTAAATTTGCAAAGAATATCGGTCACACTGCATACCGCGTCTGGGTATTGTTACTATCCGAAGCATGGTGAAAATGCTCGAGAGTTGTTACACAATGCCGGCATTGCGTTGCAGCAGGCAATGAAATTGAAAGTCCCAAGCCTAGAGTTTGCGTCGAGTATGGCGAAAAGTGCGCTGATGAGAGTGCGCCTTACTCATGAACTAACAGAGGCTATCGAGGGCGATCAATTGATGTTACATTTTCAGCCCAAGCTGAATTTAAAAACATCTAGAATTGATAAGGTCGAAGCGCTAGTCCGTTGGATACACCCTGAACTAGGTATGATTCTACCTGATGAATTTATCGAAATTGCGGAGACAACAGGACAAATTGATGCCCTTACTGATTGGGTGATAAAAAATGCGCTTAATCAACTGGGTATTTGGAAAGAACTTGGTTTTAGTCTTGGTGTGGCGATTAATGTTTCAGCGGTTAATCTCAAGCAAAAATGTTTTGATAGTCAGGTACTCAATTTAATTGCCCACTCTGGTTGTGACGCAAGTATGATTACTATTGAAGTGACCGAAAGTGCCTTAGCTGAAGATCCAGAGCAAGCCCTCTTAATATTAGATCGACTGTCTGACCGCGGTTTGTCTATTTCGATCGACGATTATGGCACTGGGTATTCATCTTTGTCACAACTTAAGCAACTTCCTGCTTCAGAACTTAAAATTGATAAGGCTTTTATCCTCAATGTCGCGACAGATGAACATGATAAGACCATTGCTAGATCAACGATAAGATTGGCGCAAGAGTTTGGTCTGAGAACCGTTGCTGAAGGTATTGAAGACAAGGCCTCTCTTGATTGGTTAACTGAAAATGGTTGTGATTATGCGCAAGGCTATTTCATCAGTCGCCCACAATCTGCAGAACAGCTCACGCTGTGGTTGAAAACGCTGAATGAGCAGTCATGGCCAATTGAAGAGCCCGTTCATTACCTTTCTTAATCTAATTTACGGCGAATAAAAATCTTAGAAGCGGTGCTACCTAGGATCTCAACCTACTTTGACGACAAAAATAAAGCATGCGTTTTCAGTGATATTTTGCGATAATATGCGGCCGCGATTTTAGGTCGCAATGTAGAATCGACGTCTGAGAAGACGACACATAGGTAGATGAATGAACGAGAAATTACAGAAAATACTCGCGAGAGCAGGTCATGGTTCACGACGCGAACTCGAAACTTTAATTAAAGCAGGTCGCGTGAGTGTAAATGGAGTCGTCGCTAAACTGGGTGAGCGACTAGAAGATGAAAATGCTGTCGTTCGTATCGATGGACATATTGTTTCTGCCAAAGCTCAGGAAGAAGTGGTTTGTCGTGTACTCGCTTATTATAAGCCTGAGGGAGAGCTTTGTACTCGTCATGACCCAGAAGGCCGTCGCACTGTTTTTGACCGTCTGCCGAAGATTCGTGGTTCTCGTTGGATTTCTGTGGGTCGTTTAGATGCGAATACATCTGGGCTACTTCTGTTTACTACTGACGGTGAATTAGCAAACCGATTGATGCACCCTAGTCGACAAGTCGAACGTGAATATTTGGTTCGCGTATTTGGTGACGTTGATGAGAAGAAAGTCCGTAACCTTGTAAGTGGCGTAGAGCTGGATGATGGCACCGCACGTTTTGAAGATGTGGTTTATGCGGGTGGTGATGGAATGAATCACACCTTTTACGTTGTCATCAATGAAGGGCGTAATCGAGAAGTACGTCGTTTGTGGGAATCTCAGGACTGTACAGTTAGCCGCTTAAAGCGTGTTCGCTATGGGGATATTTTCCTTGATAAGAAACTGCCTCGGGGTGGATGGATGGAGCTTGATCTTAAAGAGGTAAACTACTTGCGTGAGCTTGTAGAACTGCGTCCAGAGAAAGAGACATTATTGGACGAAAACAAAGCCAATACGTCACGCAAGCGTGAGCGCTCTCGAAGCCAGAAAATCCGCCGTGCGGTAAAACGCCATGAAGAAAGAGTGAACAGTGGTGGTCGCAGTAATAACCCCGCTCGAAGAAAGACTCGAAGAAGCGCAGGAGAGCAAGGAGCTCGCAATAAACAGCGCTAAATCATATACATTAAAAAGCAGCCTAAGCTGCTTTTTTAATATTCTATCTAGACAAATAAAGTGCCTTTAAGTGAGGTGACGGCTTGTCCCGCAAGCTTTACTCGGTCATTTTCTAACTGTTCCATATGGACGTAACCACCTCTTGCTGAAGCTTGATAAGCGGTGAGCTTGTCTTTACTGAGTTTTTCTGACCAATACGCTGATAAAGCACAATGGGCTGAGCCTGTTACCGGGTCTTCATTGACACCGACCCAAGGAGCGAAATACCTAGAAATAATCTCGTAGTTTTGATTGCTCGCATGTGAGGTCACTATGATGCCGCGTCCAGCCTCAGCTACAAGGGATGAAAAGTCAGGATTGAGGTTCACAACCGAATTTTCATCAATGACTTCAATCAGTTGTTTATTTTCGAAGTCGCATACTGAAACGATCTGCTGCTCTGATAACCCAAGGGCCATTCTTTTTTTGTCGGATAACTTTGCGTTATATGCTAGTGTCGGAGAAGGAAAGTCGAGTTCGTAGCCATGGTGCAAAGCATTAACTGTTAGCTCACCAGATAACGTATGAAAGGTAGCCTCATGCCCTGTAGTGAGTTTGCCTTGCTCTTTCAGTATGTGGGCGACCGCTAGTGTGCCGTGTCCACATAGCTTTACTTCTACTTCTGGTGTGAACCACCTTAGATTCATCTCTTCCATTGAAAGAAAAGCAGTTTCTGATACTGCCATTTCTTTAGCAACAGAAAGCATAAGGTCCTCGCTTAGTGGGTTTTGCGTTATACATACACCAGCGGGGTTTCCTTTAAAGGTTTCGCTTGTAAATGAGTCAACCTGATAAATGTCTAATTCCATTTTGTGAAACTCCCAATCATTACTTTTAAAGCGTTTGGTTTAGCTCAAAATAGCGGCCTTTATCTGACATTAGTTTTTTATGGGCTCCGTATTCAACGATTCTGCCTTGCTCAATAAGGCAAATTGCATCCATCTTGTCGAGGTCAACCAGTCTGTGAGTAATAAACACGACCGTTTTATTTTCAAAGTGTTGATTGAACAACTGCATAATTTGGTATTCGGTTTGCTTATCCAGACCTTCTGTCGGTTCGTCAAGAAGCAAAATAGGGCCATCATGCAATAGCGCACGAGCAATGCCAATTCTACGCTTTTCTCCGCCAGATAGCTGTCTTCCACCGTCTCCAAGCCAACTATCTAATCCTTGTTCATTGATAAGCTTGGATAAGCCGACCTTTGATAAAGTTTCCTGCAATTGCTCGTCAGTCGCATCAGGTGATGCCATAAGTAGGTTATCACGCAGGGTGCCATTGAGTATGTCTACCCTTTGACTGACCACTGAAATAGTGTTGCGAAGCTGGCTTTCACTCCAGTCAGTAATAGGTTGCCCTGCGATTTGTATATATCCTGTTTGCACATCCCAGAATCGATTGAGTAACTGTAATAGTGTTGATTTACCTGAACCTGTTTGACCTACGATGGCGACTTTTTGTCCTGCTGGTATAGCAAGGTTTACATCATCGAGTACATTGACTCCGCTGTCCGGGTATTGGAAACAAACATTTTTGTACTCTATGGAATATGATGGTGCGTTTTGTGTCGGTTCACATGGGAACTCTACCTCAGGAGTCGACAGGACAATCTCATTGAGTCGACGAGCCGAAGTGATGGTTTGTCCAAGGTGTTGGAACGCGCCTGCAATGGGCATGAGAATTTCTACACTTGCCATAGTGGCAAAGACAACGAGTGCAATCATTGGGTTAGGCAGCTGACCGCCGACACCATCAGCAGCAAGCCACAGCATAAGAGCAATCATCCAACCATTGGCGAGAATGAGTAATGCCTGAGCAATGCCAGTGAAATGGGCGTTGAAACGCTGATTATTTAGCAAGCGCTCTTGAATGGTATAGATAGCATTTCGGTAACGCTCTTCTGCACCAAAAAGAGTAAGCTCACTGTAACCTTGCAACCAATCCAAGGTAGCTATACGTAACGCTGCTTTATTGTTGGTAAGCTCACGTCCATTTCGTTTGCCGAGTTTGTAAAACAAAATAGGCCAAATCAAAAGTAGGCTAATCAAAATGGCGCCAAGTATTAGACCGAGTTTGGCATCAAACCAGCTGATAAGAGCAGTAAGTCCTAATATGCCCAGCGAGCCAACAATCATAGGACTTATCAGCCTGAGATAAACATGATCCATGGCATTGATATCGGCAACGAGGCGATTGAGTATATCGGCATCTCTTAGGTTAGAAACTTTCCCTGGGATCAAAGGAGCAAGCTTAGAGAAGAAAAAGATACGTAAGTCAGTTAGCAGCTTAAAGGTAGCGTTGTGACTGACGACTCGCTCTCCCCAGCGTCCTGCTGTACGGCCCATAGCGAAGCCACGAACAAAAGCGCCGGGTAACATATAATTGAAAGTTTCGCGCGCTATGGTTAACCCTGCAACGGCTGCTGCAGACAAAAACCACCCAGAGAGAGTCAGCAAACCAATGGAAGCAAGTAGTGTCAGCAATGCCAGTAGCATACCGAGCGACAAACCGAACCAATGTTTCTTATAAAGCTTTAGGTAGGGCACTAAATCACGCATCTAGATTCCCCTTATTGGTGTCACAAAGCGCTTGATTAGCCAAAAGCATCTTTTTGAATAGGCCTTCTTGATTACTCAGTACGCTGAAACTATCTTGTTGGACGATTAAACCATTTTCCATAACTAAGATTTGAGAGACGTTTTTTAGTGGTTGAAGCTGATGAGTCACCATTAATGAGGTTTTGCCTTGAATTTGATTAGATAAGCCTTTCATCACTAGTCTTTCGCTGCGAGCATCTAAACTTGCAGTTGGTTCATCCAGCAGCCAAAAGTTGCCGTTTTGCATCATGGCCCTCGCCAGAGCAATACGTTGCGCTTGTCCTACGGATAGGCCGCCTGAACGATCTGAAATTGGGTAGTCGAGTCCATGTTGTTCAACAAATTCAGATGCGTAAGATTCTTTTAATGCATTCTGAATCTCGTCTTCGCTGACATCATTTTTGCCTAATGTAATATTTTCTCGAATAGTGCCATGGACGAGTAGAGGGTTTTGACCCACCCAGCTGATCTTCTCCCGCCAATTAGCGAGATCCAGTTGTGTTCTTTCAACCCCGTTAATCGTCAATGATCCCTCGTAGGGCAGAAATCCTAATATGGCATTGACCAAACTAGTCTTTCCCGCGCCGCTCGGACCAACTAAAGCGGTATGCTGGTTTGATTTGATCTCAAAGTTTATCGGGCCAAGTAGCTTTTGCCCTTGTGGTGAAAAGACTTCTAAGTTTTTAGCACAAATGGTTACGCCATCCTTGACACTTAACTTACTATCACCTGAACGTACGCTGGTTGCTTCCGTCTCTAAAAATTCGACTATGCTGTCTGCAGCCCCAACCGCTTGTTGTTTTGCGTGATAGAAAGTGCCCAAATCACGCAGTGGCTGATAAAACTCAGGCGCTAGGACCAATATGAATAACCCTGCCATGAGGGTGACTCCTAACCCATAGTCGCCAATATTGATTTCTCCAATAAAGGCAAAGCCAAAGTAGACAGCGGTGAGGGCGATAGAAATTGATGTGAAAAACTCGAGTATGGCAGAAGACAGAAATGCGATTTTCAAAACATCCATGGTACGAGAGCGAAATACTTCGGAGGCGCCTCGCATAACTTCTGTCTCGGCTTGAGTCCGATCAAACAACCGGATGGTGGTCATTGATTGCAATCGGTCATAAAAATGACCTGACAACCGTTGCAGCGCTTTAAAGTTTTTACGGTTTGCATCGGCTGCTTTCATACCGACTAGAGCCATAAATAATGGCACCAGTGGCGCTGTGATCAAAAAGATTAAACCTGCGACCCAATTAACTGGGAAAACCACGATTAGAATCACTATCGGAACGATAACAGCGAGCGACATTTGGGGTAGGTAACGAGCGAAGAAGTCATGCATATCTTCTACTTGTTCCAGCAATAGCGTTGCCCATGCTCCGGCAGGCTTACCTTTGATATAGGCTGGACCTAGCTCTCTCAGTTTATCGAGGATCAACTGTCTAATATAGAGACGAACTTGCTCGCCGCATCGATATCCAGCAAGCTCTCGGCCCCAGGAGCATAAAGCTCGAATACCGACGGCACCACAAAGCGCAAAAAAGAGAGGGATGAGTTGCTGCTTTGGAACCTGATCAATGATTAATTGCTGAAGGATAGTCGCCAATAAAGCGGCTTGAGCCAGTAAAAATAGGCTTGAAAGAATACCTAGACCAACAGCAGTCATGAGCCAGCGTTTTGCTAGCTTACTCTGCTGCTTAAGCCATTTGTTCAAGCTGCGCTGTTTATTTTTGTCCATTATGAGGCTTAATGATAATTATTTTTGATGACTCTAAGTGGGCGATTATACAAAAGAAAGCCTCATGGTCATACCATAAGGCTTTCAGGTTTTGACTCAAAAGTGAAAAATATTATTTACCTTCTGCAAGTGCATCTAAATATCGCTCAGCATCGAGTGCTGCCATACATCCTGTTCCGGCCGACGTTATGGCTTGACGATAAGTGTGATCCATTACATCCCCAGCGGCGAACACACCCGGAATACTGGTTTGAGTGGCGTTACCATTGAGTCCAGATTGAACAATGATGTAACCATCTTTCATTTCAAGCTGGCCTTGGAAAATACTTGTGTTTGGCTGATGTCCGATGGCGATAAAGGTTCCCATTACGTCAAGCTCTTCAACCTGACTAGACTTGGTGTCTTTGATGCGAACCCCTGTGACACCCATATCATCGCCGACCACTTCTTCTAGCACTCTGTCGGTATGAAGAACAATATTGCCATTCTCTACCTTGTCCATTAATCGACGAATAAGAATTTTTTCAGCCCTGAAGCTGTCTCGTCTGTGGATTAGGTGAACTTCAGAAGCAATGTTTGAAAGGTAGAGAGCTTCTTCCACCGCTGTATTACCGCCACCAACAACGGCTACCTTCTGGTTGCGATAGAAGAAACCGTCACAAGTTGCACAGGCAGATACGCCTCGCCCCTTGAATGCTTCTTCAGATTCTAGGCCGAGATATTTTGCTGAAGCCCCAGTGGAGATAATAAGCGCATCGCAGCTGTATTCACCACTGTCTCCTTTTAATCTAAAAGGGCGTTGGCTCAAATCCACTTGATTAATGTGGTCAAAAATAATCTCTGTTTCGAAGCGCTCAGCGTGTTCTTTCATTCTCTCCATTAGCGCTGGTCCTGTTAGCCCTTCTGGATCGCCTGGCCAGTTTTCGACTTCTGTTGTCGTTGTAAGCTGACCGCCTTGTTGCATACCAGTCACAAGCACAGGGTTTAGGTTTGCTCTTGCAGCGTATACAGCTGCTGTGTAACCCGCAGGGCCTGAACCAAGAATAAGAAGCTTGCTGTGTTTGATGTCGCTCATTAGTGCTCCGCTGATCATTAGACTAAACAATACTCTTCGATTGTATGGAATATGGGCTTACAATGAAAGAGCCATCAAGGCTCCTAAGTGTAAGTAATGGTTATAGCTTAGAACGCAAACGATATCGCTTTGTTCATACCAGTGAGAAGTGTTACTTGAACAAGTATTTCGATAGTCTGCTAGATCATTCGGCCATTTCATGACTAACCAAAAATGGTTAGCTGTGTTGTAATAAATAATGACTTAGTAGGGTCTAGTTCAGAATCATAGAAAATAAGGATGTAATGTGAATATAACTCCTTTATCGCCCCACATCGGCGCTTTGGTTGAAGGTGTAGAGCTTGCTGACCTCAATGATGGTGAGTTTGATGCGCTTTATCGAGCTTATCTTGATCACAAGGTATTATTTTTCCATAACCAAAGCATGACACCAGAGCAGCATATGTTCTTTGCTAAGCGATTTGGTCAACTTGAACCTGTTCATCCGTTTTTTCCTCACTTGGAAGAGCAAGAACAAGTGGTGGTGATTGAAACTTCACCAGGTAGTCCTCCAAGTAAAAGTTATTGGCATACAGATCTGACCTGGCAATCAATCCCTTGTCGCTGTTCTATCTTGCATGCCCAGTTATGTCCAGAGACAGGTGGTGATACCATCTGGACATCAATGGAAGCAGTATGGTTAAGTTTGACGCTGAATGAGCAAAATGCACTTAGACGGTTAACTGCGACTCATGCTTTACATGCGTTTGAGGGAAGTCGCTATGACTCAGTAACCGCAGATGGCCAGAGTCGAGTCGCGAAAATATCTACTCAGTATCAACCTGTCACACATCCTCTTATTGTTCGTCACCCTGAAACGGGAAACCCAACGGTGTATGTTAACGAACAGTTTACTCGAGAGGTTGATGGCCTCTCGAGTAAGGAAAGTGAAGCTTTACTAAATAAGCTTTATCAGCGTGCAAGACTGCCAGAATTTCAGGTTCGATTTTCTTGGCGGCCCGGCTCTGTAGCAATATGGGACAACGTATCTACCCAGCATTTTGCTGTGACTGATTATGGCGATAAGCCACGTCGACTACATCGTGTTACTGTGCGAGGAGAAGAGTTAAAGCCTTATTAAGCAATAAGATGCTAGCGGCAGAAAAGGTCTAGTTTCTGCCGTAAACCCTTGGGCGCTTGAATCGGTAAAACCCTTGCTGTTCTTCTTTCTCAAGTGTCGACGCTTCGTCACCAAAATAGCTAATTCTTAAACGATTGAGTTCTGTGTCGAGCTCTTCCCCCGTAAGACTATCTAGCAGTGCTTGCCTTTCACCCATATACTGATAACCCACTTGCCACCTGAGCTCGTTTTTTTCATCTTTTAGCGCCGCTTTTTCTACTTGTCGTTCGGTAAATCCGAGATCTCGGCGTATATTTGCAAGCTGCTGTGAGCGTTCATAAGGCGACATTTTTTCTAAGTCTTGCTGTACGGAATCAAGACTGAAGAATGTACTGGCTAACATGGCTGGGCTTAAGATGTTTCCTCCAACCTGCTCCGAGAAGTTGGTTTCGATCGTTGCTTTGAGTGCATATAAGCGCTGATTTATCTCCATATCGTAGGCATGGTTTAAGAGCTCGATGGACTTTTGCGTATCTGCCATTCTCTGTTCACGTTCGGCTAGCTCTGCAGACCAAATAATATCGGCATCCGAAGCAAAAAGCTCACGGCGTTTTGCCCAAATAGCCACTTGCTTTTGCTCGAAACTCATACCAAGCAGAGACTTCATCTCTGCCAGCAGCCAACTTTCGTATTCTTCCATTAGTGAGATATTGGAAAAAATAGACTCAGCATAGGTTGGGAAGGCTTGTCTTATGACTGAGCGGAATAGACTATCAGTATTATCCTGGTATTGTTGGCGCAGATATTGGCGAAAATCCTCTAGCCCTATTTGTATTTCCACATGCGAGATACTTTCGCCTAGTTCTTGGCGCAACTTTTGAGCTAACTCTTTTACCAGTTCAGTGTTATCAACATGGAGAGTCAGAGGACCATTTTCTTGCTGAAACTCTATAGATGGAATCATGACTTTTTCGGTCTCGGAGTCTGCCGAGTTTGGTATCGTTATAGGAAGGAACCAAACGCCTAAGACAGCTAAGGCACTAATAGTGTATACCCATACCCATTTGCTCATGAACTTTTCCTTATGATTTAAGGTACCTAACCCATGATAGTCATGGGTTAGGTACGGTCTTTGGTTTACAGCACGGCTTCAAGGTATGGCCAGATAAGCTGAGCTAGCTTTTGAGAGCCAGAGGTATTTGGGTGTATATTGTCAGGTAATACATCATTTGAATTGATTGCAGATCTAGGGTCGATAAACTGGCAGGATACGGTTGTATTGTTACATGCATCGGCAAGTCGTTCATCGCCATAATCGATGGCTTGGTGGAGATCTGTTTTTTCACCAGTCGTATAGTAGTAGCCTAAATAAATGACTTGTTGAACTTCATTCTGTTGCATTTGATTGAGAAGGCTTACAGTATCAACGTAGACGTCATCGACCAAACTGGTGCATTTTTCGCTAAGCTCTGATCGATACCAAGTGGTTTTGCACTCATAGGGATCAAAAATCATCGCTGGTAACAAGATGTCATTACCGCCGCCATCCATCACGATGATGTTGATATTTGAATCGTCGGTTTGCGCATCTTGATATTGCTCTACTACTGGCTTTGAGACAATACCTCCGGTAAGTTTGGCACCACTTAATGTGTAATCGCGAAATGTAGTATTGGCCATATCAGGCCCTTCAAGAAACTGCTGAAGTTCACCAGAAAGGTCGAAGATTGAATCTCCAAGTGTAATTACATCATTTCGCTCTGCATTTCTGACATAGGGGTTGCCAGCACAGGCAACAAGAGCACTACAAATTGTGATAGCAGCACTTTTTTTCAGTAAAGAGATAAAGCCAACTTTGTTGTTATTAATCGACGTCATGTTTCTACTCACTTATTAGTTATATTGAAGCACATCTAAGGTGCACTACTCAATTTAGCTGCCACAGGCCGTAAATTCAAAGTGTTGAATTTATTAATGATTTGTTGGTTTTTAGGTGAAAGTTATTTTTGTTACACATATTCCAATTATTTACTATGCACATTGATACTCTTGACGGTATATTTCATGTGAATAAAAAACAAAGAAGTATCATAATGAAAAAAACTTTTGCCCTATGTTGGCTACTGCTTGTCGGATGTGCCCAGAATGCTCCGTCTCAATCTCCTCCCATTCAACCGAATACTAACTGGTCTTCGGGAACTCTAGATAATGGTATGAAATACCACCTTTATCCTATGGATTCTAAAAAGGTATCTATGCAACTGTTGATCAGAGTTGGTTCGGGAGCAGAAAAACCTGATCAGCTAGGATATGCTCATTATGTTGAGCACCTTGCCTTTGAGGGAAGTGAAAACTTTACCTCCACAGAAATAGAGCGATTGATTGGTGAGACGGGCGCAGAGAGCGGTCATGGTGTCAATGCTTATACTAACTATTATCAGACCGCATATGAGCTTAATCTTCCGACTACAGAATCATTCGATACGGCGATGCTTTGGCTTAGAGATGTGGCAAGCCGAATCACTTTTTCGACTAAAGAAGTAGAGCAAGAAAAAAATATTCTGTTATCTGAAAATCGTCTTTATAACTACGATGTTCAGCCATTTATGGACCAATATTATGATTACCTAATAGAAGGTAGTGTTTATGAAAACATGTCCACAGGAGGTACTTCTGAGTCGATCACATCAGCAACCCCCCAAGCTCTTAAGGGCTTTTACGAAAAATGGTATCAACCACAAAACACTGAACTGATTATAGCGGGTAATATCGAACGATCTGAAGCCAAAGCTGCAGTTGAAAAGTTGTTTTCTGATTGGATAGGGACTAACTCAGAGCAAGCCCCTAAATTGCCACCTCTGAAAGCAAAAAAAGATGATTTTATCGCTAGGGTTGCCGATGGAGAACCTGCTTTATTGGGTTTAAGGTTTGATCGAGGTAGCAACCTAGTAACAAACCAAGAGCAGAATCTAAACAGCTATCTTGACGTCATCGTAGCAGAGCTCATAAATACGCGATTAGTGACGGTTTACGGCCAGAAAGCATTACCACTACAGGCAATTTATTCAGATGTTTATCCGTTGGAAAATCTCAGCATTTATGAAGCCATACTCGAATTTACTGAGCATGATAGAAACCTCGTACAGCCGCTATTTTTGACAACATTGGCTTCTTTAAGAGATCATGGTGTCAGTCCGTCAGAATTAGATTCAGTTATTGCTCGTTATCGGACCTATCTAGACCGCGCTGATGAAGACTGGGAAACTTTTTCTCCTGAAAGCTTCGTTTCCGAAAAAAATCGTGAGCGAATGACTGGTGAGCCCACTCAATCACGCAAAGACTATAAACTCAATCTTGAGCATGTGATTCAAAGTGCAGACATCAATACAGTCAATCAGCACTTAAACAATATGCTATCTTCTTCTTATGGGATGTTCGTTGGTATTGGATCTAATGAATCCATCGAGCATATTGAGCAATCGCTGCCAGAGTGGAAAAGCATGTATCGATTGACAGGAGTTGTAGACAAGCAAATTAATTTTGATGTGAATGGATTGGCTGAGGTTACGTCTTCTGAGCCACTGCCTAACTCAGTGGTATTTGACAATGGTGAAGAGCTTTGGACATTAGACAATGGCGTAGAAGTCCTGTTAGATCATGATGTGAAGGGCGATTTTGTTAATCTTGTTTATATGTCTGAGGGAGGCTTAACTTCCTTAGACAGAGATTTATTACCAGCCGCAGCGATATTGTTGCCTGTCATTGCTCGAAGTGGTATCGGTAACTTTGACGGCTCACAAATGAAAGCTTTTACACGTAAAAACGCGATTGATACACAAGGCTTTATCTATAGTACGGAGCATGGGTTTTCGATAAATGTGCCTCGAGAAAACCTTGACCAAGCACTTCAGTATTTATATACATTCATTGCATATCCCAAGTTTGATCCTAAGCAAGTTGAAGTGATTAAACGAGAGTTTGCGGATCAAGCACTCACCCATCTTAAATCTCCCCTTGGGCAGTGGTATGATGCGATGGCAACCAACACTTACGCTTCGAGTAGTACGTACTTCCCAATTTATGCGCAAGATTTTAATAAGGTAACAGTCGATCAAGTTCAGCAAGCATTTGAACACTTGTTCAGGCAGTCACGCAATAACAAATTGGTGGTTGTTGCCGATATAAAATCTGCTGATATTGCAGATTCAATAAATAACTACGTAGCAACTCTGCCGTTACAAGAAGCAAATCTAGCTTCACACCAGATCGACTTCAATCCTCGACCTGATGCAAGAATTAACCTTGCTATCAACAATGAACAAAAGGGCGGGTTTGTATTAAGAACACTCAATAAACAGGCAAGAGCGCAAAACCCTCGACTTGATATCATCGACCAGGTGATAGAGCATATATTGGCAAATCGTTTGTTTAGTTATGTCAGACAAGAGCTTAGCCTAGATTATGCCCCGGCTAGTTATTCAAATGCGGGCTTTAACCAAACTGTGACTGATTGGGTAATTGAATCTCAGGTAGCGGTGCAGGATTTACCAAAGGTAGAAAAGGCCGTAGACCGAGTGATAAATGAGTTGCGGGTATCAGTTACAGAATTAGAGTTACAGTCGGCTAAAAAGCAACTTTATATTAAATTGGAAGATATTACAGACAATGCAGATAGCACTGCTTGGTTGCGGGCGCTGTACATGGTAAACGATTTCGGTAAGGATGTATTGGTTGGTGCAAAAGGAGTCATATCTGACATTTCAGTTGATGAAGTTAGTGAACGAATTAACGAGTCTTTTGGTGAAAATTCAGAATCTTATAGGTATATCTTGAGTCCGTTAGATTAAGCAGATAAAGGATTTAAGTTAACTCAATATCAACAAAGCCCTTATGGTAAGCATAAGGGCTTTTTTGTGACTGCTAGTTAGAGACTTCTACTTCATAGGAAGTAAATTTACGAATATTGATGACGCCGGTGTCAAAAATCATATATTGCCCTTTGATACCCTCAAGCGTACCTGTTACTTGGGGATCTTTATCGAAGTTGTGCGATGTGATTTTACTAGGGTGTTTAAGAACTGGATAACCGATTGACGTGGTTGTGCCATCAAGCATTTCTATTGAATCTTCACCAAATTTTTGTCTGATTTCTTCTATTTTGGGTTCAATTAAAGGCAAAAGCTCAGAGAATTTTTGCTCTAGGGCTAAAGGTTCGCCATCTTGCTTGAGTAAGGTCCTCCAATTGGTTTTATCGGCAATATGTTTGGCGATCTCAACTTCAATGAGTCCGGATATATGACGGGTTTGGACTTTAAATATTGGCAGCCCTTGAGTAGCCCCCTGATCTATCCATCGAGTGGGGATTTGTGTATGTCGGGTAATACCGACTTTGACGCCTGAAGTATTAGACAGATAAACGTAGTGGTCGACCATACAGTTCTCTTCACCCCAAGAGGGTTCTCGGCAAGTACCTTGGCCATAGTGACATGTTTCTGGTTTCATTATGCACATATCACAGCTAGCGAGCTTTTTCATGCATACGAAACAATGGCCCTGTGAGTAACTTTTCTTCGTTTTCTTACCACAAGAACAACAAAATATATTGCCAGTATGGGTTAGAGTAAGAGTTTTGCCGATAAATGGCTTAAGATTTATAACTTGCTCACCCACAGGCAATTGATAGTGAACCTGTTCATCTAGTGAGGCACGCATTTTTTTTAATGTACCTTTCGCGATGGAAGACATAGACATTGCTCTTTATTTTAAGTGTAATTTCAGTTTATCTGATTGGAGTATTGAAAATAATTTCAGTCAAGCCAAAGAACTCAGGGGTAAGTATGCTGCTGCTCGTTTAGTTATTAAAGTTTTGAACCGCGTCATCCCCGTGTATAGGTTCTTTGGGACCAAGAAATTTGGGTCGTTCACGCATAATGTAAAGATCAAGAACGGCTTTTGCTCTGGCAAAAACCTCACGTAGCCTGATTTGGTATCCCGAGTGCGCGCTGGGTCCGGGAACGGCAAAACACTTAGCCTTGATATGATGAAAATTAGCGATGAACAGTGCGCGCTCGCAGTGAAATTTTTGGGTGATGATTAAGAAGTTATCAGTTTCGAAGATTTCTTTAGCTCGTACAATGGAGTCAAGAGTCCTAAAACCTGCGTAATCAAGAAAGATGCTCGATTCGGGAATGTCAGCTTTGAGCAAATCTCTCTTCATGGTCCAGGGTTCATTGTAGGAACGATGGGCGTTGTCACCACTAAGAAGAAAGCTGTCAACTTTCTCTCTTTTGTATAAGTCTATGGCTGCATCGATTCGATTACTGTAATAATCATTTAAAACCTTGCCTAGATACTTGCTGGTACCGAGTACAACAGCTACATCAAACTTACCAATTTCCTCTGAAACGCTGTAAAGCTGATCTCTGGTTTGATAAGAGACCCAGCGATCGATAGCAAAAAGTACTGCGGAGCCTAAAACCAAAATAATTGGCAAACACTTGAGCCCCTTTAGCAAGTATGCCAAATAATGGTCCGAGGGTTTAGGTTGATGGAAAAGCCTTCTCACTAAATTTGTCGATTCCGTTGTGCCCATGAGCCGATAAATATAAAGCATACAACAACAATAGAGAACATGATGCCTGTATCTAAGCTATGCAATGTCCGAGTTAGGTAAGGTGTTGCTTTTACAATAATTAAACCGTATCCAAATGCATTGATTAAAATAAAAGCTGCCGTTCGCATTAAGAAGTGCTGGTTACGAAGCACTCTTCTCAGTAAGGTGTTGATTTCACCGCCGAACACAACCAATAGGCAAGCTATCAGCGCAATGGATATTTCATTTAAGTAGGGCAGAAGGTATTGACCCGCAGGGGCAAAAAAGTCAAAAAACATCATATATAAAGGCCCCTGTTGCCAGGGGCTCGTACCATTAAGAATTTAGAATGAAGTGCGTTTGTACTTGCGGTATACAGGTTGCCAGAAGTGATGTTCGATGGATTCTTCCAATGCATCATCCGGAATCTCTAATGCGACACCTTCTTCTATGGCTTTTTTGGCCACCGCAAAGGCTATCTTCTTCGATACTGAATGAATGGCTTCTAGTGGTGGTAGTAGAGCGCCTTGGCCATTTACCGCCATTGGAGAACATTTTGCTAGTGCACGACTTGACTCCATCAGCATTTCGTCTGTAACGCGTTTTGCTTGCACAGACAGGACTCCCAAGCCAATGCCGGGGAATATATAGCTGTTGTTGCATTGGGCAATAGGGTAAGTTTTGCCTGCGTGGACTACGGGATCAAACGGACTTCCTGTGGCAACAAGTGCCTCACCATTCGTCCATTCAATAATATCGTGAGGAGTTGCTTCAACTCGACTGGTTGGATTTGAGAGCGGGAAAACAATTGGGCGAGGGCAGTGCTTATGCATTTCCTTGATAACATCCTCGCTAAACAAACCTGGCGCACCAGATACACCAATTAACACGGTTGGTTGTCCATTTCGAATAACATCTAGCAATGAGAACCCAGTTCCTTCAGCTTTCCATTTGTCGGTTACGCTGTGCTTTTGAACCAATCTTTGTTGGAAGTCGAGCAAATTAGGCATGCCTTCTTGCAACAGACCCCAGCGATCAACCATAAATACCTGAGATCGAGCCTGCTGATCTGAAATGCCTTCGGAAATCATTTGAGCTATGATGGCTTCTGCTATTCCACAACCAGCAGAACCCGCGCCGAGAAAAGTGATGCGCTGCTCTGAAAGCTTAGTTCCTGCCGCCTGGCAAGCTGCTAAGAGTGAACCTACAGTGACTGCTGCCGTGCCTTGAATATCATCGTTGAAACAGCAAATACGGTCTTTGTAGCGCTCCAATAAAGGCATCGCATTCTTTTGAGCGAAATCTTCAAACTGGATCAAAGCTTCGGGCCAGCGATGATGGACGGCTTGGATAAAATCTTCAACAAAGCCGTCATATTCTTCACCTGTGATGCGAGGGTGGCGCCAGCCCATATACATTGGGTCTGCAAGACGTTGTGGATTATTAGTACCTACATCCAACACGATAGGTAGTGTGTAGGCGGGACTGATACCACCACATGCAGTGTAAAGTGCCAGTTTACCTATTGGAATGCCCATGCCGCCTATACCCTGATCACCTAGACCTAAAATACGCTCACCATCAGTCACCACGATGACTTTTACATTATGGTTTGAGGCATTGTTTAGTAGGTCGTCGATTCTGTCACGATTAGCGTAGGAGATGAAGAGGCCTCGACCTCTGCGATAGATATTCGAAAAATTCTCACATGCCGCACCAACAGTAGGTGTGTATATGATCGGCATCATTTCAGATACATGATTTTGTAGTAGCCGATAGAATACAGTCTCGTTTGTATCTTGGATATTGCGCAGATAAATATGCTTGGCCATATCGCTTTCAAAATTTTGGTACTGTTGGTACGCTCGCTCCACCTGCTCCTGAATAGTTTCAGTCTTTTCCGGTAATAGGCCTTCTAGATTGAAAGACGCACGTTCTTCGGCGGTAAAGGCACTGCCTTTGTTGAGAAGCGGCGTACTGAGAAGAGCTGGACCAGCGTACGGAATGTATAAGGGGCGTTTATCGTTATTCATCACTTGCCTATAAAATGTAGGGTCTTAAGGAACGGGAACCAGAAAATGATAGGGATTACTAACCTTATTGTAAACCGAATATTCCTGCATTATGGACCAGAATAAGTATATACTTTCCACCTTTTTCAAGATCTCGATGCGCACTATGCTCAGCTTACCCATAGATACCCTTAAATCTGACTTTCTCAACCGTTTATCTACTCACAATATGATAGTAGAAGCCGAAACAGGCTCCGGCAAATCTACGAGGTTACCCGTTTGGGCTCAAACGAGAGGAAAAGTACTAGTAGTAGAGCCACGGCGCATAGCTTGTACGTCTCTTGCTCAGTATGTTGCAGAGCAGAAAAACGAGTCTGTCGGACAATCAGTGGGTTACTCCATTAAGCTCGAAAATTGCTCTACGGATGATAGTCAGATTATCTTTGTCACTCCAGGGGTTGCACTACGTTGGTTAGCTGAAAATAGGCTTTCTGATTTTGATATCGTTGTTGTGGATGAATTTCATGAACGTCGTTGGGATACTGATTTACTTGTTGCGCTGCTGAAAGAATACAATAGCCACCGGCTAGTTATTACCTCGGCAACAATTGAAGGACAGAAGCTGGCAAATTATCTGAATGCCGAGCGATTGCAGTCGACGGGAAGAAGTTACCAGGTGTCAATCGAATATCGAGGTGGCGATTCTCGCCAGCTTCCAGACGGCAGAAACCTAGAGTTGAGAGTAAAAAAAGAAGTCGAATATTTAATGGATTTAGATGGTGATATTCTGGTTTTTTTACCCGGTCGTAAGGAGATTGCTCAATGCCAAAGTGTGTTATCAAATATGTCGGATGTGATAGTCGCTCCGCTTCATGCGTCAGTAACCGATCAACAAAGAGATATTGCACTAACGCCTCAGAGCCGAAAAAAAGTGGTCTTAGCGACCAATGTTGCCGAAACGTCATTAACAATACCTAATGTTGTCGCAGTAATAGACTCGGGGTTGGAGCGCCGAACGGAGCAGAGAAATGGCAAGACCACCTTGTGTTTGAAGCATATTTCTAAAGCAAGTGCACGGCAACGTAGTGGTCGTGCAGGAAGAGTCATGGATGGATTATGTATAAGACTGTATGGCGAACACGCAGCACTAGTTGAAGTAACGCCACCAGAGCTTCATCGCGAAGCGCTCAGTGAGCCAATGCTTGCAGCCGCATGCTGTGGATACCGATTATCCGATTTGAGCTTTTTAGACTCGTTACCAGAGAAGTCGCTCCATCAAGCACATACCATGCTTGAAAAGATGGGCGCAATAGATTCGCAGGGGCACGCAACACAACATGGGCAGCGTTTGTATCCACTTCCGATTGATGCATTGTATGCCGATCTTGCTACTCGTATGCCAAAACGTAACCTTCAGGAAGCAATGGTGGATCTAACTTCTGTATTAGCAACACCTGGAACTCTATGTCGAATTTCTCCTGCTGAAGAATTACAGCAGCAGCTTGCTAACGAAGAGCCTTTGGGTAGTGATGGCCAGTTGATGATCCGAGTGTTAAGAGGAGAGACCTTTACTGGTGTGACTATTGACCACGAAGTGTTAAAGGAAGCTCAAAAGCTCGCTGAACAAATGAGAGTCGTGTTTGAGTTACCCAAACTTGAGGTTGCTTCTCGTTTTGACCATGAAGAATTCGTTGAGGCTATTGCAAAGTTACACCCAGAGCTTCTATTTGTGCGTCGTGAAAAGCGTCGAGATGCATTTTCTAACGGTCAAATGGAGATTACACTGGGCCGCAATAGTCGTCTACAAGACAGAGTAGAGGCTACTTTGGTTATGGATACTCATAGCTTACCGGGGCGAGGAGTAAAGCAGACACTTAATATTGCAACTCACACTCTACCGGTGAGGTTGGCCATATTTGAAAAGCTCAATATTGGCGAATGGGCAGAAGGTCATATTGTGTCACATGATGACCTGCCACATGTTGAAATGCAGTTGATGTATGCCGGACGTAGCGTTGCCACAAAAATCCAATTAGCGCAAGGAGAGGCTGCGAGCAAAATACTACTAGAAGCGGTTAAGCAGGAACAAGTACTACCTGGCTTTGCTAAACGACGAAATGAAGAGATTGAACACTGGAAATTGTATCAAGCTCTAGAAAATAAATCGTTATCGAAAGAAGTGGAAGATCTTAGTTTTGAGTCCTGGTTTTTAGGTCAGTTAGAGGAACTTGAGTTGACTGACCTATCGGATTTAGAACTGTTCAATGATGACGACTTCCCATTTGAGGGCGTTCCTGCGTGGGAATATGAAGATTTCGCATCTAAATTCCCATTTGAGCTCTTTATTGGTGATTTAAACTTAACCGTTGAATATTTTCCAAACAAGAAACTGGTTCATGTTAAATACCAATCTGGACTTCGCAAAAGTGATCCCAAAAGGTGGGAGCTACCGAGGTGGTCTGGCTGGCGGATACAATACAAGAAGGCGAGTAGAGTTGTTGATGTTCGCTAGTGGTGGCTTAGTTCGAAGTTGTTGTAAGAGAAGAAAAACGGGTTTTTCAATACTTGTGATTCTGTAAACAGACCATCAGCTTCAGTCAGTGGGCTATACTATCAACACAGATAAAGCTGACATGTTTTGGCAATGTCTTCTATCAAGTACATGGTGTGGTTAACTTGTGTTGTAGAGGTGCCCATGGATGACAAACTTTCTTTTACCAGACCTTCTGTGACATTTTGGTGGGCTCTATTTCTCCTTCCTACCCATGCCAACGCCAGTAACAACTTCAATTACAATTATCTCTATGCAGATTTGGCGGCGGGCTCTTTTAACGATGATCTTGGTACGAACAGCAGCGTGACGTCCTTGGCCGTTGGAGGGAAAAGGATTGTTGAAGATCAAATCCTTGCCACCATTGATTATGAGGCAAGGTTTATTCATCCCAATGACAACACAACAACTGAAAATTATAGTTTGCTTCCAGGTATGGCATTGAGCTATTCGCTGGAAGACAAGTGGGACATCATTGCTGGTGTAAAAATAGGCTACGTTTGGTCATCCAAGACCAATGACAAGACCGATGAAAAGCTCTTTAGCGATAATGATTTTATGTGGGGCTGCGGTATAAGTCTGAAGTACGAAGTAAACCAAGATTGGCAAATTTCATTAACAGGGGAGTTAAGACGTAGTGATGTTTTGGATGAGGATATTTTTAATATGCGTGCTGGCTACAAAATAAATGAAATGTTTGTTATTGCGGGGCTTTACACCCATAAGAATTATGGTGAGACGACAACGAATGAAATGGGTATTAGTCTGAAATACATGTATTGATTTGCCTCTTTCACGAGTAATGATAAAAGCCAGTTTAAGCTGGCTCTTATCATTATGTTTGTCTACAGAACAGCTGCTATTGCTTTACAAAGTGGCAGCATATTTGAACGAGTCATGCCTGCAACGCTGATACGCCCAGATCCGACAATATAAATGCCAAACTCGTCTTTGAGGCGAGTAACTTGCTCTTTTGTCAGACCAGAGAATGAGAACATACCATTTTGACGTTCAATGAAACTAAAGTCTGCACTTACTCCCTGTTCTTTGAGCGTTGTTACGAAAAGCTCTCGCATGTCCTGGATACGGTCGCGCATTTCTTTCACTTCAGCTTCCCACTCAGCACGTAGTTGTTCGTTATTGAGAATGTGGGTAACGACTGCACTGCCGTGAGCCGGAGGATTTGAATAGATTGAGCGTATGATTGCTTTCACTTGAGAGAATGCTGTTGTTGCAACGCTCTCTGATTCAGCGACGAGAGTGAAGGCACCAACACGCTCGTTATAAAGTCCAAAGTTTTTAGAGAATGAACTTGCGACTAAAATTTCTCTGTTATGTTTAGAGAAAATACGCAGCCCTTGGGCATCTTCTTCCACGCCTTTAGCAAAACCTTGATAGGCGAAGTCAAAGAGTGGTAGTAGCTGTTTAGAAGAAATGAGTTTAGCTAGGGCTTCCCACTCTTCTCTTGTAGGATCAATACCCGTCGGGTTGTGGCAACAACCATGTAAAAGAACAACATCACCTTTTTCTGCGCGTTCCAAATCTGCTAGCATGGCAGAGAAGTCTTTGTCTTTTGTTTGCGCATTGTAATAGCTATATTGGGCAGTCTCTAATCCAGCGGCGGTAAACACGGCATTATGATTGGCCCAAGTAGGATTACTGATCCAAATTTTCACGTCACCTAGCTGGCGTTTGATGAACTCAGCCGCGACGCGTAATGCGCCAGTACCACCGGGAGCTTGAGCTGTTTTGGCAAGCTTATTCGTTACGATATCAGCGTCACTACCGAATAAGAGTTTTTGTACTGCCAGACCATACTCAGCTGTCCCCTCAATAGTCAGATAAGACTTAGTCTTTTCGTTTTCTAGCAAAGCGGCTTCTGCTTTTTTGACTGTTGTTAGTACAGGAGTTTCACCTTGCTCATTTTTGTAGATACCGACACCGAGGTTAATTTTGTCTGCACGAGAGTCATTTTTGAACTCTTCTGTTAGTCCGAGAATTGGATCAGCAGGTGCAGCAGCGACTTTTTCAAACATAATGGTCATCCGTGTTAATCGAAGGAAGGGATAGTAATAGTGTGCTTATTTATACCTTATGTAGGCTTGTGGAAACAAGATTGGCGAGCAATAAAATGCATAATTCAACTAACTTTGTCTGGTTACCCTTGGAGTAGGGCTAAAATCGCAAAAATACAGAGACATTTAAGCCTGCGTCAAAGTGATAGACACTCAAGCTTTTCTAAGCCTGAGCACGCATTTCTTCCTCGGCTTGGGCATTTTCTTCCCTCTCAATACGTCTGTATTTATCAGCAATATCGATAAACTCTTGCTCGATGGCTAAGAATGCATCAACAATTTCGGGGTCAAAGTGAGTTCCTCGCCCTTCAATGATAATTGCTTTGGCTTTTTCGTGAGGAAAAGCTTTCTTGTATATCCGCTCGCAAATGAGAGCATCGTAAACATCTGCTATTGCCATAAGTCTCCCCGAAATTGGTATTTCTTCTCCAGCAAGCGATTTTGGGTATCCACTACCATCCCATTTTTCATGGTGTGTGAGGGAGATTTCTTTCGCAAGACGCAGGAATGAATTGCTTCCAAGGTGTTTTTCTGCAATAGAAAGAGCATTTGAACCTATTTCTGGGTGCCCTTTCATTATTTCGAATTCTTCTTCGGTCAATTTACCCGGCTTAAGTAAGATATTGTCAGGTATACCGACCTTTCCCACATCATGTAAGGGTGCGGATTTATAAAGCAGTTCTATATAACTGGGTGTTAGCATTTGTTTATGTTTATCAAACTGGCTGAGATAGGTGGCAAGAGCTCTCACATATTCTTGAGTCCGTAGAATATGTGCCCCGGTCTCGTTGTCTCGAGATTCAGCTAATGCCGATAAAGAAACAATCGCCACGTCTCTCGTTGTTTTTACCTCTTCTTGGCTCGATTGCAAGCTGTCAAGCATATGATTAGTCAGTGAGGCCATGGATCCAAGCTCGTTATGTTCAAAAACAGGCAAACGTTTTTCAATGTTTCCTTTGGTCACTTCAAGTAATGAAGATTCTTGAGAGAGTAGAATCTGACGAGCTAGTTTTGCCCAAAGTACAAGTATAGTTACAACGTAACATAACATTACTACCGAAATATATAAAAACTCTTTAAGAACGCTGATGGTGCCGCTACCATCGAGCAAGCGTTCGGGATTATGCTCTAGCCAAAAAATATCTTTTACCGCCACCATACTGAGCAAAGTTGTTAAAGTAATGATTAATGCTGTAATCATGATACCCATTTGCTTAACGATAGATTGGCGTTCTCCACTGAGTTTGAATATTTCAGCATTGTCTTTCACCTCGGAAAAGTGTTCGATTTTGCTCGACAGTTGTAGTATTAAACCGGATAAGAAGCCAAACAAAGTCATCCCTAGGATCACTTTAAAGTTACTTTCTAGCCCAAAGCTATAATAGACGTTATAAAATAGCGCGAGTGGAATAGACGCCATAAAAAATAGAGTGGAATCGAGCTTTGCGTGATTTTGTTCCTCGATGAGAGGGTGACGGCTGAGTAAGAAATGCCGAGCAAGAAACAACAATAAAAAAGTAAGCCCAACATGGAAAAAGATCTCTTTCGCGCTGAGGCTTTCCAAAAATGGACATACCCTTCCACCGTACAACGCAAAGACCACACCTGCGATCACATACAGCTTAAATGTGAGACGTCTGTCATAACTTGGATTTACCATACTTAGCCCTTCCCTAGCCGCCGTTTGCCCAAATATGGGTCAAACGAAACACCACCATTTATATGACCTGATGTACTGATGACTTCTTTCATCAAGAAGTTGTTCAATATATAAGCCACTGGTTTAGCGTTAGATATATGATATGCAATATTAATCAAACTTAGCAGATATAACTGACATAAGCGCGAATATATCCTTTCTACATTGCTAATACTTACTATCAGTGTCGATGCCCTCACACTTTATATAGCGAGGGGCATGTAAATGTTGATCTATTAGGCTAAAGCCTTAGTGTGATTGCCTAAGTGCATAATTAAATTATGCTTTTTGATTGAAGGGTGAGGAAAAAATGACTCGCTACCAGCAGCTTGCGGAACAACTCAAATTACAAATTGAAAGTGGAATTTGGCGTGCAGGGGAGAAAGTCCCTTCTGTTAGAGTGACCAGCCGTAACTGCTCGGTCAGCGCATCAACTGTTTTGCAAGCATACCAATTGCTTGAATCTAAGGGATGGCTGGTCGCAAAACCACAATCTGGCTTTTTTGTCACTTCAATCATGGATAGAGTGTCGTTAGAAAGTTGTGAGAAATTCATTAGGCCTAAATATAACGACAAACTTTATGAGTTTTTGCAAAGTAATATTAATGTCGGCGTAGCCCTGGGCTGCGCTTTCCCGGATCCCGATCTTTTTCCACTGCAGTCACTCAATCGCCATTTGGCAAGTGCAGGGCGTAAAATGCCAACTCACAGCGTGTTCAATAACATGCCTCCGGGTAATGAATCCTTGAGGCGCCAGATTGCGCAGAGATATATTAATCAAGGACTATCGGTTTCTCATGATGACATTGTCATCACATCTGGAGCGATGGAAGCCCTAAATCTAAGCTTGCAAGTTGTTACTCATCCGGGTGATTCGGTAGTGATTGAAGCTCCTGCGTTTTATGGTGCAATACAAGCCATCGAGAGGTTGGGGCTTAAGGCCATTGAAGTACCTGTCGACTTGGAGGAAGGATTACTTGTTGACCAATTTGAAAAAGTAATCAGCCAGAACAACATAAAAGCGTGCTGGTTTATGCCAAGTTTTCATAACCCAACAGGTACTTGTTTATCGACTGAAAAACGAAGAAAAATTATTGAGTTAGCGCAGAAATATCACCTAGCTGTGGTGGAAGACGACGTTTATTCAGAACTCTATTTTGGTGAACAACGCCCAATTCCTCTCAAGTATTGGGACGAAGAAGATAGGGTACTCCTGTGCGGTTCTTTTTCTAAATCATTGTGTCCAGGTTATCGAATAGGTTGGGTTGTAAACAGAAAGCTTCATCAGCGGTTGCAAAAAGCCCAATTGGTATCAACGCTTTCAGGAAGCGTGCCGGTGCAGGAGGGAGTTGCTCATTTCTTGCAGTATGAAAGCTTAGACAGCCATTATCGAAAACTTCGTAAAGAGTTAAGTTATCGCCAACAGGCTTTTATTGAAGTGCTTCAACGGCACATTCCAGCTAATGTTAGAATGACTCTTCCCAGAGGAGGCTATTTTATATGGCTTAAGCTAGGGGAAAAAATTGATACTTATCGAATGTACCGAAATCTACAAATGAAGGGGATCACTATCGCTTATGGTTGCCTTTTCAGTGCCGGAGAGAAATTCCAAGATTGTATGCGCTTAAATACTTCTTATGAGATGACACCAGAGCTAGCTAAAGCGATTAAACATATTGCGATGGAGGTCAAGAGATAAGCAACTGTTTGGGTATATATTGGGGTAACTGTACTGATTGAATGTGCCGAACTTGTGTTGCAATGGTTGCAGTTATTCAGCGTAGAGAGGTATGTATGATCGCACCTAATTACACCCGTCAGTTCTTTTTATTTGCTGTTGCTATGATAAGCGCTTTTTTGCTCATCTTTGGTCATTTGATTTTGGCTAAGTCTTTTGCTGGCCTAGTATGGGTTGAGTACACAGCAGCTGCTATTCCCTTTGTATTACTCTTTCTTTGTATTTTTGGTTTTAGG
This sequence comes from Vibrio sp. Of14-4, assembly GCF_022347625.1. Classification (NCBI taxonomy): domain Bacteria; kingdom Pseudomonadati; phylum Pseudomonadota; class Gammaproteobacteria; order Vibrionales; family Vibrionaceae; genus Vibrio; species Vibrio sp. Of14-4. Next base: position 86,152 of record NZ_JAKRGI010000004.1, on the reverse strand, counting down.
TATGCAATAAAAGAGGAAGAAAGCTCGTAATAGTACGAAGAGTAAGCAATGGTTAATTTGTTATGTTTTAGTTATTTACCCTGAGGGGCTGATATTCTCATTCTATCAGTCCCATCCGCATTAGCTTGTGTATTATGCTTTAAAGCTCAGAAGCTTAAAGTTTTTCTAAAAATATGTCATCTTGATTTTGTAGAGTAATTACTTAACTTTATTGCAGGTTAAATTAAAAATATCACTGAGTCGTAAATATGATCTTTTGTGATTATTTCTCTTCTTTTATCATACCAATTGTAACTTCATATCAATGGTGTTAACTTTGCGCCCACTAAAGTTAAACACTGTATCGCACATAGCATCCATAGCGCTTCACTAGCTTAATGGTTTCTTTCAGAGATAGAACTTCGCTAATGCGGATCTCGTTTAACGCGTACCCAATGATTTATCTAATCAATACAAGCTTAAGTTATACGAAGCTTGTGATACCCATGTAAGAAACGCCATGCTGAAAATTACAAAAAAAAGCAGGACTGGTCGGCTCATGGATAAGGAAGTTTATTACTACGCAGGGGAGATATTAGCCGCGAAATCCTCTTACAACCCTTTCTTTGCAAAGGGTGCGAAAGAAAATTATGTACTTGAATGGTATTTGGGTGGTTTTGCTCGAAAACAAGTCGGTGCACTAGACCATGACCATGCTGAAGCCAAATTTGACCATCGTTTACAGCTTTGGACCGAAAGAATTTCACATAATGCTGATGTTATTCGTCCAATGAAATAAAAAAACCTCCCTCGGGAGGTTTTTTTGTATATGCGTTTAAAAGCTTGCTGAGCGCGGTGTCCGTGGGAATGGAATAACGTCTCTCACATTGCCCATACCGGTTACGTATGAAACCAATCGCTCAAACCCTAAGCCAAAACCAGCATGAGGAACTGTACCGTAGCGACGCAAGTCTCGATACCAAGCCATATGCTCTGGGTCAATTCCCATATCACGCATACGTGAATCTAGCACTTCTAGGCGCTCTTCACGTTGAGAGCCACCAATAATCTCTCCGATACCTGGCGCTAGTACATCCATTGCTGCGACCGTTTTACCGTCATCGTTCAAACGCATGTAGAAAGCTTTAATGTCTTTCGGATAGTTTTTCACAATAACAGGCGCTTTAAAGTGCTCTTCAGCTAGATAGCGCTCGTGTTCTGATGACATATCGATTCCCCATTCAACGGGAAATTCAAATTCACGACCAGAATCGAGGAGAATTTGAATGGCATCAGTATAATCTACTTGAGCGAAGTCAGAGTCAACGAATGCCTCTAAACGAGAAATGGCTTGCTTATCAATACGCTGTGCAAAGAACTCAAGGTCGTCGCGACGTTCCTCTAAAACTGCTTTGAAGACATATTTCAGCATATCTTCGGAAAGCTTGGCGATATCCTCAAGGTCTGCAAATGCGACTTCAGGTTCTACCATCCAAAACTCCGCTAGATGGCGACTCGTATTCGAGTTCTCTGCTCTAAATGTAGGACCAAATGTATATACTTTGCTCAAGGCACACGCATAGGCCTCGGCATTTAGCTGACCTGATACGGTTAAAAATGTCTCTTTACCGAAGAAGTCTTCATTGTAATCGACTTGACCTTCATCATTACGAGGAAGATTTTCCATATCTAAAGTTGAAACGCGGAACATTTCACCAGCGCCCTCTGCATCTGAGGCAGTAATAAGCGGAGCTGAAACCCAATAGTAACCTTGTTCATGGTAGAAGCGGTGAATGGCTTGAGATAAGCAGTTACGTACTCTTGCCACAGCACCTATAACGTTCGTTCTTGGGCGCAAATGGGCGACTTCACGCAAATACTCGATTGAGTGACGAGTTTTTGCCATTGGATAAGTGTCAGCATCTTCCACCCACCCAACCACTTTTACGCCGGTTGCTGCAAGCTCAAAGTCTTGTCCTTTCGCGGGAGACTCGACTATTTTTCCAGTGACTTCGACAGAACAGCCTGTAGTAAGTTTGAGGACTTCTTCAGAATAATTATCGAGATTATTTGGGACCACGGCCTGAATCGGGTCGAAACAAGAGCCGTCGTAGATGGCAAGAAAAGAGATTCCAGCTTTGGAATCGCGACGTGAACGGATCCAGCCACGGACAGTTACTTCACTGTCCACTGGTAGCTTTCCGCGTAATACGTCGGATACAGGCGCGTAAGTCATGTTGTAAATATTCTCCAGTAAGTAAAAAGTCAATCCGGTGTTTTAGACGCCAAACATGAATGAAAAGCAGGTAACACAGAACTGTATATGTTAAGTACCACATATTACCTTTCAAATTTAAGGCTTCAACCTTTATTCGCCGCAAGTGAAGTAAAAAGCGCATAAATATAGTAACTCACCAGCCGGTACGCCCATTACTCAAATGGCATTGAAGAAATAATCCTGCAAATCGGCTGGCAAAACTTGTCACTACTATACTATTTCCTTAGTATTGCATGTCTTTTGTATTGCCCGAGAACCAAAATGAAAACTGAGTTATATAAAGAGTTTATGTTTGAAGCAGCGCACCACCTGCCCAATGTCCCAGAAGGGCATAAGTGTGGACGTTTACATGGCCACTCTTTTTTAGTTCGCCTTTACCTTGCCGGTGAGGTTGATCCGCATACTGGATGGTTGATTGATTTTTCTGAAGTTAAAAGGATCTTTAATCCTATATATGAACAGCTCGACCATCACTATCTCAATGATATCCAAGGATTAGAGAACCCAACTAGTGAAGTACTAGCAAAGTGGATTTGGGATAAAGTGAAGCCGTTACTACCAATATTAAGTAAAGTAGAAATCAAGGAAACGTGCACGGCAGGTTGCATATATAAAGGTGATTAGACACCAATATATATGAAGTTAAGAAGAGGCGGCTTTTGTCTCTCTTTTTTAATCTTATATCTAAACTTTGCTTTTATCGATGCACAATGAATATGGGGGAAGACATGGTCACACGAATCGCAATAGTTGTTCAATTTGTTTTGGCGTTATCGATATTTTACCTCGGCTATACCATCCATTCTACATCGAACAAAGTGAGCCATATTATTGAAGTCTACCCCGAAGTACTTAAAGATATTGATTCATTGGCAAACACGCTTCAGGTAGAAGATTGGCTGAAAGTTGCTGAAGTCGCTGAACAAATGATACCAGACGTTATGAAAAGCGTTGATCAAGTGTCGAAAAGTATAACTGCGATAAATCAAACTGCAGCCTCTATTGACGAAAAAGTGCCTAGTGTTCTCAATGAATTAACGCGTTATCGTGTTGAGGTATTTCCTGAGATTGTGACTGAGGTCTCTAGCTATCGTAAGGATGTGATTCCTCCAGTATTAGAGGAAAGTCAAGGTTATAGACAGACCACAATACCGATGTTGGTAAGGGAAAGTACCAATTTGCGTAGTGATATTCCCCCTATGTTAGCGAAAGCCGATGAAATTGTTGATCAAAGCCAAGAACTTGCCGAACAAGTAACGTCAGGGGCGGTAAAAGGAGTCATAATGTCTCCGATTAATCTTATTAAAGATGCAGGATCTCAAATTAAAGGAAAAATCAAATCGGAAGAGCTGCCAGCACCAGAATAATTACCACTAATCTTGTTGCCTTCAATCAATAAGTGCAATTTCTTAATTGTTATCGTTGCAATCTGATCGCTAATGATTAAGATGGTCACTTCCTTCATATTGATAGGAAAACCGTATAAGGAATGCGGTATTACCTAAAGGATTCTCAATACAAGTCGGATTTTACATGATCTTAAAAATTACTACTCCAATTATTGAACCCACTGAAGGTTCACCACATAGTCTTGCAACCATTTCTGTTTGGCTAAAATTATTCTTTTCTCGTCAATATTCATCACACCCCTTCTTTTTTAAAGCTCGTTATTCTCTTCGCTTCTGAATGATAGCCGTAGTGCTAAACAAGCGTATTTTTCACTTTCTTACAATCAAATTTAGATACGAGTTTTATGAATACTAAACTTCTGGGTAGCTCCCTTATAATTTCTGGTACCGCATTGGGTGCGGGCATGCTTGCAATACCAATGGTTTTAGCTCAATTTGGCCTGTGGTACGGCACATTACTAATGATTTTTATTTGCTTTGGGACAACTTATGCAGCTTTGCTGCTACTCGAGGCGACACTCAAAACAGGAAGCGGGTTAGGGCTTAATTCTATCGCTAGGCAGACATTAGGTAAGCCTGGGCAGTTTGTTACCAATCTTCTTCTTTATGCGCTACTTATCTGCCTGTTGATGGCGTACATTCTTGGGGCGGCAGACTTACTTGGTCAGTTTACATCCTTTATCGGGCTCGATCTGTCTCTCCAGCACAGTCAAATTGCATTCACACTTGTATCGGGGATCATTATTGCTTGCGGTACTGGAGCGGTTGATAAGCTCAATCGTTTGTTGTTTTTCGTTATGATAATCAGTCTGGGGCTAAGTTTACTAATATTACTCCCTGATTTTAAAGTCGCTAACATAGCTCATATCGTAAATAGTGATAAAGTGGACCTAATTAAAACAAGTGCGGTACTTTTCACGAGTTTTGGTTTTATGGTCGTGATTCCTTCACTGGTTGCATATAACCATGAGGCCGATGATAAACAATTAAGAAATATGATTATTATTGGCTCAATGATACCCCTGATATGCTATTTATGTTGGCTGTTTGCTGTTGTAGGTAATTTGAGGCCAGATCAACTAGGTGAGTTCTCAAATGTATCAGAGCTTATCCTTGCCTTCGGAGGCAGCTCACAGTGGATTGGGACAATTCTTTCAGTTTTTACGGGTTTAGCACTGCTTACCTCATTTTTCGGTGTCGCTATGTCTTTATATAACCAAAACCGAGACACATTTGGCCAAAATAGAGTGGTAACCTATGTACTTACGTTTATTCTTCCGTTGGCTGGTGCATTGTTAGCAGCCGATAAATTTCTCGCCGTACTTAGCTATGCTGGAATCATATTAGTCTTTTTAGCTGTTTTTGTTCCACTAGCAATGGTCTACGTTGTTCGTAGTCAAAATATGGAATCCAAACGATACAAGGCAGAAGGTGGTAATATTATGTTATTGTTCTCCCTAGGTTTTGGTGTATTTTTGATTGCTTCTCAGTTAATTTAAAAATCGAAGGCCTCTCGCTGCAGAGGCCTTTTTCATTAGCCTAATCTTTTAACAAATTACTTTCACAGCCAGGCCACCTTGAGATGTTTCGCGGTATTTGGCATTCATATCTTTGCCTGTTTCAAGCATGGTTTCTATAACTTTATCGAGTGAAACAGTCGGTGCGGATGAACGGCGTAGTGCCATTCGCGAAGAGTTAATTGCTTTCACTGCTGCAATGCCATTACGCTCGATGCAAGGAACTTGAACTTGCCCCGCTACGGGATCGCACGTTAGCCCTAAGTTATGCTCCATTGCAATTTCTGCAGCCATACACACCTGCTCAGGACTCCCTCCCATCAGCTCAGCTAAACCAGCAGCTGCCATTGAGCAAGCTACCCCCACTTCTCCTTGACATCCTACTTCAGCACCTGATATCGAAGCGTTGCGCTTATACAAGCCGCCAATAGCACCTGATGCCGCAAAGTAGCGAAGGTAATCTTTCTCAGTTACCGTCTGGATAAACTTATCATAATAGGCGAGAACGGATGGAATTATGCCACAAGCACCATTGGTGGGAGCTGTCACAACGCGACCACCAGCTGCGTTTTCTTCGTTGACAGCGAAAGCGAACATATTTACCCAGTCAACCACTGACATAGGGTCATTGGTCGTTTTTTCTGATGTTAGTAGCTGCTGACGCAAAGCTGCAGCACGGCGAGGCACACGCAATGGGCCAGGAAGAATCCCTTCCGTGTTCATGCCGCGCTCCATACACTCACGCATCGTTTTCCAGATGTTGGCAAAGTATGTGCGTGTTTCTTCTTCTGAATGCAACGCTGCTTGGTTCTTCATTACTAAAGTGCTGATTGATAATCCGCTTTCTTTACATTGATTTACCAACTCTTCAGCGGTGGTAAATTCATAAGGTGCTTTGACGGCGCTTTGCTGTTCTTTGCCGAAGTTTTCCTCGTCAACAATGAAGCCGCCCCCGATTGAATAATAGGTTTTCGAGTATACTTTTTCATTCTCTACCCAAGCATGGATCTGCATGCCATTTTCATGCAATTCAAGATTGGTTTTATGGAAGGTCATCCCACCTTCTTTTGGGAACGAAACAGTATGACAATGCATGCCCACAGGAAGACGCTCTGTCTCCTCAACTCTTGAAATAAAACCAGGGATAGAGTCAATATCGACTTTTTCGGGAGTATTACCAGCAAGACCCATGATAATTGCAATATCAGTGTGGTGACCTTTCCCTGTCAGTGATAGCGAACCATAAACGTCTACGGTAATTTTAGTGATATCGCGCAATTTTCCCATTGAACGTAAATCATCAATAAATTCTTTACCCGCTTTCATTGGGCCTACAGTGTGTGAACTTGAAGGACCAACACCGATTTTATAGATGTCGAAAACACTAATCATATCGATTTCCTCAAAACAAAACCTCCCTATGCAGCGGGAGGTTTTTTATTATCATTATATTTTTACAAAACCACGTATCTAAGAAATGTGGTTAAAACGCGCCGTAGATTACAGAAGTAATAGCGGCAAGGCCACAGATTGTTGTGAAAATCTGCACTGGCGCAGAAGTTCTGTATTTTGCCATGGCTGGTACTTTTCGCATGGCAATAACAGGCATCAAAAACAAAATTGCCGCAATCATAGGAGCACCCATAGTTTCTATCATATCTAGGATGCTTGGGTTAATAATTGCGACTATCCAAGTGGTAATGACAATAAAGACCAAAGAGCCCTTTTCAACAACGGTTACAGGTGCTTTGGAACGTGACTTGATTAAACCCACAAGGCCTTCATGAGCGCCAAGGAAATGGCCGAAATAGCTTGATGTGATGGCAGCAAATGCCACCAGAGGACCCAAATAGGAGATAAGAGGCGATTCATGAGCGTTAGCAAGGTATGACAATACCGAGATGTTTTGTTCTTTTGCCATCGCTAATTGTTCTGGTGAAAGTGATAGAACCACAGAGAAAACGAAGAACATGACAAAGCCCATAAGCATTATCGCTGCGCCACCAGTAATCGCGTCAGTTTTTCTTACCGCATCATCGCCGTGTTGACGCCTTTGTTCTTTAGCAAATTGTGAAATGATAGGGCTATGATTGAATGAGAATACAATGATTGGGATCGCAAGCCATACAACAGCGGGCATAGCAGACCAATCCGGGGTAACCTCGATCATAGAGCTATTCCACTCTGGAATTAGGTAGACAGATAGAGCAAGCAGAATAAATACAAGGGGATAAACCATTGCGGAAGTTGCTCGAAGCATTAATTCTTTACCGAATACAACTCCTGCCGTCATCGCTGTAATCAGGCCTCCAGAGAGCAACCATCTAGGAATCGATTCCATCCCGATTTGATTGACTAGGAACGAGTCTACGGTGTTGGTAATTCCGACACCGTAAATGAGAACGATAGGGTAAATAGCAAAAAAATAAGCGAAAGTAATAAGGTTGGCACCCGCTTTACCAAAGTGCTCTTCGACAGTGTCAGTAATATCCGCGTTTGGGTTTTTTGCAGAAAGTACAAAGCGAGCAAGGGATTTGTGGGCAAACCAAGTCATTGGTGCAGCAATGAGCGCGAGGATAACCAATGGCCAAAAGCCTCCAGCCCCTGCCTTTATTGGTAAAAATAACACGCCAGCACCCACCGCAGTGCCAAAAAGTGACAAACACCAAGTGAAGTCTTTGTAAGTAAACGTACTAGACGATTGTGCGGAATAATCCGCAGAACTTGTAGGATTCATTTTATAATACTCATTTTGGGAACAGGAAATAAGTTGGGGGCAATTTTGCATGAAATATTGCACAAAAAATAGATCTAAATCATGAATTGACTCGACTAATAACTACATATGTTAAAAACAAGGATTTGTTCACGAAATCTATGGTTTTTTCATGATTTTTATTAATCAATTTAATAATAAAAACTAATGTAGGCTATTGGGTTGCTACTGGATTTTGGTCATCAGTCTTCTGAGGCGAAGCGCGTTCAGCTGTTAACTGTGTATTATGTGATTTTGCAATGCATGGATGATCTGAGCGGTCATACCCCAAATAAAATAGTGTTCGTAAGAAAGGCCAAATACGCGGTGTGAGTCGTTTCGAACACGAAAACGTTCGCTATGAAGTTTGTGTCTATCCAAAACGACCGATGCTGGGACTTCAAATACTTCGTCAACTTCATTGAGGTCAATATTGGTATTGTAGTCTGGTGCCACAAACGCCAGAAACGGTGTGACTTTGAAGTGACTGATGGTGATAAGTTCTGGCATCTGGCCGAAAACAGTAATTTCTCGCTCCTGTATTCCTACCTCTTCGTAGGTCTCTCGCAGTGCAGTCTGTAGTAGGGAGCGATCACTGTTTTCATATTTTCCTCCCGGAAAGCTGATCTGTCCCGGGTGATGTTTAAGATGTTGCGCTCTTCTAGTGAATATAATGTTGAGACCTGTTCTTCGCTCGACAAACCCTATCAAAACCGAGGCCTTGCGTAATGACTTGCGTGGTATATGAGCAACTCTTCTTATTGTCTCTTGGTGATAATCGACAGTTTGCTGCAATTGGAAGTTTTGAATGATTTGATTTTTATTGAGCTCTGACAACACGTTAGCTCTACCTCCTTATTTGAAAAACTAAATGTTATGACTCATGCTTGAATGGTAACTTTACTTCTAAGGATAGCTCATTCTATGAAAGGAATCATCTTCACAGAATTTATGGATTTGGTCGAAGAAAAATTTGGTTTAGACGTGCTTGACCAGCTGTTGGCTAACGCTTGTGAAGAGGGCGTTTATACTGTTGTAGGCAATTATGACCACAAAGATTTGGTACGTTTAATCGTGCAACTCAGTAAGCAAACAGATACCTCTGCTGAAGAATTACAGAGGGTATTTGGCCAGTCAGTATTTGATAATCTGTATCAATCCTTACTGGAAAGAACAGTGTTTAATATAGGTAAAATTCTACAAAGTTTGTCCAGCGTTTCCTGATATTCAGAGCAGCTTTTGCTGTCTGCTACCAGCCCGCCTCCAGCCCAAACATAGATTTTATTACTTTCTGCAACAAGCGTGCGTATGGTGATACTAGTATCCATTTTACCATGGCGGCTGATGTAGCCTATGCTGCCGCAATAAGCATTTCGACGGTGTGGCTCCAGCTCTTCTATGATTTCCATTGCCCTAATTTTGGGCGCGCCTGTGATAGATCCGCCCGGAAAGCAGGCGCGCAATAAATCTGCTGTTGAATAGTCATCGCGCAGCTCAGCTCGAATCGTACTGACTAGGTGATGCACGGCAGGAAAGCTTTCAATATCGAACAATTTGGGGACATGGACAGTACCGGGTTTGGCCACTTTTCCGATATCATTTCTCAGCAAATCTACAATCATAAGATTTTCAGCTTGATCCTTTTCTGCCATGGCAAGCTCATTGGCTTGAGCTGAATCTGCTTGAATACATGCATGACGTGGACGCGTGCCTTTAATTGGCTTAGTCTCTATTTTGCGATCACTAAGTTGGATGAAGCGCTCTGGAGATACACTTAAAATGGCACTGTTGTCTATGCGAATAAAAGCGGAGAAGGGAGCTTGATTAAATCGTTCTAGCGTTTGATAAGCTTGCCATTCGCAGCCGGTATATTCTGCATTGAAGCGTTGTGCTAGGTTAATTTGATAGCAATCTCCAGAGTGCAGGTAGTCTTTGACTCTTGAAAAACGCTCCACATACTCTTGCTTTGTCATATTTGACTGCCATTCAGACGTTAGCACAAAGTCTTGATCTAGCCTTGGATCTTGGCTGATGAGCCATCTATAGTGTTCATCGACATTTTCGCCCACAACAAAAGCTGTCTTATTTTGATGATCCAAGATGACAGCCCAGCTGTAAATTCCTACGGCCATATCTGGTGTGGTTAAGTCTTGCTGGGCAATTTGTGGTAGCTGCTCGACTCTGCGCCCAAGATCGTAAGAGAAATATCCTAACGCACCTCCAATAAAAGGCAGCTCTCCTTGATAGTCAAGTTGTGGTAACCATTGGTCTTGCTGTTGTTCTAGCAGTTGAAATGGGTCTTGATCGGATTCGAATTGACCCTCGGGGTGAACTACCAGAGTGGTTTGTCCTGAGGTAATGACTTTGACTAAAGGTTCGGCGACTAAAATATCAAACCGGCTATCCACATGTTCACGAGAAGCTGAGCGAAGTAACATTGCCCATGGCAGGGAGGCTACCTTATTGAAAAGCTCTAGTGATAAATATGAGTGATAGTTTAGCGGTTTGATTTGTAGGGAATTTGACGTCTTTTGATTCATTTGTTTTTTTTGTGACAAAGAGATGGTTCACTGCATAGCAAGAGAAGTAAAGCAAGAGTATCATACTGCGACCTATCGCCGCTACAATGACGTTTATAATAACAAGATGGTCTCAGCTCAACTAAACTTGTGGTCAGAAGCAAGAATGTAAGCTGAACTATACACAGCGGCATCAAAAGGAAGCATAACTATAACGAGGCATGCAATGACGGTAATTCGCAAGCAGGATGTGATCAGCAGTGTCGCTGATGCACTTCAATATATTTCTTACTATCACCCTCTAGACTTTGTTCAAGCCCTTGAAGAAGCCTACAACAAAGAGGAGAGCCAAGCGGCTAAAGACGCTATTGCTCAGATTCTAATCAACTCTCGCATGTCTGCAGAAGGCCATAGACCAATTTGCCAAGATACGGGTATTGTTACCTGCTTTGTCAATATTGGTATGGGCGTCCAATGGGACAGCACAGACATGACAGTCCAACAAATGGTGGATGAAGGTGTTCGACAAGCCTATAACAATCCTGACAACCCGCTGAGAGCGTCAATTTTATTAGACCCAGCTGGAAAACGAATTAATACCAAGGACAACACACCAGCTGTTGTTCATATTTCAATGGTACCTGGTAATACAGTTGAGATACAGATTGCAGCGAAAGGTGGTGGTTCTGAAAATAAAACCAAGATGGTCATGCTTAACCCATCCGATGATATTGCAGAATGGGTCGAAAAAACCTTGCCAACTATGGGAGCGGGCTGGTGTCCACCGGGTATGTTAGGTATAGGTATTGGCGGCACTGCGGAAAAAGCGGCAGTATTGGCTAAAGAATCTTTGATGGAGCATATTGATATTCAGGATCTTATTGACCGTGGTCCTCAAAACACTGAAGAAGAGCTTCGTCTCGATATCTTCAATCGTGTCAACAAGTTAGGCATAGGTGCACAGGGCTTGGGTGGTTTAACGACTGTGGTTGACGTCAAAATCAAAACAGCGCCTACTCATGCGGCGTCAAAGCCTGTTTGTCTTATTCCAAATTGTGCGGCGACTCGTCATGTGCACTTCACGCTTGACGGCTCAGGTCCAGCGGAGTTAACACCTCCTAAGTTAGAAGATTGGCCAAAAATCACTTGGGAAGCGGGAGAAAACACGCGTCGAGTTAATCTAGACACAGTGACCAAAGCGGACGTTGAACAATGGAAAACAGGTGAAACCGTCCTGCTTTCCGGTAAGATCCTAACGGGTCGAGACGCAGCGCATAAGCGTATTCAAGGTATGCTTGAAAGTGGAGAGGGACTACCAAAAGGTGTTGACCTAAAAGGCAAGTTTATCTATTACGTTGGCCCTGTAGATGCAGTGGGTGATGAAGTGGTTGGCCCTGCTGGCCCGACGACCTCTACTCGCATGGATAAGTTTACTGACATGATGCTGGAAGAAACGGGCATTATGGGCATGATAGGTAAAGCTGAACGCGGCCCTGCTACCGTTGAATCGATTAAAAAGCACAAAGCGGTTTATTTAATGGCCGTCGGTGGCGCTGCTTATCTCGTCGCGAAAGCGGTTAAAAAAGCCAAAGTTGTCGCATTTGAAGATCTAGGTATGGAAGCGATTTATGAATTTGAAGTCGAGGATATGCCAGTCACGGTTGCTGTTGATTCTAATGGTGCCAATGCCCATCAAATCGGTCCAGATACTTGGAAAGTTAAGATTCAAGAAATGGAATCTCAGTAAGGGTTGCCATCATACCTGATTTTAATCATATTAGGTGTACAACGAGTTATAGGGTGTAGCTTAGCTGCACCTTTTTTATTTTGTATCTTTGATAACTCGACACGACTTAAGGAATATCAATGCCTCGATTTATCCGAATTTTGCAAACCATTATTGCTGTACTTATTGGCTGTTTTGTCGGCTATGACATGATTTTTTATGGTGTGAGCGTCTTTGACCAAAAATATGTACGTTTAACTCTGGTGTTATTTGTTCTATTAGAATTAGCTTTGTTTGTTATCTATAAGCTTACAGAAGACGATTAAATATCATCTCCTACCATTTATACATAACTTCAATGATTTAGACTTTTACTTCCTTGGTTCATTTCTGGTTAAGATAAATAGACGTATGATAGTGAAGAGTTTAAATGAAGAGGCCCTTAATGAAGCCATTGCCCCGAGAATTGAATAAGTTCATTAGTCGCAGTATCGATTCCCATGTTCGTATTGCTGTGACGGGTTTATCCCGAGCTGGTAAAACTGCTTTTATCAGCTCTTTGGTCAATCAGTTACAGCATGTTTCCACCCATGACAATCTTCCACTACTCACTTCGGCTAGAGACCAACGCTTAATTGGATCAAAACGAGAGCCCCAAATAAATATGATGGTGCCAAGGTTTGGCTATGATGAAGCGATGGAACAGGTTTTTGCACAGCCTCCCTCTTGGCCAGAGCCAACTCGTGATGTCAGTGAAATTCGTCTGGCACTAAAGTTCAAATCGACTAAAAGAACTAAAAACTTGCTTGGTAGTACTTCGATACTCCATCTTGATATTGTGGATTATCCTGGTGAGTGGTTGTTGGATTTACCTCTGTTGAATATGAACTTTCATCAGTGGTCGCAAACTCAATTTGCTGCACTCAAAGGTCAACGTAGCGAATTAGCCAAAGATTGGCTTGCTATGCTTGAGTCATTATCCTTGTCGTCCCAAGCGAATGAAAAGTCACTTGAGGAAATCTCAAAAGCCTATACTGACTATCTACATCAATGCAAAGACTCTGGTTTACATTGGGTACAGCCTGGTCGCTTTGTTCTGCCGGGGGAACTGGATGGAGCACCAGTACTACAATTTTTCCCTTGTCAATATGACGAAGAGGATAAGATCCCTAAGGGCTCAAACTTGGCAATGCTGATCACGCGTTATCAAGAATATCAACAGAAGGTAGTAAAAGCTTTTTATAAACACCACTTTTCTACCTTTGACCGCCAAATTGTATTAGTGGATTGCTTACAGCCTCTCAATGCTGGTAACGAATCATTTCTTGATATGCGTCAAGCGATAGAGCAAATAATGCACAGCTTTAAGTATGGTCGGAGCAATATACTTAAACGTCTTTTTGCGCCTAAAATCGATAAAATACTGTTTGCCGCGACTAAAGCCGATCATGTCACTCCAGAGCAACACCCTAATTTAGTTTCGTTACTGCAGCAGATGGTGTATCCAGCTTGGCAAACCGCGGCATACGACAATATTGAGATGAGTTGTATCGCCATGGCATCACTACAAGCTACACGAAGCGGCTTTATTAGCCATAGTGGCGAGTCAATGCCTGCCATTCAAGGCGTGACCAACGGTGGAGAGACATTAACCGTATTCCCAGGAGAGGTTCCTCAAAAGTTACCCAGATCCGATTTTTGGCAGGACAACGAATTCAATTTTTATTCTTTTCGGCCTATGCCTAAATCTGAGGATGAGCCCTTGCCGCATATACGTATGGACAAAGCGCTAGAGTATTTGATTGGAGATAAGCTCAAATGAAAGATTCTCATAACAAGTTGAAAACACAGCGCATCTATACCCAAGTCTTAGAAGAAAAACCAGAGATTGGCGAGGATGAGCTCACCTCTCAACGCCAATTTGACGACAAAGACACGTTTGTTGTGGCAAAAGCGACATCAGAAGATGTTGGTGATCATATTGAAAAAACTATTGAACAGGTGATTCGCCCGCCAAGGAAAAGACGCTTCTTGTTGAGGGGACTTCTTGGGGCTTTTACCGCGTTACTCGCTTGGCAATCGGTTGATACCTTGCATAATGCGATTCAAACAAGTGATTGGTTGTCGGTTGCGTGGATTGGGTTTATTGCAACCCTTGCCAGTGTAGGCTTGGTAGCCTTATGCAAAGAGTTGTGGGCTCTGAAAAAGCTTCGTCATCAATTTAGCGTACAAGATAAAATCGAGACACTGATTACTAACGACAGTGTGGGGCAAGGAAAAGCATTTTGTGAGTCTCTTGCCACAGAGGCGGGTATAACATTGACCAGTCAAAGTTATCAGAGGTGGCAAAAAAGTGTCAATGCATCACACAGTGACTCAGAAATTATTGAAATGTATGATGCCATTGTCGTATCAGAGCTGGATACAAAAGCCACCAAAATAGTGACTAAATATTCAACTGAATCTGCAGCGCTTGTCGCGATAAGCCCTTTAGCGATAGCGGACATGTTACTCGTAGCATGGCGTAGTTTTAAGATGGTTGAGAGCTTAGCTCAGGTTTACGGTGTCCAACTTGGCTATTTGTCTCGGCTAAAGCTGTTTAAATCAATCCTAATCAATATGGCTTTCGTCGGTGTGAGTGAACTTGCCATTGATGCCAGTATGGATTTGCTTTCTATGGATCTTGCAGCAAAAGTATCGGCGAGAGCAGGACAAGGGCTTGGCGTTGGTATCCTGACTGCAAGGGTCGGACTAAAAGCGATGTCCTTGCTTCGGCCAACACCTTGGTATTCAGGAAGACAAGTAAAGCTTGGTGCTATTCGTAAACATGTTGTGGAAAAAATCGCCGCTCTAACAATCAAATAGCGTGATTGTGAAGCTGGTAATGCTGCTTTACTTGACGAGAAAATTTGCTTGGGGGAAACTACTGTCAACTTTTCCTGACACCTTAGACTAGGGACTTTCTCAGTGCGTTTAGAAGTAATATGTGAAGATAGACTCGGCCTTACCCGTGAGCTATTAGATATTCTGGCTTCCAGAAATATTGATTTACGAGGCATTGAAATTGATACCACTGGTATTATTTATCTGAATTGCCCAGATATTGATTTTGATACCTTTAGTGAATTGATGGCAGAAATTCGCCGGATCACAGGTGTAAAAGATGTGCGAAAAATTCAGTTTATGCCCATGGAGAGACATAATACCGAGCTGATATCTCTTCTCAATAGCTTACCAGAGCCAGTACTTGCCATTGATATGAAAGGCCATGTTGATATGGCAAACCACGCAGCTTTGAGTTTGTTCAATTGCGAGCAGGAAGAAATGATTGGTCACCCAATCGTGAGCTTATTGCCAAACTTCAATTTTTCAAATTGGACCGAAGGCAAAATCACACGTCACCGAGAAGATGTTGTGATTGGTGGGCTAGATTACTCCATGGAAGTCATGCCTGTATACATCACTGCTGAATCCAATGAATCTGTCTTAGCAAGTACAGTGATGATCATTCGATCAAATCAAGAAAAACCCATGCTGGTGGATTCTCTGCCCGTTCACAATAACTTAGGCTTTGAGCATTTTGTTGGGGTTTCTAACCGACATAAAGCCCTCATGGGTCAAGCTAAGAAGCTTTGTGTATTGGATCAGCCGTTGCTTATCCAAGGGGAAACGGGAACCGGCAAAGAAATGCTCGCTAGAGCATGCCACAATCGTTCACACCGAGCGGCAGCGCCATTTTTGGTATTGAGCTGCGCGTCTATGCCTGATGATGTCGCGGAGACGGAATTGTTTGGTCACGCGCCTGGTTCATTCAATCATGAACAGGGACATAAAGGTATTTTTGAGCAAGCCGATGGCGGTACGGTATTTCTTGATGAAATTGGTGAGATGAGTCCTCATCTACAAATCAAGCTTCTCAGACTACTTCAGGATGGCACGTTCAGAAGAGTTGGTGCTGAGCAGGAGATCCATGTTGATGTCCGCGTGATAGCATCAACTCGGCACAACTTAGGTGAGCTGGCTGAGTCTAAATCATTTCGTGAAGACTTATTCTATCGCCTAAATGTGTTGACTTTGAACATTCCTGCTTTACGCGAGAGGCCAAATGATATTGCGCCATTACTTGACCTATTTGTGTCAAAATACGTCAAACAGTTGGGCGTTAAAAAGCCAGATCTTAGTGAGGATTTGGTTGACCAACTGGTGAGTTATCAATGGCCAGGTAACATGCGTCAACTGGAAAATATGGTGCTACGAGCCTTGACCGAACTTGACTCAACAACTTTAACTGTAGATTTATTCCACCTTCCTCAACTGGATAACGCGATTGCGACAGGCCCGACGATTAATTTGGACGGTTCACTAGATGAAATCATGAAGGATTATGAATCGCAAGTATTGGAACGTTTGTACCAGTCTTTTCCCTCTAGTCGAAAACTTGCGAAGAGGCTCAATGTTTCTCATACCTCGGTGGCTAATAAATTGCGTGAATACGGGATAAGAAAGAGCTAATGGAACGAGTAAGTACCCCTAGAAATGTGTATGAGCAAGATGAGAATATCATCTTGCGCACTGCTGAGCCGACTGACGGTAAACTGATATCGGATTATTTCATTGCAAATAAAGACTTCCTTAAGCCATGGGAGCCAAGCAGAGAAGAGGCTTTTTATTCTGAAGCGGGCTGGACGAAAAGACTTATTAAGCTTCATGAACTTCATCGGATGGGCCTAGGCTATTATTTGATCATTTTAGACAGTGAATCGGGTGAAATGATGGGAACCGTCTCTTTTAGTAATGTATCCCGCTTTCCATTTCATGCATGTAATTTAGGTTACTCCTTAGCCGAGAATGCTCAAGGTAAAGGCGTCATGACTAGGGCGATGCGATTGGCAATAAAGTACATGTTTTCTATTCAAAATGTTCATAGAATAATGGCGGCTTACCTTCCTCGAAATCATAAAAGTGAAGCCACGTTAATGCGACTTGGATTTAAAAAAGAAGGCATGGCAAAAGACTATTTGCTTATCGATGGAGTGTGGGAAGACCATATTTTAAGTTCATTGGTTAATGACAATTGGACAGCGACGTGAATCGTATAGAAAAGCAGTTATCTTTGATCATGGAACTTGATCAACTGAAATCGGTATTGAGGCGAGCACGCGTAAAAAGTGCGAATGATCGGTTAGAAAATAGCGCAGAGCATAGCTGGCATGTCGCTCTCATGGCCATTTTGATGCAAGAACACGCCAATGAACCTGTGGATATTGCACGAGTCGTTAAAATGTTACTGCTCCACGATATCGTCGAGATAGATGCGGGAGACACTTTTGCCTATGATACTCAAGCCATTGAGTCGCAAAAGGGTAAGGAATTGGCAGCAGCTAAGCGACTTTTTAATATGTTACCTGAAGATCAAGGTGAAGAATTACTTAGTCTTTGGTGCGAATTTGAAGATGCACAATCAGCCGATGCAAAGTTTGCTAAAGCGCTTGATAGGTTGATCCCAATGCTGTTGAATTACCACAATGGCGGAAAAGGCTGGTTAGAGCACCAAGTGACGAGTGCCCAAGCATTGACTGTAAACCGCAAAATTGAAAGTGGTTCCCAAGCTTTATGGGAGCAAGCAAAGAAAATAATTCATGATGCTACCGAGAAAGGGTGGCTTAAAGCCTAACAAGGAATACTAATGTCATATCTTCCTTTGGACGAATACCAAAGAAAATGGATTTTTACTCATCACTCCATGCCTGTTTCTGAGCAGGATTTGGAATCCATAAAACCTATGACACAAGCTCGCTCTTCCCAGCTTTGGAAGGAAAATATCAGTGCTCATAGCCCTGATGCTGAGCGCCTTAGCTCTTCTGATTGGCCGATGAAAGAGACGAACTGGAAAGAAACATTAGATTGGATGGTTTCCTGGGAATCAGATCATGATGCTTTACCTATCGGTGTCGAAGAGTTTCTTGATTGGCAAGATGACGTAACGATTTACTTTTGCTACGAAAAGTACAATGTGATTGAGACTAAATGGTCGGTGTTCAAACGGTATTGGAAAAACTTTCTGTTTTACGATGACGGCCCTATTTTGATCGGCCGCCGACGCAAAGAAGCCCTATGGTTTGATAGCAAAGGTAATGTAAAACTCGGATGGCGCAAGTAAACGCGTTAATTATTGCTCTTATAACAAAGCCCGCTATCAAAGCGGGCTTTGTTTTGTTTGACCGCTATTTTTCATTCAGCAAGTCAAGGAAAAACGCATATTCGAGAGCATCCTCTTTTAAGCGTTTAAAGCGGCCAGAAGCCCCACCATGGCCTGCTTCCATATCCGTCTTAAAGAGTAACGCATGATTATCTGTCTTCATCTCGCGTAGTTTGGCGACCCATTTCATAGGCTCAAAATATTGCACTTGTGAATCGTGTAGTCCTGTCGTGACTAACAGATTCGGATAATCTTGAGAGCTAACATTGTCATAAGGCGAGTAGCTAAGCATATAGTCATAATAGGCTTTTTCACCAGGGTTACCCCACTCATCATATTCGTTGGTGGTCAAAGGAATGGATTCATCAAGCATGGTTGTTACCACGTCGACAAAGGGCACATGAGCTGCTACTCCTCGATATAGCTCTGGTGCTTGATTAATGACAGCCCCCATCAATAGACCGCCTGCTGAGCCTCCAACCGCAAAGACTTTATCTTTTGAGCCATAGCCAGCCTTGGTTAATTCTCGGGTTACATCAATAAAGTCGTTAAAGGTATTTTGCTTGGTAAGCTTTTTACCATCCTCATACCACGGTCGACCAAGCATTTCTGAGCCCCTGATGTGTGCGATAGCATAAACAAACCCGCGGTCTAACAAGCTTAGGCGTGCTGAACGAAATGATGGGTTTATGGTGTGCCCGTATGAACCATAACCGTATTGGTATATTGGGTTAGTGCCATCTTTTTTAAATTTATCCTTTCTGTATACCAGAGACACAGGTATCTGTTTACCATCTCTCGCTGAGACCATGATTCGTTCAGACTGATAGTTACTCGCCTCAAAGTCACCGAGTACTGGCGTCTGTTTGAGTACTTCAGGCTTACCAGTGGTAAGGTCGAAATCATAGTAGGTTCCAGGTGTGGTCAGGCTGCTGTAGTAAATCCTAACTTTTGAGTTTTCAAGTTCATAATTACCTGTAAAGTAGGCAGAAAAAGCACTGTCGTTAAACTCTAGCGGAAACTCTTTGCCTGTTGAAAGCTGACGAACTTTAAGAGTTGATAAGCCGTCTTTACGCTGTTCGTAGACGAGGTGATCGTCAAATAAGGTAAAATCAACCAGTAGAGTATCTTTGTCAGCAGCGATCACATCTTGCCATTTACTGCGGTCTTGAATATTGTCTTTTTCCACTCTCATTAGGCGGAAGTTTACCGCCTGATAATTGGTGTAGATGTAATACCAGTCATTTAGTTTAGCAATGCTGTATTCAACGCCTTCTTCTCTTGGATAAAATGCTTTAGCTGTGGCTTTGGAGTCGTTCGCATCAATAATGGATACACCGCTGGTTTCGGTGCTGTAGTGAGTTATGAATACTTGCTCACCATCTTTACTTTTTCCGAGCGAGGTATAGTAAGCATCGTCTTGCTCTTCATATATTAATGTGTCGCTGCTTTGTGGCGTGCCCAGGACATGACGGTAAACTTGGTAACCTAATAGGGTTTGGGGATCCTTTTTGATGTAATAAAAGGCTTTATTATCATTTTGCCAAGCGATATCACTTTCAGCCCCTTCGACTTTATCGTCTAAATACTCACCTGTATCGAGATTTTTAATCCGTATCGTATAAACTCGTCGGCTTAATGTGTCTTCACCATAAGCCATGAGAGACTCATTTGGGCTTACATATAATCCACCGACATTGAAGAACTCGTGCTCTTTTGCTAATTCGTTGGCATCGAGTAAAACTTCCGAGTCTGTCCCTGCGAAGTCTTTGGCACGTCGATATATAGCGTATTCGTTGTCACCCGATACCTGGTTTGAATAGTAGAAGTTACCTTCTTTCACTGGGACGGAGCTGTCATCTTTTGCGATACGACTTTTTAGCTCTTCAAATAGCTGTTTTTGCAGCGCTTCGGTATGATTTAAAACAGCATCAGCGTATTGGTTTTCCTGTTCAAGGTGCTGCAAAATTTCCGCATCTTTACGTTGGTCGTCTCTCATCCAGTAATAATTATCAATCCGAGTATCGCCATGATTTTCTAGGGCGCGGGGGACTTTCTTTGCTATCGGTGCTTGGGTTTGTTGGGCAATCAGTTCTACTTGGGATGGTTGAGTCATGGTGTTAATTCCTTGGTTGCTGCAGCCAGTGATCAGTATCGCTGAGACAGCTAATGCAGTGAGGGAGAAACGCATCAAAGCTCCTTAAATTATGCTCAGAATGACAATTATGCTAACCTGGATGATAATGCTTTTATATCAGGAGGATAGGCATAAATACTTACTTGGCAGCCTGATACGCTAGCAAACAAAAAGCATCGGATCAAACATTATCAGGGGCAATGTTTTTTACCGTGTGGCATTCATAAAAATTAGAAAAAGGATAGACAAATCATTTCGAGTAAGTTAGAAAGGTAGACGTTATCTTGCCGACGAGGAACTTACCCATGAGAAAAACCTACATTGCTTCATCTCTTATTGCATCACTTGTAACGCTTAATGTTTACGCCTCTCCGATCACACCTGATGAGGTAGAAGCGGCTCAGAAAGGTTGGGGTGAAGGCATTATCGCAATTGGTAAAGCAAAGGATGCTCGTAGTGCTGCCATTAAGCATATCGACAAGTTTTATGCCTATGACTTAGGTACTGTACTTTTCAAGCCGACGTTGGCAGTTGAAGATCAATTTAGACATTCAAAATCTGAAGCACTTTCTTATTTTGTTGGTGGCGAAATTAAAGAAGATAATGGTTTTGCTCTAGCGCCTTATACTAATGTTCGTTGGGAAAATGAAGGCGTTATTACAGATAAAAACTCCGACATAGCAATGGCCATGGGCAATTACTTTTTTACCAAAACCGACGGTCAAGAAGTTAAAGTAGAATACACCTTCGGTTACATCAAAGATGATGCAGGTAACATAAAAATCAATCTGCATCACTCATCTCTGCCATACAGCCCTAAGTAAGGCTAATAGTTAGTAATCTAACTAAGGCATATTAGTTTATCGGCTCGTTATAAAAAACATAACGGGCCTGTTTTTTGTTAGCTTATTTATTTCAATATTGTTGGGAGCTATCTTAAGACAGAACGAGCCATTCGAGCATAAGTATGGCGTATACCTCGAATAGCAATACTATAGCTGCGAATATTTTCTGGTAGTGCAATTCCTGTATAACCCGTATCACCGATGTGATGTAAATCTGCCCCCGCCATTTTGCTCATTAAGGCAATGCGCTTAATTGTGTCTATATCGGCGCCCTCTTGAGAGGTTCCAACTGCCGTCATGGCAAGTACATTATGCTTATGTGCTTCATCAATAAGGGAGGAGACATAAGACTCTGACATACCGGGTACTGTTCCAGGAGCAGGTAGCAGTATCACATCGGCGCCATGGTTTGCAAATGAAGACACATCCTGCTTTGTTATGATTTTTTTCCCATTTTCTGAGCTCACTCCTGCACCATGCATTTTTCCTGCAATAATTAGGATTTTATTCTTCTGATGCATTTTTAATTGCTGGAGAGACTCAGTAATTGCTTTATTTGACACGCCATTACTTGGGTTACCGGTGAGTACAATAAAATCACACTTCATATCGATTAAAGCATTCACATTCTCAGGCGTAGCGGCTCTGCCTGAACGCATTGCCCAAATTTCATTGTGTTCCTGAGCGAACTCTGGGTCAACTGCTTCTAGATTGACGCCAACAGGGCGGCCAGTCAGTTGCTTTAATGTAGCAATAACGCTTTGGGGACGTGTACTCTTGGGTAGGCCAATAATCTCCGGCCTATTAACATCAAACATGTTGATGAGCAGTAAATCAGCACCTTGTGAAGCTGCCAGTTCAGCATTGGTAATGTTTGTTAATAGCGGCTGCACTGAAGCAATGGTTTCAGTCATTAGCACTCTGCCTTCGCTAGCTTTTATTGCAAAGAGTAAATCTTCTTTAGTCATATTATTGAAGTTAGAGGCGCTGCAATCTAATAATCTTTTCATAATGATTTTATTCATATGAGGGGATATGTTGGCCTTCCTTCGTTCGTTTTTTATATTAGAAGGCCAACACAGCCGAGCTAAGGATTGGCGAATATATTTTCAAACATTACGAAGTAAGAAAAGGGTAAACATATAATGATATTATTTCCCTTTTTAAAACTATTGGGGCCTAAATATCATTAGTAGTATGGACATGAAATCACTTTAGCCTACTAAAAAGAATGTAAGCAGGGATTATGCTTAGCTGATTTGCTGAAAGGTAATTTCACTAAAATGAGGGTTATCGGTCAGGGCTGTCATTGATACTAAGGTTGAGGTCGGAATTTGTATGTCGCCACAGGGAGTATCAATAACGATACATTCTCTGCGCTGGTGATCATAGTTGGTTGTTTTCGCTCTCCCTTCAAAGACTTGAGCAGAATCCGTAACTAAGCGAATAGGAATACGAAAGAGACAGACTATTTCTATGTAATCGTATTCGCTACAGGAAATCATGGTTAATCCTTATAAAATAGTGCCAGCCAAATAGTTTCTTTATCAGGGGCAGTATAGCTCACTCTGTGTTTAGTATGGGCTGGAATGTTAAGATTATCACCCGCTTTTAATTCTATTTCTTCTCCATTGATGTATTGGATTTTTGCATGGCCAGTCAATACTAGTATCCATTCATGTTCGTCCTGATCGTACCAAAAATCAGGCTCTGAACATTGGCCTTTGGAAACAATACGCTCAAGGCGAAATTGACTTCCTGTCACAAGATCTTCAAAGACCTCATTGGTTAAATCTGCAGGGATAGAATGAAATAGGTTCATGGAACTACACAGCGTAATCGAAAACGATAATATCTTTTAGGATAGGTTTAAATACTTTTTTTAACGCGTCATGCTCGGGGTGAGGTAGATAATTCTGGCGACCTGATTCATCAGAAAATGTCATCATTACGCAGTGAGTATAATTTTCATTTTTTCCCTCAGGGCTGTTGTTTTCTCCCCACTCGACATCTAAAACGCCTTCAATTTTGTTTGGGATCGCGAGGAAAGCTGCTTTTACCATTTCTAACTGCTGTGGTGTTGCATCATCGATAAACTGAATGAGTAGAATGTGTCTGATCATGGTTTGACCTATTTAATTTTTAATGCCAATTTGTATTTCATAATACAGCGTTAGCTTAATGGTGCAAACTTCGATTTTTGTATTCTTTACTTCTAACTCACCGAGGTTTCGAAGCTTTTATTCTAAGTAACACTATTTGGAAGAGAGGTAAATAGTGTTACTTGGAATGGCTGGTAATGCTACTGACTTGATTCTAGTGTTTCTACTCTTGCTTTTAACTCTTTAATTGATTCTAAAAGTACCGGGATCAGACCGATATAATCTACCCGTAAAGTGCCTTGTATATCACGCTTCGCAAGCTCAGGTAACTCAGATTGTACCTCTTGGGCAATGACGCCGTACTCATATTGGCCAGCCAAGTGGCCTTGAATGCTATCGGGGTGCCAAGAATAGCTGTATCCATTAAGGCGGCTGATTTTATCGAGGCTATTTAGTAAAGGTTGGATATCACTTTTTAAATTAACGTCACTTATTCTAGGCATACTATTAGTCGGTGGTATATACCCAGCGGCGATAGAATAAGTATTGGTTTCTTGGTCAAAGAGCATAAATTTATACCATGAACTCAAAGAGTTTTTGGCTGGTTGAGCTAGATATTGACTGCCAAATTCGGTTTTACATTGTTGATTAACATCAATATAGCTAGATCTTAGAACCAAAAAATAGTCCCCACGATACTCTTCTCTTTCTACCCATGAACCATCAATGACGACTTGCTCTTCATTATCATCTTCTAGCCAATCCCAGTGGCTTCCATCAGGCTTGGAACAGAACACATTGGATTCATCGGCCAGCACGTGACTCGATAATATGACACAGAAACTCACACTTAATATCAAATTAAATAACTTCATCGCTCCCTCATTAACCTTTTATAAATTGTGGTTATTGTATTTTTATTGATCATTTATGCAAGTTGATTGATATGATTTTGCTATTTTTTGTGACCATGTCTAATGGCATTGCTTATTTATTAATAACGAGACTAAGAGAGGGAATAATAAAAAGGGCGAGCAATTGCCCGCCTTGATTAGGAAAGTTTATTGATTTGTCATTATATAGTCGATTTGCTTGCTGAAATAAGGTGATGAAACATTCAGTTGTAAACTGTCTGCCAAGCTATCATTATCGTTATTTTGATATTGGTAACTGTATGTCGTTTCAACCTCGCCGACTGTTTGTTTGAGTGTTTCAATAGGTTTTAAAGAAAGGCCAAAGAAGTCCATATCTACTTTCCATTCTTTTACAGGGTCAGAGTAATATGGGCCGTATACAGAAGCATCGTTTATATACGTTAATTCAATGGTTTTCTCTCCTTGAGCAAACAGGTTTTGAGTGGCTTTTTTGATTTCACCACTCGGGTAGTATTGTAGCGATAGAGTACTTGTTTGTGCAGGTGTTGACTGCTTTACCTCTCGGATTTGTTGTAGTTTTCCATCGGTATGATAGGTGTAGTAAAAGTGCTTTGCCGATGTTTCATCACCTGATAGAGGTGTTTGTATACGTTGAACAAGCTTATCGTTTTCACCATAAACGTATTGAATGTTATAGGTTGCGATCGGTGTGCCGCTTAGATCAGAAGCCTCTCTATGAAAAACTTGCTTTGTCTCTGACGTCACTTGTCCTTGGTCATTGTACTGATACGAAGAGATAAAGTTCTCTTTAGTATGTTTAATGTAAGTGTTCATCTCCCCGTGTTTCATTAGTGCGCGTGCTGATTCTAATAAACCATCATTGTTATAGGTATAGTTTAAAGTGCTATCAACGTAATCACGCTGTGTTACTTGGCCGAGATCATTATAAGAATAGGCAGCCGCTGTTGTGGTTTGGTTGTTATCTGTTTTTATTATTTGACTGATGCGAGCAGTATTGGCTTGCACTGAACTTAAATCCGCATAATCCTCAAAAACACCATAATGTTGATATGAGTGAGCGTTAAAAGCAGCAAGAAGAGCTAGGGTTGTTAAACTTGTTTTTATAGTCATAGTTTAAAGCCTGTTAGTTATTGTTTTTTTAATTAATAGGGAAATACTTTTTCCCATTTATTTCCCTTTCAAATAGACCACTTGAAAGGAGATATGAAACTAACAGCTTATATTCGCAGTGTTAATACCTAGAATTGATATGTGTCTGGTTTAATATTAACAAAATGTTTCTGAAAGAAACTGAGCCAAGCTTAGATACATTGCTAAAAAGGCTTGTTGAAAAAGGCTATCTCTTAAGGAGGGTAGATAGCCGAACGCTAGGAGGGGTTGAGTTTAGTTATTCGATGCTTGGGTAGTGAAATTAACGCTACCACGCTTTATCTGACATTTTTGCAAGATACATTTTCAATTTATTCCCGTTGGCTGGTTCGTGCTCCAATTGTATTAATAGAGAAGTGTCAGTTAATTCTATTTGTGTAGTGGGGATATTAATATGAACGAAGTAATCGTCGGGGTTAGAGAGCCTAGTAGAGAAATTTATAGTGAGTGCTCTCATTCCATTGATGGTTACACTTGAAACGCCTTTGGTCTGTTCTTCGAAGGTAATCCAATTGTCGAGGCCAGCGACAAGGCAAGTCTGAGGTATCAATGGTAGCACTTTATCTTGCAACTCACCGAGTTCTTTGTGCTTCATGTCTATTAGGTCAATGATTCTATTCGTAATATCTTCATCATCAACTTTCGCCTTAGCTTCTTTAATGGAGTCGATGAGTTGGCTCAGTATGGATGAGACAGCAATTACTACGCCAGTGCCCGTTGGATCCATCAGCCCTGCTATACTTGAGCCCAATTTTATCAGACTATTTATACGGGGGATGTGCTCGCTATCGGCACCTAGTATATCTCTTAGCTCTTGCAGCTCTTTTTGATATTCGATTTCTCTTGATTCCATTCTTTTTCCTCCGATAGTTTCATTAAGAGTAACACTATTAAAATCAGGTAAATAGGTTCTTTCTAGAACTACAGAAAAGCAAACGAGGCTGACCCTCGTGCAATAAAAATTTTTCGGTTACCTAGGTCACCACCACCAAGGTTCAGTAGGTTGAAATATATGGTTACTTAAGGCGTAGCGTGACGCGTAACGCTGCGTTCCTAATGTTTAGGTAGTACCTCTCCATTAGTTAACTAAGTTTTGCCCCTAAACTTGTTAGATCAAATGCTCTACATATTTTATGGGCGTGCTTTTTCCCTATCAAATCTAATTCGACGAAATAGAGTCAGACCGAGCGTATTTTGGGCGTATATAGATTGAAAATTGTATTGCTCAGAATCCGCCGGAGTTATACGGAAACTTTCGGCAACTTCTTAAGCTCATGTCTTAGACACTATGCTGTGCGGGCTTTCAATTGAGCGTGAGTGTGATTAGCGTTATGATTGGTCACATACAATTACGGAATAAATCCGTCTAATAAGCGTTAGGCTACAAAATTAATATACGGACAAAAAATGGATTATTTGAGTATAAATAAAGAAGCATGGGATAAAAGAACCAAGGTACACGTTGAATCGGAGTTCTATGATGTCGCATCATTTAAGAATGGTAGATGTTCGCTAAATCCAATCGAACTAAAACAAGTAGGAAATGTTCAAGGAAAGTCTCTATTGCACCTACAGTGTCATTTTGGTCAAGATACCTTGTCTTGGGCTCGATTAGGTGCGGAGGTCACAGGTATAGATTTGTCTGCTAATGCAATCAAGCATGCTAATTCACTGAAGCAGGCTTTGGATTTAAAAGCGAATTTTATTGAAAGTGATGTTGTTCAATTTGGTCATGAAAATAACCAACAATTCGATATCGTATTTACTTCATACGGTGTGTTGTGTTGGCTACCCAACTTAGTTGATTGGGCACAGACTATTGCCAAGTCACTAAAAGTCGGCGGGGAGTTTCACCTAGTTGAGTTCCATACGTTTAATGACTTGCTATCTGGCTACTCGTATTTTCCAGATAGCGAGCCTGACGTTGAAGAGGAAGGCACTTATACCGAAAACTGCGATGGTACAAAATCAACTACGGTTACTTGGTCTCATCCAATAAGTAAGGTTATAAGCGCCTTAATCGACACAGGTTTAAAGATTGAGTCTTTTTCTGAGCATCCATATAGCCCATATAACTGTTTTGATGGTTTGGAGTCGGTACCAAACTTGGGATACCAAATGCTGTATAAAGGTCAACAGATTCCTTTGCTATATTCAATCAAAGCTCGGAAAGTCGCCTAACAACTGAGGATTAAGCGTTGCGTAGCCGACGTTAAATCCCAAGTGTTGAACAAGCCTGAGCCTATATGTAAGTAAATTGTGCGATCTGATCTCGAAGGGTGGCGGCCTTGATACTTTTGTCAAGGTAAGCGCGATCTTCGAAAGGCAGAGGTTTCGACACATCATCCGGTGCGTTCTGCACATCAATTTTGCTATTTGCCATACCTGCAGTTATTCACGGCTTGCTAATGTAAGGTTTTTCGAAACTCATTCCTGTCCACTTTTGACTCTGCTCCAGAAAAGCCTTCCATTTATGAGTCCTTTAAATAATGTATGCGGCTTTCTAGGTAATATACCTTTTCCTGTAGGCAAAGTGCATGATTAGGGACTTTTGCGTAGTTCGTCTCATTTAGAGTGTTGACATTTTTTGGCTAAGTGATTAATAAATAAAGTTTTATTAGGATAGAGTAATACTAATGGCTAATATTGGTGTTTGTGCAATAAGAAATATGCAATTGAGCAAAAAAAGCAAAAGATCTGTAGCAGATGTTAAATCAATTATGGAGTCAGGGAATCTTTTAGCCGGAGCGCTTTCTGCCACCCCTTTCTACTATATTTTTGGCACACCGAGCATTACTAAAAGCCCATTTGAAACACTTGTCAGCATCAGAGAAAATGACTGGGATACATTTGGTAAAGCTATGCTAGCGTCGAGTTCATACACTCGAAGTGCGATCTTAAAAATCGCAATGGAACGAGAGATATTTACTAATGGGGAAGAACGAAAATTTTGGGGGTGTGTTGTTGAGCTATCTAAATAGAGTTTTAATTACGTTTTCACTGTTAGCTGTGTGTGCTTCAAGCTATGCTGCCAACTTAGACGAACTTGAGAAAAAATGGTTAGAAAAAATAGACTTCTGTGTTGATTTCTCAAGAAATAATGAGGTGGCCTTTCCGAAATCTGATTGGTTTCAATCCCTAAAACTTGAAGACAAGAAGGACGTTGTGGGATATCTGGCAAATTACAATACTAGGCAATGCTCAAAGCTTGAGACCGAAGCTTTACTCAAAGCAATTAAAGAACAAAATGCCAAAGATGTTTTTGCGAGACATGCTGCGGACTTGACGCCGCTAAAAAGCCAGACCGAAGAAAGGATGAAGAATATTGACATGGATAAGTTAATGGAACTTCAGGAACGATTCTATGAACCATTCAGTCTTATGTATGTAATGCAAGAGCAGGGTTGGTTTCCTCCAGAGTAGCTGGATTCTATACGAGGCAGGAAGAGACTATCTCCTAGGAAAAGCTTGCTAAATAAAGGCTGCAGGTCAAGCGTGACATTTTGTAGCCTCAAAAACGGTGAAACCCCGATGTTGGTAGCATCGGGGTCTCGAATTTTAGAAGTCTCGGATGGTAAGGCCGATATTCTTTATGCAAAAGGCTGGATTTAATCCAACAAATTCCTTGGTGGGGAATTAGATACGGATGAAGTCCATGTGCTCAACTTTTGGCTTGAAAGCGTGACGTTGAACGTCTTGTGGCTTAACTTTCACTTCAGCGCCGTCGATCACAAGAACAACACCTTCGTAGAACTCAGGCTTATCCATTTGGTTAACGATGTCGTCGTGGTTAAGAACGATTGATACCGGCGCAGCTTCACCACCGTAAACGATAGCAGGGAATTGACCAGCGTGACGTAGGCGGCGGCTCGCACCTTTACCTAGTTCAGTACGTACTACTGCTTCAAATTTCATAGTATTTACTCTCAAATTTAAAAAATGAACTTCACACCCAGCAATGCGACCTTGCCGTGATGTGGTATATCGCTATAGAAGAAACGGATAGTAACTCTATAAGCGAGCGCGGATACTACCACTGTATTGGCTTTCAGGCAATAAGAAACAGATACAATCTATGTGAAACTACTATGTTGGAAATGGTAAGAAACAACTAAACAAGCCACGTCTGCGATATTTGGCATAAAGCTAGAAATCAAATTGGTGTCTTTTGATGGGGATTAATAACTTTTAAATAGTTTGATGAAAATATTTATTTACACTGGGTCATCAAGTTGATATTTATGATGTGTGGTAATGCCATAAAGGGATTTTATATTGCATTCTACTGTAGTAGGATAGCGAATCCTACGATTCAGACTTGTGATGATTTATTTTTAGAGTTTTTATATGAATAAAATACTTCCAATATTAGTTCTATTATTTATTTCTAATTTTTCCTTTGCTAGTAGTCAGGTGGGTACGGTTGATCGTGTTATTGTCCGTGCTAGCGATGGCTTAATATACTTTTATTTAAATAATCCTTCATCCAGAGTGCAACCACCTCCATGCGCTGCTAATGCACATTGGATAATACGCGATGAAAACTCTAATGCAGGAAAACAGCAATATTCAATGATTTTGGCGGCCCATGCGGCTGGAAAAACAGTATCCGTCACTGGCATGAATACTTGCATTCGCTGGGAAAATGGCGAGGATGTTAACCAAATTGAAATTCTCAACTAAAAGCAGTTTTTAATTAACTTGGCTAGAGAAGTTATATACTTGGCCTATAAATACCTGACGGCCTATTTCAATGATAATATAATTCACATGGAGTGTGCATTGGAATATAAATTGGACACTAAGCCTTCTAATCGTGACATTGATGAAGTTCGTGGTGGGTTGATTAAACATAATACTCCTTTTATTTGCCCAAAAACATAATATGCCAGTGTTGACTGTAGAAGATATTGCCTTGTATCGAACGCAATTAGAACGTCACTCAGCTTAAGGTTTGCTTATTTTCGGTATTTGCTCAGGAGCCAAAAAGTTAATATCTTCATGGCTCCTTGTTTGGGTTAGTTACTTGGCTTATTTCTTTCAATAATGCTTATAGATACGGCAAGGAACAAAATATCTTTTACTAGGAAAAAGTTGGTGACTAGTACACCATCCGAGACTTTCCAAGTATTAGGTGTTGTAAGCAAAAAACTCAATGTTGTGGTGAAGATAGCCGCCGCAGCGATACCAGAATAAAACGCAATTTTTGGCTTTTTAATGCCCACAATAAGCCCAATGGCGACAATAATTTCTGCCGCTCCTATCAAATTAGATACTGCTTGAACAGAAAAAAGGTCATAAAGCCAATTCATCGCGAAATGATTTTCGACTAAAGGTTGAATCAGTTTGGCTTCGGTCGGTGTAAATTTATAAACACCGATCCAAATCAGCACGAGTGCCACGCCGAAAACGCCGATAAGGTAACCAATATTGTCAGTCTTTGTATTGTTCTCTAAAGCATGCATAAAATCTTTTTCCTCTTAAGTAGCATGAGAACAAAGACCTAAAGCTTAATGAAAAACTTTCATTAAAAATCCTAATCTATCAATAAAAAATCCTTATTCTGGATTACCTTAGGTATTATCGGGCTGGATGATAGAAATGTTGCTAGTTTGGGGCTTGGAGCAGAGCATTCCATGTTACTCTTACAAATTCATCGATATGTTTATCTGCGCCATTACCACTGATTTTATCTTCAAGAGGATGTTCGCCAACGATATCCGATACAAATATCCCAGGTATGATAGTGACAGAGCAGGGGCTATCATTCACTGCATTGAATATATGCGCCGTTTCTACATCGACCGTTGCTACTTTGTTCTCTTTTTGCTGTGCGAGCCAAGACTTTGTCTCAATGAGCGGTGAATCGACAGTGGTATTAGAACAAGCAGTTGTATTGACGCGTGAAAATTCAGTGGGTATCAGGAGCTCGGTATTACTCAAATTCACAACACTACCTTGGTAAGATGAATGGTTTAGGTGGATATAATCACCTACCTGTGCATCGCCAGTAATTCGGCCACCCGCACCACACATCACGATTTTGTTAAAACCTGATTCGGCAAATGTCTTAACCGCGTCATAAGATAACTCGCCATTAGGCATTCTCAGCGCCGCAATTGATACTGTCTTACCATCGTTTGTGATAGTGACTTCATCAAAAGTAAAAGGGCCGATTTTGTGATTATGTGGGTTGAGCTTTTTGTATCCTTCACCCTCTTTTTCACCCGAAAGACTAAAGATTTTATTGGCGATCGATTCCATGACTTTCCAGCGAGCACCGATATAGAGAATTTTTTCGTCTGCTTGAAGTTGAGCTAACTGAGACTTTAACCTTTTTATCGAGGAAGCTTTTAGGGAGTCAATACTGCCAATGGAGGTTAGCTTGGTTGCAACATTAATTCCCGAGAAGTGGAATTGAAGTATCTGATGTTCAAGGCGTGTATGAGAGCCTATTCCAGATACTACTATTTTGTTTTCATTTGTCTGGTGGTTGTTTAAAAGATAGAAGCGAGTTGAAGTGGGAGAAGATACCTTAAAGCATGTGTCAAAACCCTGGTTTTTATAGTGGTTGGCTACGTCTTGATCACTGGAGTTAAAAAGAAAAAACTCTGCACCGTGTTTGCTGATGAGATCAACTAGTCCTGATGGAAGTCTGTTGGCAAGGTAAGCATTGATATTGACAGTGTGATCTGCATCTGTGCTGGGTAGTTTTATAGGTTTATTTTGAAGTAAACTTGTGGCCTTCTGAGAGCCATTAAGGTTTTCTGCATGGGCAGGGTGTACTTTTTGTAAGCTTAATTGGTCGAGGCTGAATATCTTGCTTGTCCCAACTCGCTTTATATCATCTGCAGATAAGTATCGTGAAGGAAGTTCTGATGAGGTAAGGGCTCAAACTATCTGAGATTTTTGAGCTGATGCATAAGGGTTTTTATCTTCAAACCCAGCTCTAATCGCATTCATTCTATCTCCAGCCTGACGGATCTCCATCATTAATAATGTCGGTAAATGACGTATATTCGATGGAAGGTTTGTATCATTCGATAACTGCCTGATGCGTTTTATATTTAACGGCTGGTCGGATTTTGGTGCGTCTGACTGCTCAAGTGGCGCAGAATTCAGAGCTATACTTGATAACTTCATTACAATTTTTCATTCTGTGGTAGGTATAATGCTATCATCTGATATTATGATTTTATGAGATAAACTTCGTAAAATGTATATGTCTTTATTCGGTAATTAGACTTTTACTTTTTAGGGAGCTGAGAAGTATTAAGAATGCTGCAAAGAGGCACAATGAATATTGGTATCTATAATTATGATCATGCAGAAGTATTGGATTTTTCTGGACCGTTTGAAGTCTCATCTTTCGTTCAAAGCTTCACATTAGTAACCCTGATTAATACACCATAAAATCTACCTCGAAGTTTTTGTGTGATTTTTGATCATGTTGTGGGTTTTAAATACAAGATAATTAAACGAGTTCAACATGATTTAATTAGTGTATAGATTCTAATACTTATGTTTGTGATGTTTATTTATACGAAATCACTCGCTGGTCTGCAACGCAGATAACAATTCATGATGAAATTGTGAGATAGGACCACAAAGTTTTTGTTTTTCTTAGATTTTAAGATATCGTATAGCGACATAACCTAGTGCCTTTATTCAGTTTATGTCGATACTGATAATTAATGAAAACCTTATTTTAAATTTACTAGCGGGCTCGGTAGAAGATATTACAACCGGTTATAAATCAATGCTGGGAGGTAATGAGGTTGCAATGCTCAAATTCATGGTTGAGCATCCAAGTGAGCCACTCACCAAGTCTATTCTTCTTGAACAGGTATGGCACAAAAAAGGTGTCATTGTTGAAGAAAGTAGCCTGCTTCATTGCATCTCAAGCTGTCGTAAAGCTCTGCGTGATAAAGATGCTGAGATTATTAGTACGGTTCGTGGGGTGGGGTACCAATTTAATGGCGATACCAGAGATTATGAGCCTGAAGCCATTACTCCCATCGCTAATCAACAGCCTGATATTAGTGGTTCTTTAAATGACTCAAGTTGGTTAGTTTTAAATAAACCGCGTAGTGCTTACCTAACAATGTTTGTATTCAGTGCTCTATCCAGTCACTGGTTGGTTTCTTCTTGGGTGTCACCTTGGGTTGAAGCTGAGTACACTGAGACCTTTTATACGAAATGCACCCTATCAACTCAATCTCCACTCGTTGTTAATCAAGTTCGAGCATTTGAGACAGGCAACCAAGTTATTTTAATTAAAGAGGATGGAACGTCTATTAGCTATCGTCCAAAAGATGTGGAGGTGGTTTGTGAATAAGATAATATGTTCTGCCAGCATTATTACGGGAATGCTCGTGGGTGGTTTATCTGCATACACAAGTTCGCCGACGATGAATCGCAGTTTTGAGAGTAAAACAGAGATTATTGTTCCTACTAGGCAAGGTAGCGAGAATATAGGCTTATTAACTCAGCTGAACTTCAAACGTTCAGGTCAATATGAGATGTACTTTCTCACTGATGATTTGATTGGCTTTAATGTATCCGGACAATATGGGTTTAGTTCCAATGGTTTATCTCTGATGCCAAGCTCTGCTGAGCGAGTTATACCTCATGGAAAGGAACTTTCCATTATAGAAACTATGTTCAGCCAACACGGTATGCACTCTATGGAAGATCTAAAGATCATTCGCCTTGATGATGATAATACGATATTGGTTGCGCCAAGGTATTCATATTTATACTCTAGTGTTTACATATAGTAGATATACCATTCGTTTTTCTATGGGTTTTTTGCTATAAAAATCAATGTTTTGATGTTTTTTAATAATGCTTCATATTGAAACATCATCAAGCTGACAGTCCTCTAACTTTGGATAAAAAATCTTAGGTATAAAAAGCTCTATCAGTTATTGACCTAAGAGAACTCATGTTGATCATAAACGGAAATTCGATTTTCGATTCTAAACGCGGCTATATTCAAAATCTAAATAGTAATGTGCGTTATCCTATTGGGGTTAATGAGATCGCCTTGCTTAATTTGATGATTGATGAAGCAGGTAAAACGTTGGCTAAAGAGGAACTCATGCATCATGTGTGGCAGAAACGCGGTATTGTGGTTGAAATGAGCAGCTTGATGCATTGCATTTCCAATTGTCGCCGTGCTTTTGAAGACCGTTCTGGAGAGGTAATTAAAACCGTACGTGGTGAAGGGTATCAGTTTGTCGGAACTGTGGAAACTTACCAGCCAGATTACGAACCTAGTGAAATCCAAGTACCAGTTATTGATGCTGAACCTACACAGTTAATTGAAAATGAGGTTGCTCAAAAGCCTAATATACAAAAGCAGACATTATTAATGGCCGCGGGGTTATTTTTTTGTTCGGCACTCACCAGTTACTTAATCGTAGAGAACATGCGCTCTCCTCTTTCAGATATATCATTTGAACAAAAACATTTTAGCGCATGTTGGTTTTCTCCAGACTCTAATGGTACCAAAGTTCGTTATCAAGACGTCAATCTATACGACTTTGGAGAGTTAACTTTATTGGTTGATAAGAGTGGCCGTTCTCTGAGCTTTCGACCTAAGAGTGGGGTGTTAAGTTGTGAGTAAACTGGCGGCAGTTCTTATTATAATAGTGGGAGCAATGTTGGGGGCCCTGATCGCTTATTTGAATAATAACAGCATTAACCGACATATGAGCAGTCACACCGTAGCCCATGTGTCTTCTGTGGTTCCTGATAACAACTTCGGTATTACTTTACCTCTTCGACTTGAACTCATACTGAAAGAAGACAGCAGCTATGGCGTCTATGCTCTTTTGCCAAAGAGCCAAGTTGGATACACCAGCTCAGGTTGGTATGAACTCGATAGTGACGGAATATTTTTTGTCATGGGAAAGCACAAACGTTTGGATTTAGAACCGAAAAGAAATGGAATAATAGAGCAGTTGTTTGTTCGCCAAGGAGCCTTTGATGGGCACATGAAGCTAGTAAAACTCGGTGAGCATAGTGCTGCTTTGGTTGGCAGTAAAGTGGCTCTGCACATGATCTACTGAGCGAGCTTCATGGATAGAATGACTTTTAACCCCCCTAGAGCACTTCGACTTAGCGTTAATTTGCCTCGATAGCTGTGTGCCATTTCGCAAACAATATTGAGGCCTAGACCTGTCCCAGGCATGGTTTCATCCAAGCGAACACCACGCTTAATGACGGTAGCTAGTTTTTGTTCTGGTATTCCAATACCATCATCCTCTATCATAATGTCGATTGTTTCAGGGCTATCTTTTTGTAATAAAGAATGGACGCGAATAATACTTTTTGACCATTTGTAAGCGTTTTCAATAAGGTTGCCTAGCATTTCATCAAGATCGGTTTTCTCGACTGCGACGTTTATACTGCTGTCTAACTCATTAATAAGGCTAATACCGCGTTCTGCGTATACTTTATCGAATGCCATGGAAATGGCGTCAACGCGTTCTGATGGATTGGCACTGACAGACAAAATATTTTTTGCGCCAGCCATCCTCGCTCGGCCTAAGTGGTAATCAATTTGATTTTGGATTTGGTCTATTGGCGGGCGCAGTTGCTCTTGAGTAGCAGAGTCTTTTGTGGATATTTCATTCTTTAGCACCGAAAGTGGAGTTTTTAGTGCATGGGAGAGGTTTCCAGCATGGTGCCGAGCTCGCTCGAGGAGCTCTTGATAGTGGAAAACTAAGGCATTTAGGTCCGAAACAACAGGAGCAACTTCTTTTGGATATTCTTGGTCTAGTTGTGTTTTTTTCCCCATACGTAACTGCGATAGTTCCTTGTGCATTTTGTTGAGCGGGCTTAAAGACCATTGTACCTGAATAATGATTAACGCCAGAATGCCAATGTAGAGAAGCGCCAGAATGAACCATAGCTGGCTCATAAGATTACGGACTGTATCCGTAATGGGCTGTTGGTCGGTGCCAATAGTAACTTCAATAGGGCCAGAATAGTCTGGGTAGTATAAGGTTGATTGAATATAGATAAGTTTTTCATCGCGCGCCCCTAATAAGTCATGTTCATCCTTAGTCGTTAAGTTTTTGTCCCATAATGAACGTGAGCGAAGTAAGGCTTTATCCGTTTTAGCTGACCAATAAAAACCGCTGTATGGGCGCGTAAACCTAGGATCGGAAAGGGGAGAAGTTAATTTAAGATTTCCTTTCTCGTCGGCTTCAAGGGCGGCAGCGATTTCATCCATATAAATGGATAGTTGCTGTTTAGTATCTTCTTGCATGTACAGATACACTTGCGAAGGCATCATGACACCTGCTGCAATTATCATTGCGGTCAACCAAACAACAGCA
The DNA here is from genome assembly GCF_022347625.1 of Vibrio sp. Of14-4. NCBI lineage: Bacteria > Pseudomonadati > Pseudomonadota > Gammaproteobacteria > Vibrionales > Vibrionaceae > Vibrio > Vibrio sp. Of14-4. The sequence continues at coordinate 49,290 of NZ_JAKRGI010000004.1, read as the reverse complement.
GCAAGTACTAAGCGGCTTTTGAGGCTAAGGCGTTTGATGAACCTTATCTTCCTAATTGGCATTAAGTTGATACCCTAAGCCTCTGACGGTTTTGATTACCTTAGGCGAGATTTTCTTCCTGATACGGCCAATGAAAACCTCAATAGTATTAGAGTCGCGGTCGAAATCCTGCTTGTAGATATGTTCGACTAGCTCTGAACGTGAGATGACTTTTTCAGGATTGTGCATGAAATAAGCCACAACTTTATACTCTAGCGCAGTCAAATCAATGGCTTGTCCTTGCCACATCACCTTAGATGTTCGTGTATCCAGGCTCAGACAGCCCATCTGCATTATCGGAGAGGCGTTACCGGAAGCACGGCGGAGCTGTGCGCGAATCCTAGCAATAAGCTCGACCATTTCAAAGGGTTTAGTCTGATAGTCATCTGCACCAGCATTTAGTCCCTCGACTCTTTGAGTCAGACCATCTCTTGCACTAAGAATAATAACAGGGGTATTTATGTTTTCATCACGAATACTTTTTAAAACAGTGAGGCCATCTAATTTTGGTAAGCCAAGGTCAAGTACAATTGCATCCCACTGTTCCGATGTTGCACGGTAAAGTGCGTCAATCCCATCTGTTGATAGTTCAGGAACCCAGCCGTTTTTTTCTAACGACTCGATTATTTGTTCGCCTAGGCGAGGTTCGTCTTCGACTACAAGTATTTTCATTGTGATGCCGTTTAGTTTTTTAGGGCTTGTTTAAAATTCCGACCTTCAATCAGAATCATTTCTAAAGTTTGAGCGTTGTATTCGACTTTGATGATGTTGTTATTGTAATTCAGCTTGAGTTCATAGACCCAAACATCATCGTCTTCTTCGAGTTCTACTTTGATAATGCGGCCACGAAGATCTTTTTCAACCATAGTGTAAAGCTCAGAAAAGGGCCGGATATAGCCTTTATGAACAGCATCATAGACTTCATCTTGGTCTTCTTCGAACTCGACTTCAGTTCCAGCATGATGAACATCCTGCACTAAGGCATGGCCGTCTTTATCCGATTCTGTTTTAGTATGTGCTGAAGTACTTGCCATAATACAAAGGGCAGCAATAAGTGGGCCGACTAACTGCTTATTAAACATCACGTTATCTTGCTATAAAATTCTACGATTGAGTATAACCAATCTTTTATGAATACAAAGTGAATATTGGACCATAAAATGACATCAAACTTTGTCGCGAAAAAATTACGTCAGTTCATCAGCAAATATCTTATCGCGTATTTTCCAAAATCGCCCTGATTTCCTGGCAATGATAAACTGTGGTGGTCGGAAGCGATGCTGGTGGCTGACGATTTTAGTCGGAGAGGATTCTTCAAAAGGTCTATGCTTGTCGGCAAGGTGAGATCTGACAAAAAAGTCCTGAAAGTCCTGCTTTTGTTTTGGTGTGGATAATGACCAAAATTCATGAACTTGTGCTTGGTTATCACCAACATAGGATACCTTTAGACAATTTTTGCCTTTCTCATTTTTGTGCAGGGCTAGGTCCATAGCTAGGCACTCAAAAACAAGCGCATCTTTTAATTTTAATGCTTCTTTAAGCTTTTTGTCAGGATCGACTAGCGTCGCGTCGCACTGGTGACAAACCCTTGCTGATATATCATTGTCCGCGCCACATTCGCTGCAATATTTTGCTCGAAAACGGTAGTCACAATGTTCTCTTTCTTGAGTGGTTTTATCCTCAAAAAAACCTTGGCATTTTCGTCCATAGTGTTCGATGAGAAATCCATTACTGTCGAGTTTGCCCCAAAAGTTGTTGTTAAAACCACATGAAGGACAGGGAATAGTGATGATTTCGCTATCTTGGGAAGGTTTCGGTTCGCCTACTTCTGGTTGGTAAAGATCATAACTATTGCCCGCATAATCGAGCACTAAACATTCCGTTTTTCCTGAACTTAAGCGAAGCCCCCTGCCGACAATTTGCTGATATAAGCTGATAGATTCGGTCGGGCGTAAAATAGCAATTAGGTCCACATGCGGTGCATCAAACCCTGTGGTTAATACAGATACATTCACTAAAAACTTGATGTTTCGATTTTTGAAGCCATTGATTATTGAATCACGCTCAGAGACTGTGGTGTCACCGATAACTAAAGCCGATTCGTTAGGGGGAAGTAATGACAATATCTCTTGAGCATGGCGGACTGTAGAGGCAAAAATCATAACACCTTGCCTATTATGTGCATGGTTAATAATTTGCTGAACAATTTGCGGAGTGGCTCGTTTTGCTTGGTCAATAACCATGTCCAACTCATGCTCTTTGTATCTACCAGTGTTGGATGGCTTTAACTGCGAAAAGTCATAGCTAAGTATGGGGGCATCCATCATGCGAGCTGGAGTCAAAAAGTTTTGGTCAAGTAGGTAACGGATAGGTAACTCAAAAATACAATCTCGAAAGAATCTCGGTTCTTTTGTCCGAACAAGGCCACGCGTATGGTACTGATAAATCCATCCCATCCCGAGACGGTAGGGCGTCGCGGTAAGACCAAGGACTTTAATGCCTGGGTTTAATTCGCGTAAGTGATGAATGACCTTTTGATAGCTGGTGTTCTTGTCGTCTGCAACTCTGTGGCACTCATCAATCACGAGTAGGGAAAACTGGTTTTTGAAATCATCTAAGTTTCGGACCACAGATTGGACAGAGGCAAAAATGACTTGTTTATTGGTTTCTTTCCGACCGAGCCCCGCCGAATAAATAGCCCCTTCGAGTTGATAACCTTCGTACTTGGCATGATTTTGCTCAACCAGCTCTTTGACATGTGCCAAGACCAATACCTTCCCTTTAGCCAATCTAGCCAGCTCAGCAATAACAAGACTTTTACCTGCGCCAGTTGGCAGCACCAAAACCGCTGGACTTGAGTGTTTGCGAAAGTAGTGGATAACGGCTTTCACCGAATCAGTTTGATAAGGTCGTAATGTATACATAAATCGCGTGAAATTACTCAACTATTTGGGCTAGGCACTCTATAATACCTTACCCGATGTGGATGAGGTAATCATGCGTTTAGATAAATACTTATGTGATGCTTTGGGTGCAACACGTAAAGAAGCAACAAAAATAATCAAAAGTGGTGACGTTACTGTGAATGACGTCATTCAAAAAAGTGGCTCTGTCAAAGTAACAGACAACTGTTTAGTGGAGTGGCAGGGGAGAGAAATTCAAAAACCTGGCCCTCGTTACATTATGTTGTTTAAACCTGATGGCTTTGTTTGTTCTCACGAAGATGGATTTAATCAGACAGCATTCATGTTGTTAGATGAAGTGAAGATGGAAGATCTTCATTTTGCTGGCCGTTTAGATGTGGATACGACAGGTCTAGTGCTTATCACAGATGATGGAAAATGGTCTCATCGCATTACCTCACCAAAGCATAAATGTGAAAAGACTTACCGTGTTTGGCTTGCTGACCCTATTGGCTCCGACTACGCAGAGAAGCTTGCTCATGGAATCGAGTTACGCAACGAAAAAGCGCCAACACTACCTGCTAAACTTGAGATTGTTGATCCTCAAGAAAATGAGCTTTTATTGACGATTACAGAAGGTAAGTATCATCAGGTTAAACGTATGTTTGCGGCACTTGGAAATAAAGTTGAACATTTGCACAGAGAACGCATCGGTCAGATTGAGTTAGATGAAAACTTAGAGCCAGGCGAATATCGCTTTCTCACTCAAGAAGAAATAGATTCAGTCTGGCACTAGTCAGTTAAATTGGAAATGGTTTAGTTCCAAATAGGAAGTAGTCTTTTGCACTCTGTTAGCTCAATATAGCCTGTATAAATAGCACACTTGTATTGATAGCTGCTTTCTATTTTTCTCTAGCTAAGTGGCTAGCAATCCTAAAATATTTATGGAGACTTATGCCTAGTCACTCCCTTTCTTCATCCTCTTCTCACACCACTACTTATCTACTCTTTTTTGTATTAGGAGCCGTCGGCGCTTTAACGCCGCTAGCTATTGATATGTATTTGCCAGCAATGCCAAACCTTGCTCGTGATTTGGGTGTTGCAGAAGGGTCAGTGCAGATCACTTTAACCGTTTATACAGCAGGGTTTGCCATAGGTCAGCTTATTCAGGGCCCATTAGCTGACAGTTATGGCCGTAGACCAGTTCTGATAATAGGAGTAGCATTATTCGCGGTTGCTTCTGTTATGAGTGCTTTAGCCGAGGGGATTGACGCCCTGATATTGATACGAGGGATTCAGGGCTTTGCTGGTGCTGCTGCCGCGGTGATTATACAGGCTATAGTCCGTGATATGTTTGATCGAGAGGACTTTTCTCGTGCAATGTCTTTTATCACTCTCGTGATTACCATAGCACCTCTCATTGCACCTTTGTTGGGAGGGTATATCGCTATATGGTTTGGTTGGCGTGGCATTTTTTGGGTATTAGCTGTGTTTTCTTTAATCGTTATAGCGCTTGTGCTGTGGAAAATTCCTGAAACTCTGAAAGAGGAAAATAGACAGCCTCTTCACTTAGTATCAATATTGAAACATTATGCCAGTTTATGCCGTAACCCAGTTGTGGTTGGATTAATATTTTCGGGTGCTTTTTCCTTTGCTGGTATGTTCTCCTTTCTTACCGCAGGTTCTTTCGTTTACATCAATATATACCATGTAGAACCTAATGAGTTTGGTTATTTATTTGCTTTAAACATTATTGCCATGATTATTATGACTATGATTAATGGCCGTTTTGTAAAAAAAATCGGTTCGCATGCGATGTTAAAGCTAGCACTTTCGATCCAACTTTTCGCAGGAGTTGGCTTATTTGTTGGTTGGATTCTTGACCTAGGCCTATGGGGCACTGTACCTTTCGTGGTCCTTTTTGTTGGAACAACAGCTACCATCGGAAGCAATACAATGGCTTTATTACTAAGTGGCTATCCGACAATGGCTGGCACAGTTTCATCACTCGCCGGTACCCTTCGTTTTGGTACTGGGTCTGTGATGGGAGGCACTATTGCATTTATGCCTGATGGTGTTGTTTGGCCAATGATTAGTGTTATGACGACGTGTTCGATATTGTCCACGACGTGTTACTGGATATTTGGAAGAAAGGCATAATGTCTCTGTATACAACTGAAATTCAAAACTTGGTTAACTGCGCATTGCAGGAGCTCGCAAGCGAACATAAAACGGGCAAAGTAGTGGATGCTCCTGTCTCTAATAATCACTATTTGGTACGATGGGTAACGCGAGCGATAAAATCACAGCGGTTTAATCGCTGTGTTCAGGGAGATTTGACTCGATGGCAGAAAGAGGGAAGATCTAAGGGTAATAACGCAGCTCTTATGAGTACGTTTCAACGTATTGCGAAATTTTATGCGGATTTCTTCCCACTCAACTCTGCACATCGCCAGATAAAAGATCATGAAATTAATGACTTCTTGGATTCCATGGAGGAACAGGGCTGGGAGGTGTCAACGTCAGAGCCGCTCATCAATTGTGGAAAGGTTCAGATCTTTACGGAAGGACCGAACTCTTTTGCACTTTGTTCAAAACAGTGTGACGAATGCTTTGATGGGGAGGACTTAGTAAAGCCAATGAGTTGGTTTGTTCGCGGAAATCATGCCTTATTTATAGAAAAGGCAGCAAATGCCGGATTTATGCTGCACAAAATCACGGATTATAAGTCCAACGTAAAATATCATGGCGAGTACTTGGTTTATCCTGCGAACCAAGGCGAACAATTGGCTGAAATACCTATTGGGTATCCTCTCTAAACTCATATTAGTGAAGTGACTCTTTACAATACTTATCGGAAGTATATGAGCTTAATAATGGTGCCTAAGCTGTCTGTTATTTAGCCATATTCCACGAGTATTAGAATAGAGTCACGACATGAGATTATTAACCTTGTTTGCATTACTATGCCCGTTTTATGTATTGGCGAGTGATTTTAAGAGCATTTCTAGCTTTGGCGATAGCTTATCAGACTGCGGCAATAAATTTGCTGTTTCCCAAGAGTTTAATTTAGCGACAAAAGGTGCTGTTCTTGCCTCAACGTCCGCTCCAAATTGGCAAGGCAGGGCAAGTAATGGTCGAGTATGGACGGAGTATCTCGCTCAAATGCTAAAGCTTCCACCCGTATCCCCGGCAAGGGTGGAGATTAATACCGACATCCATGTAGAGAAACGAGATGAAAAAAGCTCGTACTTTATTCATATGGAGCCATTGCTAGGCAATAATTGGTCAGTTGGTGGTGCTATGGCTCTAACAGGAAACTTCAATAATCTTAGTAAAGGCCAAAATGTGCTCTCGTTTAGTGGTGGGAAAGTGCTGCCTAATTCAAGCTTACAGATATCAAACCGTATCGCTGCGAAGGGTGCTTTCCAAAAGGGTACAATCGTTACTTATATGGCTGGGACTAATAACATGTGGTATAGCTTGTACGATGAGCTAGGCCAAACCGGAGCGGAGGCTGCTGCTATGGTTGCAGTCGACATACGTCAACTCATCGATAATGAAGCGGAAACTATCATAGTTTCGAACATACCTGATTTCTCAGCAGCGCCATGGTTACAAGATAAAGCTGTGCAAGCGGAAGGTTTTATACGCAATTTCAACCAGATACTTGAAAACCAACTTAAAGATATTGAGCAAGCAAACCCAGCCGTAAATATTGTTTACGCAGACGCTTACACCTTCTATAAAAAGGTCAAAGAAACGGTTCTAGAAGAGGGGGTATATGAGGATAAAATGCTTAACATCAAGTTGACGAATGTGAAAGAAGCATCGTTTGAGGTTGAAACAGGAGAGGTTACAGGCAATCCCGAACAATTTATGTATTGGGATGGTATTCACCCAACAACTAATATGCATAAACTTTATGCTAAATATGTTTCTGAAGTAGTAAAAAGCAGCGTTAATTAGGGTTTTAAGTGCTTTTTCAGCGCTTCTGAGCTTTGTTTACGATGGCACGGACCATGCCTTTGAATATAAATATATGCGCCGGCATCATGGCAAACCAATACAAAAGCCCTCTAAACCCTTGTGGGTGCCACCATGCAGTAACGCTTAGCTTACGCGTGTTACCTAAATCTTTCAGTGAAAACTCTAAACGCCCCAGCCCTGGGGCTTTAAGACCGAATAATAAAGAAAGGAATTGGTTTTTCTCATAACGAATAACTTTCCATGAGTCGATATAATCCCCAACTTTCATCTCTGGACTAGAGGGGGAGCGCCTGATAGGGCGTTTGCCTCCAAATGGTAAATCGAGCCATTCTCTGATTCTCCATAATAAATTAGCGTAAAAATAGCCTTCCTCTCGACTCCCAAACCGTTGGATTATACGCCAAAGCTTATCGGCGCTGACTTGGGTTTGAATACTTGCGCCTGTTTGTTTCGGGTAGTAGCCATAACCTGGCTGCCAGCGTTTAAATGCTGTTGGATCATACCCCCAAACTTCGCTTTCTATATAATCACTTTCCGCTGAGATGGCTTGTTGGACCATTTCTTCATAACCAATTAAATTTTGAGGGTATCGCTTATGAGCGGCTTGCCAGTCTGCAACAAAGTCATGCTTCAAACCAGAAAGCAATGCTGCACCTATCGATTTAGGGACGGAGGTGATTATTCCAAGCCAATACGAGGCAAACTTTGGTGTTAGTAGATTAGTGGAAAAAATCCGAATAGGCTTATTTATTGTTTGACTAATAACCTCAAGTTGTTCCCTATAAGTGAGGATATTCGGTCCTCCAACCTCAAATAGATTATGTGTTGTTGGCGCCTCTTGCACCAGCTCGATTAAATAATGATTTAGGTTTTCAAGCGCGATTGGGTTGGCTTTGCAATCAATCCATTTAGGCGTTATCAACAAAGGCATATTAAAAACGAAATCGCGCATAATTTCGAATGCAGCCGAACCGGGACCAATAATGACACCAGCTCTAAGTTCAGTTACTGGGCGGCCAGCCTGACGTATGATATCACCCGTCATTAGCCGTGCTTTTAGATGCTCGGAATCGCCAGTCTGAGGTTGAAGGGCACTAAGATATATGACGTGTTGTACATCGCTGTTTTTGAGCGCAGATTTAAAGTTAGTTGCAAGGGAAAGTTCATATTCGAGAAAGTCGTGACCATGGACCATTCCATGAACGAGAAAGTAAATAATGTCGAACTTTGCAACCGTATTTATTGTGGTTTCTTTATCGGCTAAGTCGAGATAAATGAGGGAGAGATTTTTGCGAGGTCGTACTCGAGCCTTAAGGTAATCAATTTGTCTCGCTGCTGCCGTGACATGGTAACCCAAGTCGCATAGCTTTGAGAGTAGTTGGGAGCCAACGTATCCTGATGCACCTAGCACTAATATTTTTTTCATCGTATTCCTTCTTACATCAAAATGTGAACTTTTATTTTTGAAATACTGGCGCAGACCTATATGGGCTGATAAGCACGCGAATTGGTATATTTATAATTTCTGTTTATACGTTAGCTTATTGATTGGTAACCTGAAAACGATAGTTTTCGTCGGATCTCTGTAGTTAATAGATCGTCACAGTTTTTGATCAAACCTTGAAGTGTTCCAAAAACTCATTGTTGAGCGAATGAAAATTAGAACGTCTTGCGTGAGCCAGTGTCCAAAGTTCTTTCTCAAGGCAGCAATTTAGTGTAGATTCACAGTCCAATTTTAAAAATTGTGAGATTTTTGATGCTGCAACTAACAGACCTTTGTAAAGGTTATGTGGATGGTGGAGAGTTTCACCCTGTACTACAAGGTGCTGAGTTGTTATTGGATCAAGGCGAGCAAGTGGCTTTGATGGGCGAGAGTGGTTCCGGTAAGAGTACATTACTCAATCTTATCGCGGGGATAGACACAGTTGATTCAGGAGAGATCCTGTTCCCTCACTTTTCAATGCATCAAGTAGGTGAAAACCAACGGACCTCATATCGCAGGGAAAATATAGGGCTTATATTTCAACAGTTCAATCTAATCCCTACCTTAAACATTGCAGATAATATACGTTTTTGTCGACAGCTAAAGGGGCTACCTGAAGATATAGCTCTGTGGCGTCAAATTCTCTCATCGCTCGATCTTATGCCGCTCTTGGGGCGATATCCTGAAGAAGCTTCTGGTGGCCAGCAACAGAGAGCCGCCATAGCTCGTGCTCTATACATGGAGCCCAAGTTATTACTCGCGGATGAGCCCACAGGCAGCTTAGATGAACGTAATGCTGAGGCTGTGATGCGGTTGCTAACGAGCTTAACTCGAGAACTAGAGTGTACACTGCTATTGGTTACTCACAGTGAGCAAGTCGCGTCTCATATGAAAGGAAGGGTGCGCCTCCAAGGAGGGCTGTTACATGTTATGGCCAGTAGTTAAGGCATTATTGGGCCATTACAGACGCTACCCTTTTCAAATCATTCTTGTCTGGCTTGGTCTTACTTTAGGTGTATCTCTTTTGGTCGGTGTTACATCGATTAACGATCATGCGAAAACTAGTTATCAGCACGGAGAAAAGCTTTTTTCTAACCCCCTTCCATACCGAATTCGCCCTAAGCACATTACTAATAAGATACCGCAAGGCTTTTATGTACAACTTCGACGAGATGGATTTGACCAATGTGCGCCTTTTGACCGTCTAAGGCTCAACCTAAGCGATGGTTCTGAACTGATTTTAGTTGGTCTTGATCCCCTTGCTATGTGGCCGTCCCACCAAAACCCAGATTTGAAAGACTTTCCTTCCCTTCCTCTGATGGCAACTCCACATCCAGTAATGGTTGGCTCTGATCTAGCAGCCCATATGGACTGGCAAGACGGAGACCAAATGACGTTGAGTAATGGCAGTACGCTTGGGCCTATTATTGTCGATAAACTTGGCTTGATTCATGGCACCCAAGTGATCTCTGATATGTCACTGACAAGGATGATAGAGCGTAAAGCAGGCATTTCTTTCATTGCGTGTGGAGAAATGAATGTTGAGAAGCTTGCTCATTTAAAAAACTATTTACCTAATGGAATGATTATAACGAGGAGTTCCCATACCGAGCTTGAATCGATAACGCGAGCATTTCATATTAATTTGAGTGCTATGGGGATGCTGGCTTTTCTCGTAGGTCTTTTCATTTTTTATCAAGCAATGTCTTTGTCTTTGACTCAAAGGCAGCCTCTTGTTGGTATTCTTCGTCAAACTGGTGTCTCTGGAAGCCAGCTCACTGTTGCTTTGGGTATTGAGCTATTAATCCTGATCTTTTTCAGTTGGTTGTGCGGGAATCTTTTGGGGATAGTTCTTGCCAATCAGCTAATACCTGCGGTGTCAGGTAGCTTGCGAGATTTGTATGATGCAAATGTCGAGCTTGTTGTTTCATGGAGCTGGTCATCAGCAATATATAGTTTAGCTATGTCAATGATTGGGGCTTTTTTAACATGTGCATGGCCGATAGTAAGACTGCTTCGAACTCAGCCAGTAAGGCTAACTGCTAGATTGTCATTAGTGCGCTTTTCTGGTACTGAATTTTCACTACAAGCAGCATTCGCATGTGTATTATGTATTGTTGCGATTGCGATTTATCAGGCACCACAAACGCAAGTCTCTGGGCTCGTCATTATTGCTCTTATGTTAGTGAGTGTGGCATTGTTTACACCGTATTTTATTTGGAAACTCTTTGATAGCCTTTCATACGTGCTTAAGTGGCCTAAAGCGAGATGGTTTTTCTCTGATGCTGCTGCAAGTATGAGTTATAGAGGGGTTGCAACAATGGCGTTTATGTTGGCAATGGCTGCGAATATTGGTGTAGAAACTATGGTCGGTAGTTTCCGTGATACTACTGATAGGTGGTTGAGCCAGCGCTTGGGCGCTGACCTGTACATATACCCCAGTGTTAACTCTGTAACTAGGATGACTGGTTGGCTATCTGAACAACCTGAAGTCGAGTCTGTTTGGTGGCGATGGGAGCAGCAGATTGATTTGGTAGATGAAACGATTCAAGCAGTAAGCACGGGCCACTCTGATGGCGAGTGGGATTCTCTCACTGTAAAAATAGGGGTTCCTAATTACTGGTATCATTTGCACCATTCTAAGGGGATAATGATCAGTGAATCAATGGCAATCAAACGAGGCATCCGTCCTGGCGACTATATTGATTTATTTGGCCAGTTGGGTAAACGCTGGCAGGTAGTGGGTGTCTATTATGATTATGGCAATCCATACAATCAGATAATGTTGTCTCACCAAAACTGGTTAAAAGCGTTTAAAGATAGTGGTTCGGTGACTCTGGGAGTGATACTCCAAGATGGTGTGAATATTTCAGGCTTAAAACACCGTTTGGAATCAGTTTTCCGAGTGGGTGCTGAACGAACTTATGATAATAGTCATATCCATAAGAAAGCGATGAAGGTTTTCGATCGAACCTTTTCTATTGCAGACACTCTTGGCAACATTACGCTTGTTATAGCAATATGCGGTATTTTTTTCGCTAGTTTAGCAGGAGAAGTATCCCGACAAAGACATATATCATTACTAAGATGTTTAGGAATAACAGGTAAAGAGCTGGTTCTTATGGGTAGCTTACAATTGTTTCTTTTTGGTGCTATTTCAGTATTTATCGCTTTGCCTCTGGGCCTCGCTTTAGCTAATCTGATCGTTGATATTGTTATGAAGCCTTCCTTAGGTTGGACTCTAAGCCTCCAGCTGCTCTGCGGAGAGTATTTTCAAACTAGCATTATGGCAATGTGCTCTCTTATGCTTGCAGGAGCTCTTCCAACGATGAGAATGATTAGGCATACGCCAATGAAGTTTGTACGGAACTCTTTATAGCATGACTAAGGTTAAGGGCCAGTAGTGATTGTTGGCGGTGCATGCTGTGCTCAGAGTTATTACAACAAAGGCCATTGGTAGCATCGTTATACCGCAATATAACTCAAATTGTTTTATATATGACAATGGCTTAAAGTGCGAGTGGCAACCGGAGCCATCTTTTTTTGATGCTCTATTGGTAATGTAGAATCAAGACATTTGTCTCCCATTAAGTGTCCGGTTTTGTACTCTTGATGGACTGTCAAACCGGAAGGGCACTAAGTTTTTGGTATTTATCTCAAGAGTTGTTGTTTATATTGGTAATTCTCTGAATTTACCTATAATTAAGACAGGAATAAACGTGGTGTTACTCTTTAATTGTCGAAAATACCGAAGTGTAACCTCCAAACAAGCGATTTTTCCTTAAGGATATCTATGCGTAAACTCAGCTCTAGTGTTTGTTCATCGTGTATTAACATAATAATTTAAGGGACGATATCATGAACGATATTATTCGCCACTTCTTTAAAATGGAGTCAGCTGGAGGCATTCTTCTCGTCATTGCAGCAGCAATCGCAATGACTATCGCCAATACACCGCTTAATGATGTTTATCAATCGGTTCTTCAGTCTTATGTGCTAGGTTTGTCAGTTTCACACTGGATTAATGATGGTTTGATGGCGATATTTTTCCTCATCATTGGCCTTGAGGTGAAGCGTGAATTACTCGAAGGGGCACTTAAGTCGAAGGAAACCGCAATATTCCCTGCAATCGCAGCAGTGGGGGGCATGTTAGCTCCGGCTCTCATATACGTTGCTTTTAACTATAGTGATGCGGATGCCATTCGTGGCTGGGCTATTCCAGCGGCAACTGATATTGCTTTTGCGCTCGGCATTATGGCTCTTTTAGGTAACCGTGTTCCCGTAAGTCTGAAAGTCTTCCTATTGGCATTAGCTATTATTGATGATTTAGGCGTAGTGGTGATCATCGCTCTCTTCTACACAGGAGAATTGTCGACCACAGCGTTGGGTGTTGGCTTTGCAATGACAGCAGCGCTATTTATCTTAAATGCCGCAAAAATTACTAAGCTCACCCCCTATATCATAGTCGGTGCGATACTTTGGTTTGCTGTATTAAAATCGGGTGTTCATGCAACATTAGCCGGAGTAGTCATAGGCTTTGCAATACCTTTGAAAGGTAAGAAAGACGAAGAATCACCTCTCAAGAAAATGGAGCATGGGCTGCATCCTTATGTCGCTTTTGGAATTCTTCCGGTATTTGCGTTCGCTAATGCAGGTATTTCACTTGCGGGTGTTTCGATTGATGGCCTAACGTCTATGCTCCCACTGGGAATTGCTCTTGGCTTGTTAATTGGAAAACCGGTGGGAATTTTCACTTTCAGTTGGGTGGCTGTGAAAGCTGGGGTTGCTAAACTGCCGGAGGGCATAAACTTCACTCATATATTCGCAGTATCGATTTTATGTGGTATTGGTTTCACTATGTCGATATTTATATCGTCTTTGGCCTTCGGTCAAGCTAATCCAGAGTACGATACATATGCGAGATTGGGAATCTTGATGGGCTCCACTATATCAGCGGTTCTTGGGTATATACTTCTTCGAGTATCACTTCCCGATAGTACCAAAATGGCAGATAAACCAGCCTAATCTAAATCGGAAAAGTTGCGCTCCTCACAAAAGGAGCGCTTTTAGTTTGCAGAAGAATCATTTCTCTATGATGCTAAATATAGTCCACTCTTCAACTACTATTTCATCTAGACCGATAACACTTGCTGTCACACTGCGGTTTGCAGCATGAGCGACTTCATCATCACCTTCGTCTTCCAGACGGCTTTCGCCAAATCCAACGATAGTAATGCGCTCAGGTGCTATGCCGTAATACAATAGTTCGTCCTGTACAGCTGCTGCTCTTTTTTTCGATAAATTAAGATTATATGCTGCTGAGCCTACTTTGCTTGTGTAACCACGTATTTGAATCGATGCAGACATATATTTTTCCAAGAAGTCGGCCATTTCTTGTATTTGGTCTGAAAATACAGGATTAACTTCGTATGAATCGTGTTCGAAAAGGACTCTTAATGCCTGCTCTTCTTGTGTTTTGACCGAGCTCGCACATCCATCATTATCGATTTTTGCGCCCTCTGGGGTATCCGGGCACAGATCTCTTGCATTAACTACTCCATCTCTATCATCATCCGTCAAGTCTGCTACTTGGATTGCTTTGGGTGTATCTATATAACTATACTCATCTTCTATAGCTAGGGAAGTACCAGACAGTGCAACACTGATACTAGTCAGTACAAATATGCCTACACTCTTCATGTTCAATACTCCACTTGTTCCATCCATTCAGGTGGGACAGCAACTAATAAGGAATCTAATAAATTACCAGTAGCATTCATCACTCGATACTTCGCATATTGTTCAGCATAATGCGCATCAAGATAGTCTCTTCGTGCTTCAAACAGCTCGTTTTCCGTGTTGAGAAGATCTAACAGCGTTCTCTGGCCAATTTGATACTGTTTCTCATAGGCGATAACGGTTTCTGAGGCCGAATCAACATGATCGGCAAGAAATTCTTTTTGTTGTAAAGAAAGGTCCAATGCACTCCATGATAATCGTAAGCTTTCCTCTACTTGGCGATAGGCATCATCACGTAAATCTTTTGCTCTGTTTAGTTGGTATGCGGCACGTTCAGAAAGGTCTTTATCAGAACCTCCATTAAAGAGGTTATAGTTCAATCTAAGCATAGCTAGTGATTCATCACTACTGCCGACATTGCCTCCCGCATCCTCTCTCCATGTTTGGCTGGCTTCGACCGATACTGTCGGGTAGTAGTTACCTTTGGATTGTTTATACTGGTAACGCGCGGAGTCAACATCAGCCTGGGAGATTTTAATCACAGGATGACTATTGAAAGCAGTATCTAATGCGTCTTTAAGTGTAAGTGGAAGCTTAGACTCATCAGCTCTGGGATAGATCAAACCCAAGGGGCGTCGTCCTACCAGCCTTCTGTACTGAGTATGAGTGTCGATTAGGTTATTTTGCGCTGCAAGTAGGTTAGCATGCGCTTTCGCAATACGAGCTTCTACTTGGGTAACATCGGCAGTAGATCCAATGCCTGAGTCCGCGCGCTTTTTGATATCACGATATATCTTTTTGTGTACAGCAAGATTGCTCTCAGAAAGAGCAAGAACTTCCGTTGACTTGACAGCATTGAGGTAAACGTCAGTGACTTCTAGTGCTAGATCGGAAGCATCTGCCAATAATTGTAACCTAGATGATTCAGCTTGTGCTGCAGTTCTGTCTATATCGTTTAGAGTTGCATTTCCATCCCATAAAAGTTGAGTGAGTATAATGGATGCTTCTTTTCTGGTTAAGTCTGTATCGGTTCTACCTGATGATCGAGCAGGGCTGATACTCTCTCTACCTAATCCGGCGTCTAAATCAACATTGGGTAAGTAGGCACCAAAAGAGGCATCTGATTCTTTTAGAGCACTTTTGTATAAGTTGAATGTGCTCTTTAGTTCAGGGCTGGTCGCCAACGTAATTGATACTGCTTGCTCAAGAGTTTGGCTATTGCTGGTAAAACCAACTAAAGCGACACTACTGGCCAGAATCGCTTGTTTCCAGTTCAAGGGAGACTCCTTTCAAATCAATCTACTGAAAGCAAGATAAAAGTTGTCCCATTTTATCTAATTCTTCCACGTGAAATTTATCGAGTAATATAGTGCAACTAACTGAAAAAATGGTAACTTTTTACCAAAAATGCCGATTAAGTATCGAAAAGATGTAAGGTTCCTCCTAAATGCTTACTTTCGGTTGGTGTAATACGCACGCAAGGACTAAATTTAAGAGTATCCGTGACTTTACTCAGAATGATAGTGGACGTTATTTATGTCAGTAGTTATTGATGTAAATGGTCAACTAAGAGAGCTTGCTCCGGGAGAGTCCTAGGGCTGGTGAAGTCGTTGTGGAATTTGGGCAAGGTGCCCCAGCAGCAACAGATTTAGATGCTCAGTTAATCACTGGTGATGGCGAAACCTTTGACATAGATCTAGATAGCGACATTGCCTCGATATTCGATCAGATAGAACAGGGAATTGACCCAACCCAAAATGATGAGTTTGCGACAGCCGCAGGTGGGCAAAATGGCTCGAGCCCGACAGGTACTGGTGATAATGCGGGTAGCAGTGTTTACGTTGAAGTGACTTATACATTCGCCGACAATACAACTCAGGTAGAACAATACCAAAAAGACCCTGGACATACAGGTAACAGTCAAATTTTGTATGATTTTACTTATTCATCACCCAATAACCCAATAGTTTCAATGGAGTTGACATCTACAGGAGGGAGTTGGGAACTACGTTATCTTTCAGGTAATCAGCAGGTGACTGAAGATGTAACTTTCAATTATGTAGCGGTAGACTCTGACGCGGCTGTAAGTAATGAAGCTACTGTGACTCTTGATGTAAGTGATTCTCCTCAATATGAAGTGCTTTCTGCAGCCAATGAGGTGACTGCGCAACTTGGGAACCAAATTTTACTCGGTGATAGTAGTGATAATGTATTTAAATGGCTCGATAATACTCTGGATAGTGGCACAGATGTAGTTAAGAATTTTGATCTAGGGAATGACTTACTCGATTTTAGAGACATTTTGGATGATAACGACGTCGAAGTCGCCGATCTGATTAGTAAAATAGCACTGTCTGTAGATAACGATAATGTTGTCTTAACGGTTAGTGATGAAGGTACAGATCAAACTATCATTTTGGATGGCGCAACGACTTCATTTGAAAACGCTGGGTTAATCGTCAATGATGTGATTGCCAACGAACTCAATACTCTGACTCAAATCTTGAAAATGGACAGTTAATTATCCATCCTGGGTGTTATATGTTCTTTTTAGGTACAGTCACATAAATTCTCGTATATCGCACGAAGTTCTTGTTAAACGTTTTCTTTTACTGTATTTTCTCGAGCAATCTCGGTTCTGTCTTAATATTGATACACTGGGGGATACGCGTGATAAACATTCAGGCTGAGTATTTATTGCGTAGGGTAGGTATCGACAAGCTCTTTTGTCGATAGACGGGATACTAATGTCGCCAATGCGGCATGTTGATGGGAAACCCAACATTGAACTCACATAAAAAACACACACTGATCAGCTTTGTTCTACCTCAATGCCCTGTATTACAAAACAGTTGCATTACTGAACCTTGATTCCCCAACTATAAGTTTTAATCCATTTATTCGATGGAGCGTATTCGTATAGCCAGTTTTTTTGGTTTTGATACGAACGGGCAGCCGTACCTGCTATCCCATATAATAGTTAAATAAGTTACACAGAATATCGAAGGAGCTAGTCATGAGCACTGCCTTTGAAGTCGATAATTCGTTGAATGAAAACAATATCGCAAGTCCATTTTCGTCACAAATTCCCGTTGTAGATGGAGTTTACGACCTCACACCTGATTCCGTTTTACAAGAGCAATCCGAGCATGAATCCGAGGTCCGCTCATATCCTCGTCGACTACCTATCGCTATAAAACAAGCTTATGGAGTCCTGGTTGAAGATACACGAGGTCAGATCTTTCTAGATTGCTTAGCGGGTGCTGGTACGCTTGCTCTTGGCTATAACCATCCGGAAATCAATCAAGCACTCAAAAATCAGCTTGATTCAGGCCTTCCATACCAAACGCTTGATATCGCGACGAAAGCCAAAACCCACTTTATTCAGTCGGTGAAAAATTTTCTTCCGCAAGAGCTTGGAGAAAATTGCGTCATTCAGTTCTGTGGACCTTCAGGAGCGGATGCTGTAGAGGCGGCGATAAAACTTGCTAAACAAACCACTGGTAGAAATACCATGTTTGCTTTCCGAGGAGCTTATCATGGAATGACTAATGGCACTATGGGCATGATGGGTAATTTAGGTACCAAAGCTCGCCGCACTGGCTTGATGTCGGATGTGCATTTTATGCCATTCCCGTACAATTTACGCTGTCCTTTTGGTTTGGGCGGAGAAGATGGAGCACGTGCTGGTATCCGTTACATTGAGCGCTTGCTTAATGATGACGAGGCCGGAATCATGAAGCCTGCAGCTATTATCGTCGAACCTATTCAAGGTGAGGGTGGTGTCATACCTGCGCCAGCATTCTGGCTACAAGAGCTTCGTCGTATTTGTGATGAACATGAAATACTACTGATTTTTGACGAAATCCAATGCGGTGTTGGTAAATCTGGATACCATTTTGCGTTCGAGGAAGCGGGAATTGTTCCTGACATATTATGTTTATCCAAAGCAATTGGTGGAGGCTTGCCAATGTCTCTGCTGGTGATCAATAAAGAGCATGACACTTGGTTACCTGGAGAGCATACTGGTACGTTTCGTGGCAACCAACTTGCGATGGTTTCTGGTGCAAAGGCGTTGGAGATCATCGAGCGTGACAATCTTGTCGAACACGCAAATGTTTCTGGCCAGTATTTACGTTTGGGGTTGGAAGGCATTCAAAAACGTGTCAACTGTATTGCTGATGTACGTGGTAAAGGCTTGATGTTGGGTGTGGAAATTTGTCAGCCAAATCAGAAGCTAAATAAGTTCGGTGAACCTGCATCAGATGGCGAATTGACCTTATCTATCCAGCGTGCAGCACTTGAGAGAGGCTTGATGGTTGAGAAAGGCGGACGCGATGGCTCGGTCATCCGATTCCTACCCCCGCTTATTATTTCCTTTGAACAGATCGATTTTGCTCTTCGTGTTCTCGAAGAAGCTATTTTGGTTTCTGGCGGTGCTTATAAGGTTCAACAGGAATCAAATCAAGCATGGAAAAAACACTTTATTCAAACAGGTGGAATGGAGAGGGCTGATTTTAGTAAAGCCATGAACCATGCGACTGCAACAATGGAAAAACTGTTTGAGCAAGTCAGTGGTCCTTATTCAGGTGTCGAGCCTAAAAAGCTAGAAGAGTTAATCAATGCGGTTGACCTTAACAATCAACAATCAAATTTGCTCGATGTTATCGATCATACCGCAGACCTTGTCGGAAAAAACGCTATCTTCACACAGCATCCAGATTGTATTGCACATTTACATACACCTCCGCTGCTATCGTCGGTAGTGGCTGAGACAATCATTGCTTCTTTGAATCAGTCTATGGATTCTTGGGATCAAGCTTCATCTGCAACCTATGTTGAACAAAAAGTAGTGAGTTGGCTGTGTGAAAAATATGAACTAGGCAAAATGTCTGATGGTATTTTTACTAGCGGTGGAACCCAGAGTAACCAAATGGGATTGATGTTGGCGCGAGATTGGGTGGCTGATAGGCTATCTGGTCATTCAGTTCGTCAACATGGGCTTCCAGATTATGCAGATAAACTAAGGATTATTTGTTCAGACAAATCACATTTCACCATTCACAAGGCTGCATCTTGGATGGGGCTTGGTAAGCAATCTGTTTTGACTGTTCCAACCAACATTGATGGTACTATGGACACAGTGCAACTGGAAAGAGTGGTTGCAGATGCTAAATTTAATGGCCTCATCCCATTTGCTATTGTAGGTACTGCTGGCACGACAGATCATGGTGCAATTGATGATTTGAATACGCTTGCTGATATAGCAGATGCTCATCAAATGTGGATGCATGTTGATGGGGCATACGGCGGAGCGCTGGTATTAAGTAGTCACAAAGACCGCTTGGCAGGGATAGAACGTGCGCATTCTATAAGTGTTGATTTTCATAAGTTATTTTATCAAACCATAAGCTGTGGCTCTTTACTGGTTAAAGATAAAGCTCACTTTAAGTATTTGCTTCATCATGCAGATTATCTTAATAGAGAACACGACGAGTTACCTAATCTTGTCGATAAGTCTATCGCAACCACTAAACGGTTCGATGCCTTAAAGGTGTTTATGACGATGCAAAACGTAGGGCCTAAAACATTAGGGGCCATGTATGATCATCTGTTAGAACAAACCCAGAAGGTTGCCGAGTTAATCGACCAAGAGAAAGACTTCGAGCTTTTATCAAACCCATTACTGTCGACGGTTTTATTTAGAGTCACACGTAAACATTCGGTAGATCTAAATGAATTGAATAAACGAGTTCGACTTGAAGCTTTAACACGTGGTGTTGCTGTATTGGGCGAAACCATTGTTGACGGTAAAACGGCACTTAAATTTACGATTCTAAATCCATGCTTAGCCATGTCTGACTTTGAATCATTAATCGCAAAAATAAACAAGCTAGCAGTTGAGTTAGCGTAACTTAGGTAATCAAACTATGGCAATTCTTCAGATTGGCGCAGGTGGTGTTGGCTGGGTAGTGGCACACAAAGCAGCGCAAAATAATAAGATCTTGGGTGATATTACTATTGCTTCGAGAACAATAAGCAAATGTGAAAAAATCATTGCTTCGATTGATAAGAAAAACAACCTACAAGATCCAACAAAAAAGCTAGAAGCAAAAGCTGTTAATGCCGATGATGTAGATGCTCTCGTTGCTTTAATTAATGAAGTCAAACCTGACCTGGTGATTAATGCTGGTCCTCCATGGGTTAATATGACGATCATGGAAGCGTGCTATCAAGCTAAAGTATCGTATTTGGATACGTCGGTTGCCGTTGATCTTTGCTCGGAAGGGCAGCAAGTACCACAAGCTTATGATTGGCAATGGGGTTACCGTGAGAAGTTTGCAGAAGCTGGCATAACTGGAATTCTTGGGGCTGGTTTTGATCCGGGTGTTGTGTCTGTATTTGCAGCCTATGCAGTGAAACATTTGTTCGATGAGATCGATACAATCGACGTTATGGATGTGAACGCAGGTGATCACGGTAAAAAATTTGCCACTAACTTTGATCCAGAAACGAACATGCTTGAAATTCAAGGCGACTCTTTTTACTGGGAAAATGAACAGTGGAAGCAAGTCCCCTGTCACTCGAGAATGCTAGAGTTTGATTTTCCATTAGTCGGTAAACACAAAGTCTATTCTATGGCTCATGATGAAGTCAGATCAATGCAAGAGTTTATTCCGGCAAAACGAATTGAGTTTTGGATGGGGTTTGGTGATAAATATCTTAACTACTTTAACTGTATGCGGGATATAGGTTTATTAAGTCCGGATCCTTTGACTTTGCATGATGGTACCACGGTTCAACCCCTTCATGTTTTAAAGGCGTTACTTCCTGATCCAACATCTCTTGCTCCTGGGTATGTAGGTAAAACTTGTATCGGAACTTGGGTTCAAGGCAAGAAAGACGGTAAAGAGCGTAGTGTCTTTATCTATAACAACGCAGACCATCAAGTAGCTTATGAAGATGTGGAACATCAAGCAATCTCGTACACGACTGGTGTGCCAGCCATTACAGCGGCATTGCAATTTTTCAACGGAAAATGGGCTGATAAGGGCGTGTTTAATATGGAACAACTCGACCCAGATCCATTCTTGGAAACTATGCCTGAGATTGGCCTTGATTGGCATGTTCAGGAATTAGAAGTTGGACAGCCAGATATTCAGATTTTGAAATAATTTCTAGCCCTATCCATTTACCCCAAAGCCGGTACTTAGTTATCGGCTTTATTCGATTTTACGGTATTTAGAAATGCAAAAAAGTGAATTAAAAACACCCTATTTTATGATCAATGAAGCCAAGCTGATTGAGAATTTAGAGCAGGCGAAGAAACTAAAAGAGATATCAGGTGCAAAACTGGTATTAGCTCTTAAGTGTTTCTCAACTTGGGGCGTTTTTAACATCATTAAACCTTATTTAGATGGTACTACCAGTTCAGGTCCATATGAAGTCAAACTTGGATATGAGACATTTGGCGGAGAAACTCATGCTTACAGTGTGGGATACAGCGAGGAGGATGTTCGTGAAGTCGCTGATATTTGTGATAAATTAATTTTCAATTCACACAGTCAGCTGTCCGCTTATCGTCACATTGTCGAAAACAAGGCATCGATCGGCCTTAGGCTTAATCCTGGCGTTAGCTATGCAGGACAAGACTTAGCAAACCCAGCAAGGCAGTTTTCTCGTTTGGGTGTGCAATCCGATCATATAGACCCAGCAGTATTTGAAAGTATTGATGGTGTTATGTTTCACATGAATTGTGAAAATAAGGATGTGGATGCGTTTATTCGTTTGCTAGATTCAGTTTCAGACAAATTTGGTCAATATCTCGATAAGCTTTCATGGGTCAGCTTGGGTGGAGGCGTGTTTTTCACGTGGCCAGGCTATGATATTGAAAAGTTGGGCCTAGCACTTAAAGCGTTCGCACATAAGCATGGTGTACAAGTTTACTTAGAGCCGGGTGAAGCGATCGTCACTAACACGACTGATTTGGTCGTGACTGTGGTCGATATCGTAGAGAATGGTATGAGAACCGCTATTGTTGATTCTGCTACAGAAGCACATCGCCTAGATACCCTTATCTATAACGAGCCCGCATCAATTCGTGAAGCATCAAAACAGGGTCATTATGAATATGTCATAGGATCATGTTCATGTTTAGCTGGAGACCAGTTTTGTGTGGCAAATTTTGAGCAGCCGCTTGAAATTGGGCAGCGCCTGCATATTTTGGATAGTGCTGGTTATACAATGGTGAAACTTAATTGGTTCAATGGCCTGCGTATGCCGTCTGTGTATTGTGAACGTTCAAATGGTGAACTCCACAAACTTAATGAGTTTAACTATTCAGACTTTAAACGTTCTCTATCACAGTGGAGTGTTGAATAGAACTGCATAGTCGCCACTGGGTAGCGCTCAGCTACCCATCGGCTAGGATTCGACAATCACACGAATACCGATACTGAGAGCCTCCAAGTCCTTTACTACATCATCAATAATTACATCTTCAGGCACTTTTACAGACATATTCGCTGTGAATAAACTTGAGCTTACGCCGCCACCACCAGCAACAAAAACACGCTGACAGTCCATATCGAGGATATAGATATTTTGTCTATCCAGTGCATGACTTATTTCGTTGACGATACCTGCTCGATCCGCGGAATCTAATCTCAGTTTATAGATACTTTCTGCGTTCTGAATATGGTTTTTTGCTTTACTAAATTTAACCAGAAGGCCTTCATGATCGCAAAAAGCATCTTTAACTAAGTCTTCATTTTCTTGAGGTATTTCAACCTTAATAACACCAGCAACGAGCTCCTCTAAAAAATTCACCTTGCTGACCAACCACTTTCCGCCGTGGTCATGAGTAATACTGGCCAGTTGCTTAATGGTTTGTGGTGTTGCATTTCCTGTAAAACTAACGATAAAAATTCGATTCATATGACCACCTGAGCAAAATCTATCTCGCATATCTAGTTTGATTGTAGAAGCCCTTCAAGAGTGGAGGTTGATTTGGGTCAACATTTAAAGTGGAATTTCTGCCATTTGACAATAACGTCGTCTTGTAAAGCGCTATGTCACAGTAACTTGACTAACAAATGATAGAGCTAATTTTGGCAAGAATTTTCATAACTTTTCTGGTGATATTTGCATTGAAATTGGCAGTGTGAATTTTCCGTTTAATTCCAATCGAAGGTGATGATGTGAAAGTATCAGCATTAGGTAGGGTGTTTATTTCACCAGTCTATAATAGGGATTTAGCTGAGAGAAAGCTTGAGGTTGTCTCTGTATCTCAACCATCTGAGTATGGCAAAAGCCGTTCTGCTTCTTTACCGCCCTTTAAATTCGAGGCTTTGCCTGAGACTCAGCATAAACCGATACAACCAGAACGATTGAATATTACTTCGGCCGATGCTTTAGACTCCAAGAGTGGAGTCTATGGTCTTGCGATACGTGATCATCAAGAAACAGAAGTGCTTAAAAAACATACTGAGAGTAAATCGTTGGAAGGTATAAAGCGCTTGGTAGTTATTGGTGATAGCCTGTCGGATTCACATGGACGTATGAAGTCAAAAACCTTGGGTCTCATGCTGTCTTCTAGGCAGTATCATGAAGGACGTTTTACCAATGGGTTTGTATGGCCGGATTTTATATCCTCAGATGCTTACTTAAAAAAGCACATTAAAGACAAAGATGTGCGTGATAACTTCAAATTATTCAATTATGCAGAGGGTGGAGCAGTCACGGCACGTTACTCGAAATTGGACCCCACCTTTATTCTCATTTCTCATATGAGCAGACAAATCCGAAAGCATGAAAAAAAGGAAGGATTTAAGCCTGGAGACATGGTGGTGCTAGCACTAAGTGCGAACGATTATATGACTTTTTCTAAGCGCGATATTAACAAGGTGATGAACTGCTACCGAAATCAAATCACAAAATTGGTAGAATCAAAAGGGGTTAAACATATTCTTGTTACTGGTGTGCCTGACTTGTCTACCACGGCTTTAGCGCAGAGAAAAGGGCAAGATTACCAACAGAAAATGGCCAAAATATCTCACGAGCATAATGCTGCAATGCAAGTATTGTTAAAGGAGATGAATAAAAAATATAGAGATAAGGGAGTGGCAATAAAATTTTTTGATTTTGGTGGGGAGTTAAGCAAACTTGTGACTGCGGCCAATAAAGTGGGTTATGACACAGTGACCGAAGAGCAGGCAGGGTATGTTGACCTACGTCGCTACTTTGGGCTTGGAGGATGGAGCCAGCCATTTGATCCCGCACATAAGCACATATTTCACGATCAGGTTCACCCTAGCCAAGAAGTCCACCAAATCCTTGCGTCGCGCATGTGTGACTTTATTGTCAACGAGTTTGGTAGTAATGGTTAGTGCATTCTCTTCGGCTTAACACTTGCCAAATAAACAAGCTTATTCACTGTATACATCATAGTTGGCTTGGCTCTCATTGAGTCGAAATTGTTGTGGTGTGAGGTCAAAATAGGACTTGAATGCCTTAATATAGGAAGAGTCATTTTTATATCCTATTTTGTCTGCAATAACTTGGATGGGTAGTTCTTGATCTAATAAAGGCAAAGAACAAATAAGTCTTAAATGTTGGCGCCAGCGGGGGAAGGAAGTATTGAATTCCTTAAAAAACAGTCGTGATAACGTTCTGTCTGAGGCGCCGACTTTATCTCCCCAAACTTTTAGTGACCAGTCTAATGAAGGCTTCTCCGATAGTTGATTAAAGATAAATCGTAATCGCCTATCCTGAGGTAACAGGAGCTGAAATGTTACTACTTCGTTGGCATATATTTGATCGTGTAACACGTCAAGTAACCGGATCATTTGATCTTTAGAATGACCACATGAGTAGGTCCTACGAATTTCTTGCAATAATTGCTGTAGGAAGGGTGTAAGGTGAAGCGTTCTTAATCTGTCGGTATGGTTTCGACTCAAAGCTGGATTAATATAGATGCCAATAAAAGTGGTATGAGATAAAGCGATTGACTCATGACTTAGAGTAGCAGGAACGAACAACGCTGAAGTATGGGGAAGAAGGTACTGATAGTTCCCTGACTGAGTCTGTAATAGCCCTTTTATTGGGAAAATGATTTGATGCCAATTGTGGCTATGCATTTTGTCTACATAGCCTTTGGCCATTTGTATTGTTTTTACCAGCACCGGCGCGTCTGGTTGAGTAGCGATAACCTCGTTGGCTGATAGTTGATATTCCTGTGTTTTATCTTGGCGGCTTAGCATTATAAGGTGTCTTATTGTCTCTATCTCGTCATTAATACATCAGGTTAGCATAGTGTTATTAACTATCACAGGAGAGACTATGCGGATTCATTTTATTGTCCATGAGATATTTGAGGGACCAGGTTATTTCGAGTATTGGGCATTTAAGAACGGATTTACACTAAGTTATACGCGTTTATATTTAGGAGAGACCCTGCCTGATAATGCCAAAGAATTTGATGTATTAATTGTGTTGGGTGGTCCCCAAAGCCCCTCGACATCTCAAAAGGAAAGCCCTCATTTTGATGCCGATAAAGAGAAAAATCTCATTGGCGAAGCAATATCGAGTAACAAAGCGGTTGTGGGTGTTTGTTTAGGCGCGCAGCTTATCGGAGAGGCTTTAGGTGCTAGTTATACAAAAAGTCCCGAACCTGAAATTGGCGCTTTCCCTATTACACTAACATGTCATGGAATAAGCGACCCTCTACTTAGCAAATTTGAGGGTAAGGAATTAGTCGGTCATTGGCACAATGATATGCCGGGCTTAACCCAAAATGCCGAGATACTTGCTTATAGTCGTGGTTGTCCTCGACAAATTGTTCGTTACTCTGGATTGGTTTATGGTTTCCAGTGTCATCTTGAATTCACGCCTTTTGAACTTCCGGCTTTGATAGAACATAGCACAGAGCAACTTGAGGTTGGACATGAACATGAGTTTGTTCAATCTGAAGATGAAATTTTAGCTATGGAAACCTCGCGGATGAATCATCTGCTTCACTCTTTTCTTGACGGGTTAGTGCAGAAATATTTGCAGAAGGATTGTCATTGATATGAGATATAGGGTAGATATATATCAGCAAGAAAAATTACTTTTTAGTGTAGACATTGAACATATAGATAAAAATAAAAGAGAGGAATACTTAGAGTTACTGCTAGTGAAGTTCCCCTCTGAAGAAGGGTATCAGTTAAAAACTTTCTATTCAGATCATGAAATTCGTTATCTTAAAAGTACCGGAGACAGTGTCGAACTGCTTGCTGCATTGCCTGTCTACCGGTTGGTTCCATATGGCTGAAAAAGGCAACTTCTGTCGAGGAAACTATGAAAAGTTTAGGGAAAGTAAACGCTGTGCTGACGGGTAAGGCAGTGTCGTTTGCTCATGGTTCAAAAAGCGCAATTGACAAGAAAGTTGTTGATGGGCGTCAATCCGTCTCTTTTCTGGGACTTATGGGTGATGAACAAGGAGACTTACGTTTCCACGGTGGAGTAGAAAAGGCTCTCCACGTTTACCCCACTGAGCACTACAGTAAATGGGTGAAAGAGCTTGGTGATCGAGATATTTTTCATCATATCGGAGCGTTTGGTGAAAACATAAGCTCTAGTGGTATCACTGAAAAGGATATCTGTATAGGCGATAAAATACGTATAGGCTCAACGCATTTAGAGGTTTCTCAGGGCAGAATGCCTTGTTGGAAATTGAACGTACGTTTTGAGCAAAATGATATGGCAAAGCGTTTACAAGACTCACTGCGAACAGGGTGGTACTTCAGGGTGCTACAAGAGGGAGATATTGGGCAAGGTGACGAGATCTTATTGTGCGATAGACCTTATCCTGAGTGGACGCTTGCTAGGATTATGAGTCTAATCTTTGAAGGCTGCCTTGAAACGTTAGAGTTACAAAAATTGGCACAATTACCTTTGGTCGAGTCATGGAAAAAATTAGTTGACCTAAGAATAAGGGATGGTGTTGTTGAGGATTGGTCTCCTAGAATAGAAGGCCCTTGTCGTAAAGATCAATAAAGTTGGTGATGTAAGCCTGCTTGAGTCGCGAGCAGGCTTACAAATAGAGGTTATGTCTAGAAAGTAATCTTCATCTCGACGCCATAAAAAATATCGTCATAGCTAGCGCCTGAGTCTAGAGCAAATTTAGCAACATCTTGATTACCAAACCAAGGTTTTGTGTTGAACTGGAATTCGGCTGAGCCGCCCCAAGCATCGCTGACCCAGCCGTGGATGTGACCAACTGGATTGAGAAAGAATAAACTGACACTTCCCATGGTTTCAGAACCCCATACCTCACCACCATTAGCCACGATATCTTGTTCTGCCTCAAACATCATTTCACCGACAACGGCGCCGAAGAATGGTGTGATGAACAGGTCTTGCCAAGATGGCACTTCGGCAAATGCTTCAACCCCATATTCCCAGAAAAAAGTCGATAATGTTGCGGAGTATAAGAAAGATTCAAATTCATTGAAGCCAGCATGACGAGCAGCAGTATAGTAAACTCCACCAAAGTATGGATGCATAACGTAGTTGAGAAAGTGATCATCTCTGTCCCAAACAGGGCCTGAAGTGACGTTGTCTTTCCACTTTGAACCCAAACCGCTTAAATCTCGGTCTTCTTCATCCCACTTAGTAATAGATTCAGGGAGCAAAGTCATTAACCCGACTGTCGCAACACTGAGACCCAAAATAGTGTATGTTTGTCCCTTAAGATAGCCCCAATCTTTTTCGCTTTGTACAGTGAGGTATTTTGGTAACTCAGGCTCTTCAAGTTTAAACTCACTTTCAGTTAGACCTAAATTGTATGGAGTTTGTGAGTTGTATGAATACGGGTTGTCGAAAAGGTAGTAGTTTTGACTGTCTTCTGCTTGATATGAAAACTCAATGTGCTTAGGAGTTTCATAGATGTTGGCGTTTGTGTAGGCAGAAAACGACAACATCAAAGTCGTGATGTATTTTTTGTACACGGATAAACTCCATAATCTTGTGCTTGAACTGTCCCTAGTTCACGATTATCCACCAAAGTAACTAGAATGAAAACCGCAACTTGTGCTAATTAAGAAACTAATACTCTTAGCTGCGCTCAAACTATGAAGGCGGTCCGTTATTACACTCTTCATACATGAGCTAAGATGCTTATCAGTTCGATATTCATACTTCTCTGACTAGCTTCTATCTTAAAGCTGAAGAGTTATCATGGTTATTAAGAACTTCCTAAAAGGAAAGTGAATATGTTGAAAATAGCGATGTTAAGCACTGGTGAAGAAGTGCTTCATGGGGATATTGTCGATACAAACGCTGCTTGGCTGTCTGAAAAGTTTTTCCAACGTGGTTTCTCTTTGTCTAAACGTTCCACAGTTGGAGACAGCAAATCAGCGTTAGTTGAAGAGTTAATGATGTTAAGTTTCAACTACGATGTGGTGATAGTAAATGGGGGGCTAGGACCAACAACCGATGATGTCAGTGCTGAGGCTGCAGCAGAGGCTTCTGGTTGTGAATTAGAACTGTATTCACAATGGATGGATAAACTAGAAAAGCACTTTTCATCTCGTGGTATGCCTATGCCGGAGAGTAACAGAAAGCAAGCCATGTTACCCCAAGGGTCAATAATTTTAGATAACCCAATTGGCACCGCATGCGGTTTTTCACTGACTTTTAATGACTGCGATTTTTATTTTACGCCAGGTGTGCCGAGTGAATTCTACCTGATGGTTGAGTCAATCGTGTTGCCTGCATTAAACGAACGTCATGATAACGTGGTTGGTTTTGACTGTAGTAAGCTATATACCTTTGGCTTGTCCGAGTCATACCTGTCTGATCTGATGAATAAAGTCGATTTACCAGATGAATACACGTTAGGTTACCGTTCTTATTTACCCTATATAGAAGTGAAGCTATTTGGACCAAAAAATGATGTAGATAATAGAGTCAAGCTTCTTAAAATTATCCATAATCTGATTGAAGAAAATGTGGTGAGTGTTGATGAGCCATTTGAAGATTGTGTTGCCTATCTGATAGCAGAAAAAGGTCAGTCAATTTCTACAGCAGAGCAATCAACATATGGCCAGCTTATTCGGTGGCTAAATTCTAATGACCAAACGGCACACTATTGTGAGCACGGATGGGTGTTGGGAGAAAGAGTTGAGGTGGGAGAAAGCAATAATGATGCTTTAGCTGCGATACTTGCCCTTGCTGGAGCTACAAGAGAAAAGTGTGCCACTGATATTGCACTTGCTACCGGAAAGCTCAAAGATCAAACGTTTTCAGTCGCCGTAGCTACTCCTAATGGGGAATGGGGACAGACTCTAAGTTTTAAGCGCTCATTATCTCGTGATGACAAGGTGGCTGTCATTACCACTGTGGCAGCAGATATGCTCAGACGTTACTTTTTGAGTAAAAGTATGTTTCCTAACTACAGCGCTCTTACTCGCGTTAAAGAAATCTATATTCCGAGGGAATGCATTAACAATTAAAGGCTTGAATGATACTTTGTTAGCATTGTTAACGCTATCTAACCATTAGTACAGGTCTTATATCATTAAGTGAATGAATATGCTCCTTATTACAGCTATGACTTGGCTAATGGTTTTTAGAAGAAAATCATCTAACGCTTAAAGTTATGATTTTTAATAGATGGCTGATGAGCTCCATAATTGGTACGTGCATTTGTTTCATTTGTGCTTAAAATGAAAGTTCATCAGAGGTTTTACCTAGGGAGGTTCGCATGTGCCAACATTCGAGAATTGTAGTTTGGTATCAAGTTGCAGGCCAAAAAGTCGTGCTAGGAGAATCACTTAGTGAGTTTGGTCATGATGCTAGCTCGATTTGGCTCAGTGTGCCAGAAGAAGAAAATCATACAAATTCATTAGGCTATCGCTTGTCTCTGTTTGACGATGGAGGAAGAGAAATTGCAAGCAAAGCTGTATCTACACAGACCGCTGATGAATTTTTAGCCCGAATTAAAGTTCGTGTGTAAACCTTATATATAAATAACCCGACTGATTAAGTCGGGTTATTAAAAGTGAATGATTATGCACTTTTGTCATTAAGGCTATAAGTGACATTTTCAATTTCTATGTCAGATTTCGCCTTACATATACAGGGTAAAATTTCATCACTTTCAGTGTAGGCCATTGCAAAACCAACGTATTCTACTTCACCTTTGGCTAGCTTGCAGCGACAGGCACCACAGTGCCCATCTCGGCAGTTGTATTCAGGTATTATTCCAGCATTCTCCATTGTCTCTAAAACTGTGTTAGAAGGATTAGACTGAATTGATGTAGTTCCGTTGATCTTTATGTTGGGCATTAGAGCTCAAAGTCCTTAAAGTCATCTGCTTGAACATCACTATCTATCTGTCCCACAAGATAAGATGATATTTCAGCTTCTTGCGGAGCAACTTGAACATTATCTGATGATAACCAAGCATTTATCCATGGAATTGGGTTAGACGTAGCCTCTGGGTATGCTGCATCGAGTCCGACGGCCTGCATACGAATATTTGTAATGTATTCAACGTACTGGCAAAGAATATCTTTGTTGAGACCTATCATGGATCCATCTTTAAACAAGTACTCGGCCCATTCTTTTTCTTGTTCGGCGGCGGCTTTAAACAAGTCGAAGCATTCTTGCTTGCACTCTTCTGCAATTTGCATGAATGAAAAATCATCCTGACCGTTACGTAGCAGATTTATCATGTGCTGTGTACCAGTTAGGTGGAGAGCCTCATCACGTGCGATTAGCTTGATGATTTTCGCATTACCTTCCATCAATTCACGTTCTGCAAAAGCGAAGGAGCAGGCAAAACTTACATAAAATCGAATAGCCTCTAAAGCGTTCACAGACATCAAGCAGATGTAGAGCTTTTTCTTGAGGTCGTGCAATTTAACAGTGATTTGCTCACCGTTAACGGTATGCGTGCCTTCACCGTAACGATGGTAGTCATTGGTTAACTGAATTAAGTCATCGTAGTACTGAGAAATATCTTCTGCACGCTTTAATATGTGCTCATTTTCTACGATATCATCAAACACAATAGCAGGGTCATTGATGATGTTACGTATGATATGAGTGTAAGAACGTGAGTGAATCGTCTCAGAAAACGACCAAGTTTCAATCCAAGTTTCAACTTCCGGTAGTGATACTAACGGAAGTAAAGCGACGTTTGGACTGCGTCCTTGAATTGAGTCAAGCAAAGTTTGATACTTCAAGTTAGAAATGAAAATATGCTTTTCATGCTCAGGAAGCTTGTTGTAGTCGATGCGATCGCTTGAAACATCAACTTCTTCTGGTCGCCAGAAAAATGAAAGTTGCTTTTCGATAAGCTTTTCAAATATTTCGAATTTTTGTTGGTCATAGCGAGCAACATTTACGGATTGACCAAGGAACATAGGTTCTTTTAATTGGTCATTTTTATTTCGGTTAAAAGTACTGTAAGCCATGCTGCCTCTTTCCTTTTAAGCCCCTCTACTGAGGGGCAAACAATCTGTTAATTTGTTTCTAATCACATTGGTGATTAGGGGTTAGATCTTACAACCGCCACCATCGCAATCATCATCTTCTGGCACTGCGTCTTTTTGGTCATCACTCGCACCGTCGCGAGTGTTGTGATAATAAAGTGTTTTCACACCATATTTATAGGCTGTGAGTAGATCCTGTAATAGCTTCTTCATCGGGACCTTACCCTTATCGAAGCGAGTAGGGTCGTAGTTGGTATTCGCTGATATCGCTTGGTCAACAAACTTCTGCATAATACCGACTAAGTGCAAGTATCCATCATTGGAGCCTATATCCCACAGTAGTTCGTAGTTCTCTTTGTACTCACTGTACTCGGGGACCACCTGCTTCAGGATGCCGTCTTTTGATGCCTTGATTGATACGTAACCGCGAGGAGGCTCGATACCATTTGTCGCGTTCGAAATCTGAGACGATGTTTCAGAAGGCATTAGGGCGGTCAGTGTCGAGTTACGAAGGCCATGTGTCATGATTTCGGTGCGCAGCGTGTCCCAATCATAATGTAGAGGCTCGTCACAGATTAAATCGACATCACTCTTGTAGGTATCGATTGGCAATAGGCCTTTTGCATAGTTAGTTTCGTTAAAGGCTGGGCATCTTCCTTGCTCTTTAGCCAAGGCAACCGATGCTTTTAGCAAGTAATACTGCATTGCCTCAAAAGTGCGATGGGTTAATCCATTGGCGCTGCCATCAGAATACTTCACCCCATTTTTTGCAAGGTAATAAGCGTAATTGATGACACCCACACCTAGAGTGCGTCGATTCATCGTTGATCTTTTCGCTGCCGGGAGAGGGTAGTTTTGATAATCGAGCAGAGCATCGAGCGCTCTTACTACCAAGTCTGACAGTTCTTCAAAGTCATCAAGAGATTCAATAGCACCAAGGTTAAATGCAGAAAGCGTACAGAGAGCGATTTCACCTGACTCATCCTCTACATTAGTGAGAGGTTTAGTTGGCAGCGCAATCTCCAAGCACAAGTTTGATTGACGTACTGGAGCAACTTCTGAATCGAATGGGCTGTGAGTATTACAGTGGTCTACGTTCTGGATGTAGATACGACCGGTAGACGCTCTTTCTTGCATTAAGATAGAGAAAAGCTCAACGGCTTTGACGGATTCTTTCTTAATTGAAGGGTCATTTTCGTACTGAACGTAAAGGCGTTCGAACTCATCTTGATTTTCAAAAAATGCGTCGTAAAGACCAGGAACATCTGAAGGCGAGAATAAAGTAATGTTTCCACCTTCAACCAGACGTTGATACATCAGCCTGTTTAATTGAACACCATAGTCCATGTGGCGAACACGGTTCTCTTCTACACCTCGGTTGTTTTTGAGCACCATCAGAGCTTGCGATTCACCATGCCATAGCGGGTAGAAAACAGTTGCAGCACCGCCGCGCACACCACCCTGAGAACAGCATTTGACCGCGGTTTGGAAATACTTATAAAAAGGAATACAACCCGTATGGAAAGCCTCACCGCGGCGGATTTCTGAACCCAGTGCACGAATGCGTCCAGCGTTAATACCAATCCCTGCTCTTTGCGAAACATAGCGTACGATAGAGCTAGCGGTAGCGTTAATGGAATCTAAGCTGTCACCACACTCGATAAGTACACATGAACTGAACTGGCGTGTTGGTGTGCGTACGCCAGCCATGATCGGTGTTGGTAAAGATATTTTGAATGTTGACGTTGCGTCATAAAAGCGCTTGATATAGCTAAGTCTTGTTTCTTGTGGGTATTTTGCAAACAAACACGCCGCTGCAAGAATATATAAAAACTGAGCACTTTCGTATATCTCACCTGAAACACGGTTTTGGACAAAGTATTTACCTTCAAGCTGCTTAACCGCAGCATAAGAAAAGTCTAGGTCGCGCTTGTGGTCTATATAACTATCAAGTTCATCCAATTCTGCTTTGGTATAATCTTGCAAAATATTCTGATCGTATTTGCCTAAATCCACTAGACGAGCAACGTGGTCATAGAGCTTTGGAGGCTCGTATTGACCATAAGCTTTCTTACGCAAGTGGAATACCGCGAGTCGAGCTGCAAGATATTGATAATCTGGCGTTTCCTCTGAAATCAAGTCAGCAGCTGATTTGATGATAGTCTCATGAATATCTGATGTGGTAATACCATCATAGAACTGAATGTGGGCGCGAAGTTCTACTTGAGAGACTGAAACGTTATCTAGGCCTTCTGAAGCCCAAGTAATGACTCGGTGGATCTTATCTAGATCAATACTTTCTTTGCGTCCATCACGTTTAGTAACGGTGAGTTGTTGGTTCATTCTGCTTAATTTCCCTAACAAAACTGATAAAAGCCGTGTTTTTATGCAAATTGCTTCAAAAACGTTCCAGCTTTGTGATCAAAGTCTATCTACATATTGTAGTCCAAACACAACATATAGGGGTTAATTGCTTTACGACTTACAAGATAGTGCTATGCG
Source organism: Vibrio sp. Of14-4 (assembly GCF_022347625.1). Classification (NCBI taxonomy): domain Bacteria; kingdom Pseudomonadati; phylum Pseudomonadota; class Gammaproteobacteria; order Vibrionales; family Vibrionaceae; genus Vibrio; species Vibrio sp. Of14-4. The sequence goes on along the minus strand of NZ_JAKRGI010000004.1, from coordinate 15,151 downwards.
CGAAGCTTTTCAAGTTGAACAACTTGGATGACTTGTGGATAACTAACAAAATTAAAAATTTCAGTAAGTGGGTACTAACCGATGGAGTTAGGAGCCACTTGATTGTATAAAACTGCCATTTTTAGATCGGTTTATTAGTAACCATATTTAAAAAAAAATCCCTTGATCTTTCAATAATTCTGAGCATGATTTTTGAGTGCTCATTTTGGAACCAAAACATCAAAATAAAGCTTGAAATTAAAACAAAAACGGTAGCCTATGCTAGCTACCGATTTATACGGATTGAGCAAGTGTTTGTATCAATTGATGGCTAAAACTTACTGGTGTGAATGATGTAGTTAACGTCTACATTTTTTCCTAACTTGTAGGTGTCAGTGATTGGGTTGTAACCAAGACCCGTGATTGACATTTCTGTGAGTTCGGTGTGGTCAATCATTTTAAGAAGCTCAGCAGGTCGAATGAACTTATCATGATCATGAGTGCCTTCTGGAACGATACGAAGCAGCTTTTCAGCGCCTACAATAGCGAATAAATAGGATTTGATGTTACGGTTAAGTGTCGAGAAAAAAACATGTCCACCCGGTTTGACAAGCTTTGAACAAGCGGAGACAACCGATTGTGGGTCAGGAACATGCTCCAGCATTTCCATACAAGTGACCACATCATATTGGCCTTGGTTATCCACAGCGTGATCTTCTATTGTACTTTGGATATAGGTGAGCTCAGTGTTTGTCTCAAGGGCGTGAAGTCGAGCGACTTCAAGCGGCTCTTTGCCCATATCAAGTCCAGTTACTATTGCTCCTTCTTTTGCCATGCTTTCTGCAAGGATTCCGCCACCGCAGCCGACATCGAGTACTTTTTTGCCAAATAAACCATTGGCACGATTCAAAACGTAATTGAGGCGTAATGGATTGATTTGGTGAAGAGGTTTGAATTCTCCTTCTTTGTCCCACCAACGTGAAGCCATCTCTTCAAATTTTTTGATTTCGTTCGGGTCAACATTTTTTGAAAGCGTCATAAACGGTATTTTTCTCGATAAGTATCCGTGGATAGGGCGACATTATACGCTGTAACTCATCACACTCCATACTCGGCTTAATTTTTTATGTAGTGCCTAAAAAATAGCCTGTATCTATAAAGATAAAACAACAGTGTTTATTTTCTCAGCATTTGATCCACAACCAAGCTCACAACCTGATAAAAGGAGAGGGAAAGTAATGCCGAAGTGGGCATTTGTGTGTTATATTTTTGCGACTTAAACGTATTGTACATACGATCTATAAATAGAGGGATATTGGCTCTATGAGCGATCTAGCTAAAGAGATCACGCCCGTTAACATTGAAGATGAGCTAAGAGGTTCATACCTTGACTATGCGATGTCCGTTATCGTGGGTCGTGCTCTTCCTGATGTGCGTGATGGCCTAAAGCCTGTGCACCGCCGCGTATTGTTCGCGATGAATGTGCTGGGCAATGATTGGAATAAACCATATAAGAAGTCTGCCCGTGTTGTGGGTGATGTGATCGGTAAGTATCACCCACATGGTGATAGTGCGGTATACGATACGATTGTACGTATGGCTCAACCGTTCTCATTGCGTTATATGCTTGTTGATGGTCAAGGTAACTTTGGTTCCATTGATGGTGATTCAGCAGCGGCAATGCGTTATACCGAAGTTCGAATGGCGAAAATTGCCCACGAACTTTTGGCTGATCTTGATAAAGAAACGGTAGACTACGTACCAAACTATGATGGTACTGAGCAGATCCCTGCAGTTCTACCAACTAAAGTACCTAATCTGCTGGTCAATGGTGCTTCTGGTATCGCAGTCGGTATGGCAACCAACATCCCTCCACATAACCTTAGTGAAGTGATTGATGGCTGTCTTGCGTATATCGAAAACGAAGCCATTACTATTGATGAGCTAATGGAATATATTCCAGGCCCCGATTTTCCAACGGCAGCGCTTATTAGTGGTCGTAAAGGAATAGTCGATGCGTATAAAACAGGTCGCGGCAAAATTTATATGCGATCTAAGGCCGATATCGAAACCGATAAAAATGGCAAAGAAACCATAGTCGTTACTGAGATACCTTATCAAGTTAACAAAGCGCGACTGGTTGAAAAGATAGCAGAGCTTGTAAAAGATAAAAAAGTGGAGGGCATTAGTGCACTTCGCGATGAGTCTGATAAAGACGGCATGCGCATTGTTGTTGAATGTAAGCGTGATGCAGTCGGTGAAGTTGTATTAAACAATCTTTACACTAACACTCAGCTTCAGACGACTTTTGGTATTAACATGGTTGCGCTGAACAATGGTCAGCCTCAACTATTTAATCTTAAAGAAATGCTGAAGTGTTTTGTTGACCACCGCCGTGAAGTGGTGACTCGACGCACTATCTTTGAATTACGCAAAGCTCGTGATCGTGCTCATATCCTTGAAGGTCTTGCGCTTGCTTTAGCGAATATCGACGAAATTATTGAGCTTATTCGCCGCGCACCAACACCGGCAGAAGCGAAAGCTGGATTGACAGCTCGTGGCTGGGATCTAGGTAATGTTGCGGCAATGCTTGAGCGTGCTGGCACCGATGCTGCGCGCCCTGACTGGTTGGAGCCTCAGTTTGGTATTCGCGATAATCAGTACTTTTTGACTGAGCAACAAGCCCAAGCCATTCTAGATCTTCGTTTGCAGAAGTTGACAGGCCTAGAGCATGAAAAAATTCTTGATGAGTATAAGCAGCTTCTAGAAGAAATTGCTGAACTGATGCACATTCTGGCAAGCACTGAGCGCTTGATGGAAGTGATTCGTGAAGAATTAGAAGCCGTTCGCGATGGCTTTGGCGATGCACGCCGTACTGAAATTACGGCCGCTATCCATGATATTGATATGGAAGAGCTTATTGCTCGTGAAGACGTTGTTGTTACACTGTCTCATGAAGGTTATGTGAAGTACCAGTTACTCAACGACTATGAAGCTCAGCGTCGTGGTGGTAAAGGTAAGAGTGCAACTAAGATGAAAGACGAAGACTATATTGAACGTCTTCTCGTTGCTAATACCCATGACAACATCTTGTGCTTCTCTACACGAGGTAAAACCTATCGCCTGAAAGTATATCAATTGCCTCAGGCAACGCGCACTGCACGTGGTAAGCCAATTGTTAATGTATTACCGCTGGAAGAAAATGAGCGTATTACGGCTATTCTGCCAGTCGACGAATTTTCAGCTGATAAGTTCATCTTTATGGCGACAGGTGATGGTACGGTTAAGAAGACATCACTTGATCAGTTTGCTAACGTTCGCTCAAACGGTCTTATTGCGGTTAACTTACGCGATGACGACTCGTTAATCGGTGTCGATATCACAGATGGCAACAGCGATATCATGCTGTTTTCTAAATCAGGTAAAGTAGTTCGCTTTACTGAGGATAAAGTTAGAGCAATGGGACGAACAGCTGCTGGTGTACGTGGTATTAAGCTAGCGGATGATGATCAAGTTGTGTCTCTGATTGTACCTTCTAACCAAGGTGATATCCTAACGGTCACGCAAAATGGCTTTGGTAAGCGAACTGAATTGACCGAGTACCCGACTAAGGGTCGAGCAACTCAAGGTGTTGTTTCTATCAAAGTGTCTGAGCGAAATGGTAGCGTTGTTGGTGCTGTCCAAGTCGAAGAAGGTGATGAGATGATGATGATCACAGACGCTGGAACATTGGTTCGAACACGTGTTGCAGAAGTAAGCCAAGTTGGACGAAATACTCAAGGCGTTACTTTGATTCGAACTGCTGATGATGAAAATGTTGTTGGTTTGCAGCGCATCGATGAGATCGAAGAGTCGGAATTACCACAAGGTGAGGATGACGAAGCGAATGTAAGCGCTGAGATCGCAGAGACAAGCTCTGATAATAGCGAAGAATAGCAGTAAATCATTTTTAATATTGAATAAGCCGAGCATTATGCTCGGCTTTTTTTTTGAGGTAACTTATATACAGCTTTCAATGAACAATATAGATTAAAATTATTTAACCTATCCCTCAAACCTGTCGCCAATATAATAATGACTAGGTATTTTAGACATAATAATGACGTCAAAAACTTATCAATATTACAAAAGGTTACATGTAAGTGATATTTTAATAATATTACGTGCAACGGGAAAAGTTTGTCTATAAAATTAGCAACTTCTGTCTGTTCTTCAACTCATATAAAAATTATGAAATTGTCTCTAAAACAAAAACTCATTGGTGCTAGTTTATTAGCAGTATTGTTAATGGCAGGTGCACTTACTTGGCTTTCGGCTGATCAGCTTTTTAAACAAACTCGTAATGGCGTAATTGCTCGGGCAGATAGCCTGACCAAAACCGCCTCAGAAGGTATTTCTGACTGGATAACGATACGTAAAGATATTGCTAAGTCATTTAATGGTTATACACAACAAACCGATGTTGTACCTTTTCTGCAGCAAGCGCGAAAAGCGGGAGGGTTTGACGATATTTTCCTTGGTACGCCAGAAGGAGAAATGCTCCGCTCGCATCCAGAGCGTAATCGTGCAGATTACGACCCTCGTGTTCGTCCTTGGTATCAAGATGCCAATAATGCAGGCCAGCAAATAATTACCACTGCATATAAAGATGCCATTACCAATGCTTTACTGGTCACTATTGCAGAGCCAGTTCGTCAAAATGGTACCTTTGTCGGAGTGGTTGGTGCTGATGTACTTATTGATCAGCTAGTTAATGATGTAATTAATCTTGATGCAGGTGACAATGCTTACGCAATGCTGATTGATGCTCAAGACGGAACGTTTCTCGCGCACCCAAATAAAGAGTTGTTACTTAAACCTGTTTCAAGTCTTTCTGAAGAACTTTCTATGGCAGCGGTTGAGCGCTCGGCCAATGACGGCTCAATGAAAATTACCGAGCGTAATGGAGAAGAGAAGTTTTACTTTTTCAAAAAAGTCCCCGGGACCGAGTGGATTTTAGCGCTTGAAATGGATCGTCAAACAGAAGAGGCGGCGCACTCGGATCTATTACAAGACCTAATTCTGACTGCTCTCATTGTTACTTTACTGGTGATTGCGGTTGTTTCTTGGCTGGTCAGCTTCTTGTTTCGTGATCTCGGACGAGTTTCTGCTGCTCTTGAAGAAATTGCATCGGGTGAGGGTGATTTAACACAGCGTCTTGAGCCGCGTAGCGATGATGAAGTGGGTCAATTAGCGGAAAACTTCAATACTTTTGTTGGCAATATGCACGCAATGGTCTCCAAGCTAAGTAAGGTCTCGGCATCTTTGTCTGAGCAATCGAAACAGACAGCGGCACAAGCAGAAGAGCGTAGTGCGCGCATTCGTTTGCAGCAAGACGAAATCAATATGGTGGCAACGGCCATCAATGAAATGGCTGCGGCCACCCAAGAAATAGCGGGTAATGCAGATAATACCGCTCAGAACTCGTCAGAAGCAGTGACCGCTTGTGTGCACGGTGGAGAGCAAGTGATACAGACTCAAAGCTCAATCCAGAACTTGGCGCAAGAAGTGGAAGTGGCCACTGACGTTATTCAAGAGCTTGAAGTGCACGGTAATAGTATCAGCACCATTCTTTCTACCATTCAAGATATTGCAGAACAAACAAACCTGCTTGCACTTAATGCGGCCATTGAGGCTGCACGTGCTGGAGAGCAAGGGCGAGGCTTTGCAGTCGTTGCTGATGAGGTTCGTGTCCTTAGCCAGCGCACCCATGCTTCAACTAAAGAAATTCAGCAGATGATAGAAACGCTTCAAGGCACGACGGGTAAAGCGGTCAACATCATGGGAGATAGTCGTCAGTTGGCTGAAACGAGCGTAACGGATGCAGATTCGGCTGCCATTAGTCTTAATCAAATTCAGACCGCGGTTGAGCAAATCAGTGACATGGCGACACAAATTGCTTCCGCTGCAGAAGAACAAGCGTCTGTCACATCTGAAATCACGCGTAATACGGTTGGTATTCGCGATGTGTCTGATGAATTGGCAGGAGAGGCGCATGATGCAGCGGCGCAGGCTGCTCAGCTCTCTGATTTATCCTACCAATTAGAACAAGAGATAGGCCGTTTCAAACTCTAACTACTAAAAAGCCCAGCGTGTATTTGCTGGGTTTTTTTCGACAATTTCCAAAATGGAAACATATTATGAAAGAGAATTCATTAGCAGAATAAAACATCGCTAGCGTAAAGTTTCGAAAAATGGAGATACTTTATGTCTAACAGCTTGAACTCTTTTCAAACTCGCGTGCAAGACATCATCACGGACGCAAACCTTAACCCGAAACAAAAAAGCCAATACCTCGCGTTAGAAGCCGAGGGTAACCTTCCTTACCTTTCATTATCCGAGCCTGCGCAAGCAGCCATGGACTCGGGGATTTTGTGTGATCTATTTGAAGGGCACGCCCCGTTTAAACCGCGCTACGTACTGCCAGATTATGCTAAATATCTTGCTCAAGGCTCTGAATATCTTGAGTTAGAGCCTGCCAAAGATTTTGATGATGCGATCAATTTGCTGACTATTCTTTACCACCATGTGCCATCGGTTACCAGTATTCCTGTCTATCTTGGTCATCTAGATGAAGTACTGATGCCTTATGTAGGCGAGCTTGATGAAGAGTCAGTATATCAAAAACTCAAGCGGTTTTGGGTAATGCTGGATAGGACATTACCCGATGCATTTATGCACGTAAACATTGGCCCAACGGATAATATTGTTTGCCGGGCAATATTACGAATTGATGTTGAGCTAAAGCAGGTTGCTCCAAATCTGACTTTTATGTATGACCCCAAGGTGACGCCGGATGATTTACTGCGCCAAGCCACAAGCAACATATGTGCGTGTAGTAAACCTCATATTGCTAACTACCCTATACATGCACAAAGCTATGGTGATAAGCGTTTTGGCATAGTGAGCTGTTCCAATTCACTGCCTTTAGCTGGTGGCTCAAACACACTGGTTAGAATGAACTTAAAACTGGTAGCAGAACGTGCATTAGATCTTGATGATTTTTTCAATAATCTATTACTTGACTATAGCGAACTGATGGTTGAGTTAATGGACGCTCGCAGCGCCTTCCTTCATGAAAAATCGTATTTCTTTAATGGGTTCTTGGCTCAAGAAGGTTTGATTGAGGAATCACGTTTTGCGCCCATGTTCGGCATTTATGGAATGGCAGAAGCGGTGAATATTCTGATGGAAAAAGCAGGTGCTCAGGGGCTTTATGGTCATAACGCTGAGGCTAACGAGTTAGGTTATCAGATTTCCGATAAATTGGCCGAGATAGTGGAAAGCTCAACGGTCAAATATGGCATTGATGGTAAAGCATTGCTGCATGCACAAGGTGGTATTGCCTTAGATAAAGGCGTTACCCCGGGGGTGAGGATACCCTATGGAACGGAGCCGGATCCCGTTACCTATGTTCAAGCGACAGCGAAACACCACAAGCATTATACTTCAGGGATTAGCGATATTTTGACCATAGACGAGACGGTAAAATCTAACCCAGAGGCCATGTTTAATTTGTGCAAAGGTGCGCTTAATTCAGGCTATCGTGAGTTTACTGCTAATGTCGCATCGAATGATTTAGTGAGAGTAACTGGCTACATGATTAAGCTGTCTGATATTGAGAAGTTTTCTGAGCATGGCTCGCGTAAAAATACCACTTGGTTGGGGGCAGAAGCTGCGAATAATACAGGGATATTACAACGCTCGCCACGGGTTGTGAGTATGGAAATGCAACCCTCGTATAAATAGGACAAACAATGACAGAAAGGCAAGCCATTGTAAGTCGTATTCTTAACTTTTCTTGTGTCGATGGGCCAGGCAATCGTCTGGTCCTTTTTCTGCAAGGATGCAATTTCAATTGTATCAATTGCCATAACCCCCACACAATTAATTACTGTAATGATTGCGGTGACTGTGTGGCTGGATGCCCAGAAAATGCATTGTCATTGGATAATAAGGGCAAAGTGAAGTGGGATGAGGGCCTATGCACCCATTGCGATCAATGTATTGATGTTTGTAGCTATCGTTCTAGCCCGAAAGTACATCACTTGACAGTCTCTGAGGTGCTGTCGGTTATCCATGGCCAAAAATGGTTTATTAGTGGGATCACAATTTCAGGGGGTGAAGCGACGATGCAGTTGCCCTTTATCATAGAGCTTTTTGAGCGAATCAAAGATGATAGTGAGCTTGGGCATTTAACCTGTTTTATCGATAGTAATGGCTATTTGAGCGAGTCAGGTTGGAATAGGGTACTCCCTTATTTGGACGGCGCTATGATAGACCTTAAATCCTGGCAACAAGAAACACACCTATGGTTAGTAGGGAGAAGCAATCACAAAGTTATTCAATCGATACGTTACTTGGCGAAAAACAAAAAACTGCACGAGATTCGTTTGCTCCATATTCCGCAAAAAAGCGATTTGGACCGAGAGGTCGATAATATAGCATGCTTGATTAATCAATTGCCAGAGACAGTAATAGTCAGATTAAATGCCTTTCAGCATCACGGCGTAGAGGGGGAGGCACTGCAATGGGAAAAGTGCAGTGAACCACAAATGCTAAGTTTTTATCAGTCACTTAGGCCATTGATCCCTAATCGGATTCAATTGCCTAGTGTGTATGTCTAACTAGGCTTAACGAGTTGAGAGTGAAGCCACTTGAGTGCTGGATTGTTTAGACTGGCTTGATTCCAAACTAAGCTGTAGGCGACTTTCCCATATGAGAATGGCAGTGGCTTTTGGATGAGCCCTTTGGCTTGAAGTGATTTCTCCGCCCACATTTTAGAACAAGTAAACAGCAGTTCAGATTGATGACAAATTGTCGCCGCTGAACCAAAGTCTGCGACCGAAATACGTACTTGTCTAGGTTGGTATTGCTGGGTGAGTAGCTGCTCAAAATACGGCTCAGAGAGATCTTTATCTAAAATTCCTACATGCTGACATGAAAGATAATCTTCAATGCTTAAGGGTTTGTTGGCCAGTGAGTGTTTTGGATTCATTAGGCATATCATTTCGTCTTGTTCAATTTGCTCCCATATCAGATCGCGGCTGCGAGTTGGTGGTTGACTGATATCATGTGGCAGGATCATAAAGTCAACTTGTCCACGCAGCAAAGCTTCAAAGCTAAGTTGTTCTTTAGCAAAAATCTGAATTTTGGCTGAGCTCAGTTTAGAACTGATGGCGCTGATGCGATCGCAAAACAGGTCAAAGGTGCTTTCACGCATTGAAAGAGCCAATGTACCGGTGTAGCTTTCTGGCTCAAATTCCCCTTGATGAAGAATTTGATTCATAGAACACAGAATCTTGTGTATATCATTCGCCACTGCTAAAGCAAAAGGGGTGGGGACTAATGAAGTACCATCGCGATAAAACAACTCATCATTGAGTTGTTCCCTTAGCTGACCAAGTGTTTTACTGATACTTGAAGCGGTTACACAAAGGACTTCTGATGTGCCATTGACACTGTGGGTGCTCAGTAGGACGTGGAGCACGGTTAGGTGCTTCAAACTGATTCGGGAAAGAGCAATATAATCCATTGAAAACCCCAATAAAGAACAATGGCCTAGTTATACCTTCAATACTGTTGAATGGGTATGAGTTGATGTGAAAATTGGGCTGCATATTGGATGTTTTACTTTAGCTGTTATAGTGCGGATGTATTCTAACTAGCGTATAGATTTTCGTTTAACTCATCCCTTGAGATAGTAATTCGGTAGTAAAGGAATTGTAAATGACTCCAGTCTCAGATCCCCAATTATGTTTCTTAAACAGCCTCATAGGCAAAAATGGCTATATTAAACCACTAACTGATGGACTAAGTGAAAGTGATGTATATTTTATTGACGATGGAACTAAGAAGTCGATAGTTAAGTTCCAAAGTGAGCAAGTAGAGTATGATTTTTTTACTTGTTATACCCCTGACAACCTCCCTAATGTCACTTGGCTTCCAAAGTTGGTCGATAGTGGAAAACTTGGTACTGAGAATTGGTTACAATTTGAATATATTCCGTATTCTTGGCCTGAATCAAATTGGAATCGTGATGTTAACGCGCTTAAGATTCTGACACGTATTCACGAATTACCGATTTCAAACTCCGATATTAAGCTGTTTGATAACGCTTGGCACTGTTCTGATGTCTTGAGTTTAGAAAGTGATTTATCAAGCGATCTCATAGCTATGATGTATAAGTTTCAACCAATATGCGAGAAACTACATGATGAGAAGCAAGTGATGTGTACCGGAGATGCCTACCCACTAAACTGGCGACTTCGCGAAAATGGTGAGCTTGTAAAAATTGACTGGCAACTGTTTAGCTTTCAAAATAAAGCGGCAGATATTGCCAGTTGGTTGTCCACCTACCCAGATTTTGAATTAGCAAAATCGGTAGCTAAGAAATATCTCTTGGTAAAAGAGGCTAATTGCTCATATACAGATGTTAGCAATGACGATGTAGAGGAGTTAGCTATTGAAATTATGGCTTTTTATGGCCGTCGTATGGGCTTGCTCTACAGGTTTAGCAATGCATCTTCAAGACCACAGAAGTGGAATGCTTTTATTAATCAGCTCGAACAGCCTTTATTGGATTGGATGCAAAAACATTCCTCTATCCTAAGCAGGCTGAACAAGGTATAACAGCAACGTATTAGAGTGACTTTCTTGACGATTCAGTTTGTGGCTGGGACACACCACAATGGGGATTTGTGATGTGTCCATTTTGATACCAGATGAAGACTCTAGTTATCCCACTTTATTAGCAAGTGCAGCGGAGCGGGTAAAGGGCTTGCTGTAGGGTTGGCGAGAAACTTGAGTACATGGTTTTTATGTTGCGGCAGTATGTTGTCTCTGGCCCAATCTCTGTGAACCCTAGTGATAGCTACGCCCACTTCACCAGCGCCATCGTGTTGGCGGACTTGGTCTCTTAGTTTGCTTCCTCCATTGGCATACATCATTGTTTGTAACATGGCGAATTGATCACCGGATTTTAGCGCTTTTTTAATTCGTTCTTTGTCGCCAGACTCTCTCTCTTTAATTAGCCCCCTAGTTACCATATACGGTGTGCCACACACTTGTTCAAACGGGTAAGTGCCACCATTGGGTGTGGTGACAAAATCAAGGTCTATATGTCTTGCCACCCCATCTTTTATCACCATATTTTCAGGCTTAATATCTCGCATATAGATATCTAAGTCGTGCATAGCAGCAAGATCTTGGCAAGCTATGCGAAATGATTCTAGTGGAAACCTTCTATTGTATTTTCTTCGCTGATCAGCAATTTCATTGCCACCGTTTCTTGCCAGTACCGTTTTATCTTCCACATATCTTGAATGACAGACCGAAGAAAACTGAGACAACTCGTCTGCAAGCTTATTTTCATTTTTAGCTGCTTCGAGAGAAATGCTTGGATTCGATAGCTGAACAAATGAAGAGTCAGCATGAGTCACGGTTTTAAAAGCGCCAGCATTACCGTATTTGATGGGGTGATCAGGCGTTCTCAAGTGAGGGTTTTCTTTTGTTGAGTCAAAGTAGTAGGTTCGACCATGATTTTCGTTGGTCATCTTTTTAAAGCCGAAATCGTTTTCTGGTGTTAGCGAACGACGAGCGACAAACCCTCGAAAGGCTGCTTGAATCGTCGTGACGGCATTTTCTTTATTGCACTCATTAATGATCTGACCGCAATTCATGTCCAGCTTTTGCAGTACTTTTAGCGCCTTTGCATTGTTACTTTTGCTAAGAAAGTTTGCTATTGATGTTTTACATTTGGCGCCAAACAATTGTTTAGGGTTCTGTCTTATGACGGATGTGGCTTTGCCATCAGCATCTACTAATACTCGGTATACTTTTTTGACAGGAAGCGTGAGAATAAACTCATTGCTATTATCCGTTGCTTGTAATGCATTGTGCTTGGTTGTTATATGTTGATGTATTTGTCTACTCGTTAGGCTCATTGCTTTTAATTCTGCTTACTATGCATCAAGGTTTCCATTTTGTACTCTAATCAAAGACTTACCAAAGTGAAATAACATGAAGATAAATGAATACTTGTTATTTGATTAATGATGGGAATGTTTCTGCGGTGTGTCTTGCTCTATATCGGTCTTTTGGATTAACCTAGATAGCCGAACCTTTAACATGGCAAACCAATGGCAAGGAAGGTAAATTTTGGAGGTGTGTATATAATGCGCTTTAAACCTCTGCTAATAGGGCTGGCTCTTTGCAGCTTGTCAGTTCATTCTGAAAATCTCGACGCTTGGGCCAATCAGCTTAAACATGAAATGGACTCTAATTACTCCCTTCTCAATCAGCGTGTAGCTGAATGCAAGTCAATAAGGAAAGATTTTGATTATTCAAAAGCACTTGATACAGAGTGGTTTACAAAACTAGATAAGTCTGAAAAACAAACTGTTATCCAATATGGTTTTGCTTATGCGTCACAGCAGTGTTCATTAAAAGAGCGTCAAACTTATACCAGCGCTTTGGTTAATTACGTTGCTTACTCTGGTGATAAAAAACCATTGAATGAATGGCTAAGTCTTGTTGAGGGAGATAAAGATTTACAGCAGAAAGTCAACGAAATTGGTATTGAAGATACCCAAAAGTTTATCGCCTCCTATTTATCTACTCCATTTGATGCGCTTCAGTTGCTAAAAGCACAGGGATTATTTTAAGACACGTCCAATTCTTATTGATAGGTAGATAGGAATTGGACAAAACCAGGTTACGATTTCAGATGAATGTCAGGCGTTCGGATAAATTTGGCTAGGGCAAAATGAAAGATCTGACCCCGAGCACTTTTTCTAATTGCTGTAATCATGATATTTATTGCTTCCCTAAATGATTTGGTCAGGCATAGTGCGTAAGGAACCAGAGGAAAGCTATTTTTATAAATTAGCAAGTCACAAATAAAGACAGGTACACTAGAATAGGTAAAGAAATGAGAGTAAAATGGAGTTTATTGATAAATATATATTAATTGTAACAAAGAAGTTATGGAATTAATCTTTACTCCATTTTTAATTATTTTTTTCTTTTGGAAAGAAAAAGAAAAAGAAAAAGATGAAATATTAGTCAGCATTTTCTATACATTATACGCTATAGGCTTATATTTCTTTTCAGAGTTACCAACAAACTCCAAAATTGGTAGCTTATTTATAGGAATCCCATCTATATCTTATTTGGTGTACATATTTCCCTTCCTAATTCAACATGATGAAAAAGTGGTTAAAACCACTTCTTTTATCATGATTATGATTACTTCACTTCTTTTGGTCTACTTCCAAGTCTTCGAATATTGATAAAAGGTCAGTTTCAAGACTATAGGCTTTAAGCTTACTATCGAGTTCTGTTAAAAGAACTAGTTCCTTGGTTGTTAACTTCGATAAGTCCATTTTGTTATAAGTCGATAATGTTGCCTTCAACATAGAGTTTTTTGTATTTTCGATGTAGGACAACTCTTCTACTTTTGAACAGCTCTCTATTCTCAAACTACGAATAATTGATAGATATTTTACCTCACGTATAGAAATCTGATTTTCGGTTACATCTGGTTTGTTTTTTTCTATTGCTATACATTCTTCAACTTTCGAGTAATAGTTATCTAGAAAGTCATTCGCAAATACTTGGGCGTTAGTAAAAGCTAACGCAACAAACACTAGAATTTTAGCGCATTGCATTATACATACACCTCCAAAACATCTTCTCTTGATGTGGTAACGATGGTTTCATATACATTCTGAATGAAATATCTTCCACACGGCGTACAAGTATGGGATTAGACGACCTCATAGCTTGGCTCAATAACTCGAAGTCGGTTGTGTATATCTTATATGATGCTAATATAACACCGTTTCCCCCGAAAATATCAAGCATTGCTGAGGCACCTATAAATACTGAAAGTGCTTTTGACATATCTTGCAGCTCTTTAATTTCTTCTATCGCTCTTCTGCTATACGAACCAAACCGAATATTACTAATATTACCGCATGACATTTGTGCTCAACTCCTATTAATCGCATTAATCCTATAAGAAATTCGAATCTTATCAACGTACTGAGATACACGCAATGTTGCACATCAATAAGTGCACAATCACTATTAAAAGCGCCATTTAGACGGTACGTATAACCATTTCACCGCCAAAAACTCTATAATAGTTGGACAATTCTGTGTTGCGATTTTTTATGAATGTCGGGCATTCGGATAAATTTAGCTAGGGCAAAATGAAAGACTTGACCCCGAGCACTTGCACATCGATCACCCAACCGTTACTTTCCATGTCTTTTTTGAGTACTCTAAGGTTTTCCAACACGTTCATACCATTACCACCTAATTATACAATCGTTGCACTCATTACAATCTAAACACCCTTAACTGTACAGCGTATAAAGTGGGAAAGGGTTCACACTTTAAAACAGGGATAAGATATTGCTGAGTTGTTATTTCGAACAAAAATATAACGCCCAATTAAACTGCCAAAAACGTACAAATGCCGCTTCTGAAAACTACCCTAAACACAAAACTCAATGCAAACTAAAAATGCCATGCGTTTTTGGTCTGTTTGAATTGTTTGTTAGTGCTTGTTTATAAACACCAACGTTGACTTGGTTAGCTTTATCAATTGAGAATCTGCATTTTCACGCTCCATCCGGATTAGTAAGTGCTCTAGCAACTCTTTAGTTATTTCAAAGTAGCGTCGGTAATTCCTGAGCTCGTATAAAATTACCATCTGTTTTTCAAGAGTGGCGCCATCTGTAAAAGCTGATATTAGCTCATGATAAGCTTTATAATCATGACGTCGTTCCTCTCTATTTTTTAGGTCGAAATATTTATAAGCAGCCCATGCCGCACCAATAAATGTAACAAAAAAAGCTAGTAGCTCTTTATTTACTATGAACCACTTAGTCAATTCCATAAGCCCTCACAACACTAACATTCTTAATAACAGGCAGTCTCGTTTTTCTGTCTGCCTAATTTCCCATTAAGCTATCATAACTCACTAAAAATTAAAGCAAATACATCGAGCTATGTATTCTGTGACCACATAAAAACGCGCCAGCGCGTTATCACTTTTTAACAGTGCCTGTTATCTAAGGCATGATCATCACAACTATCCACATAAACAATAACTTACTAAATA